>JAGCDQ010000002.1 GCA_017651245.1 Bacteroidaceae bacterium | reverse complement strand
ATATATTATAAAATTCTATTCTCTCTATTTTCCGTTTTCCGAATGGTGCTTAATGGGACGATGGGACAAAGGGACGTGGGACGTTTTTGATTTCAATGAAAAAGGCGGATGACCACTTTCTGTGGCACCCGCCCTGTTGTTCAGTTCCTGTTGATAGGAAGGACTTTTAATTACTGCTTTTTGAGGATAATGGTAGCTGTTTTACCTCCCATGTCCATCAGGAGGGTAGCTGTGTTACCAGAAATAGACAGGTTGCCTGACATAGGTCCGTCCTCATTCAAATTGATAGTCAACGTTGGTGCAGAATATGTGTAGGTGTTGAAATGTGCATCACCCTCGATGTAGAACTCATTGTTATTGCCGAAGACCATCACTTCACCCACTGGAGGACCTTGAACCGATGAAGATATCATCTTCCAACGACCTTTAATGCCACCTGAAGGATAAGTGTAGCCAGCCTTCTTCATATTGAGTTTCAACCTGTTATTGCTATTACTGCTTCTCCAGTAGTAGCCGGTGAGCACGTTGCCTTCGCTGACCAACACCAGTTTGCCCTCATTGAGAGTATAACCATTGTTGTCCTTCAGATAGAATCTGATACGGTCTTCGTTACCATTTGTGTCTCTTGTAGTGCTGTATATACCACTTTCATTGCCAATAGACCAAGTGCCGTTAGCGTTGAATTTTGCAGTTTTACCTGCAGCCGATGGAGTGTCGTCGTCAATCGTGACATACCATTCGCCCACGATACGAGTATCCTGAACGTCAGCGCTGTAGTCTTCGCCGCCATTATCATCACCATTATCATCACCATTGTCATCGCCATTGTCATCGCCATTGTCATCGCCATTATCGTCGCCATTGTCATCACCGCTGTCGTCAGCTGCAGAGCCTTTCTTGACCATGGTCATTGTGAGAGTTTGGGAATGCTCACCATCTCTAACCACAACATTACCTGTGCAAGTGTTGCCATCAGAACTGATGCGGAATGTTCCTGACATGGACATTGTGTTCATCGTTGCAGAGAAAGCACCCGTGGAACTGTTATAGGTGTATGTGCCCCTGTCACGTTCTCCAGAAGTGAACGATCCGTTGGCATTGAATGTCATTTCTGTGCCAACTTTGGGGCCTTCATCAGGAGAAACCTGCTTGACCACCCATGTGCCTAAGATCTTGGAATTGTCGGCTGTACCACCGTTACCGTTGTTGCCATTGTTGCCGCTGTCATCGCCATCGTCGCCACAGGCAACAAAAGCAAGAGCGCTCATTACCATCAGTGCCAATACACTGAGCCATTGAAAACTTTTCTTCATCATAGTTTTTTTAATTTAAGTTAATAGATTGTTTTATAATCTCAATTTTTCTTGGTTTCAACAGGAAATTTTTTCTCCACTTCCGGTCACAAAGGTATCTTTTTTATTTCCGATTTGCAAAAAAAACATTCTCAAGTTGCTATTTTTTCGAAAAATATCCCCCACCCCCCATGGCTTCAAAGGCTCATTTTGCAAACTCCATATTGCAAAAGAAGGGAGATACGGTTGTATCTCCCTTCTTGTACCTTGATAGAATAGATTAGTTGATAGCGCCATCGAGGTCAGAGCCAGCCTTGAATTTAGCTACATTCTTAGCAGGAATAGACATAGGCTTCTTGTTCAATGGGTTGATACCCTGGCGAGCTGGACGCTTTGCAACAGCAAATGTACCGAAACCAACGAGTGATACCTTGTCACCACCCTTGAGTGCTTCTACGATAGCCTCAACACAAGCGTCGAGAGCCTTCTTTGAATCAGCCTTGCTCAAACCTGACTTAGCAGCGATAGAGCCTACGAGTTCTGTCTTGTTCATAAGTTAAATAATTTAGGTTTATAAAAAATAAAGTTATATTGGGGTAATTATATAAAAACCTCGTGAAAATGCTTGTATTCGGTTAGGTCGGAGTGTTTTTCCAACGAAACTCCTTGCAAATATATGAGATATATTTTCGTAAACAAACAAAATTCACGAAAAAATGTTGAAAAAAGCAAAAAAAACTTGTATTTTCTCGTTTTTTGCCCTAAAATAGGAAGAAAAACTCTAATTTTGCAGCGGAATTTATATATAAGTGAGATGTAATCAATAAAATGAAGTGATTGTATGAGAATGACTCCTGCCGTTAAGGTAATCCTGATTATAAATGTTGTGTTGTATGTCCTGACCGATTGGGTCACTCCGATGTTTTCATTGGATGGAAACCCCAATTGGTTCCGCGATTTTAATGCGTTGCATCCGATAGGAAGCAGTGGCTTTGCCCTTTATCAGTATATCACCTACATGTTCATGCATGGAGGGTGGTGGCACTTGTTCTTCAACATGTGGTCGTTGATGATTTTCGGCAATGCGGTGGAGCAGCAGGTGGGCACGAAGCGTTTTGTGTGGTATTATCTTTTGTGTGGCATTGGTGCCGCTTTGGTGAATCAGGCAATGACATGGATAGGCATCATCAATCCGGCTCAGTTGGTGGGTGCTTCGGGTGCTATCTATGGCGTGATGGCTGCTGCGGCTTTCTTCTTCCCGAACGCAAAGTTGTTCATCATCCCGATTCCGTTCCCTATCAAGCTGAAGTATCTGGTGGGTTTTTATACGCTGGTGGAAATGTATCTTGGCATCACATCCATTGACGGTGTGGCTCACTTTGCCCATCTCGGCGGTATTTTGGTGGGTGCCATCATCTTGTTCATCTGGAAGATGCAAGCCAAGCAGTCAAAGCAAAGGGGATATTATAGCTATTCCTCTTCCACGCAGGACTCTCACTATGACAAGGATGAGGGCCTTTGGTCAAAGATGAAGAAGGGCTTCGGTGGCAAGCGCACGCCAAAGATGCGTGTTACTAACGTGCGTGAGACGAACTATGCTGACCATCAGTACAATGAAAAGAAGCACCAGAACAATGAGGAGATTGACCGCATTCTTGACAAGATTCGCAAGAATGGCTATCAGAACCTCTCCGAGAGCGAGAAGGCGACATTGTTCAATGCCAGCAAGGCGATGAGAGGGGAGGAATGAAACTGCTCAAGACGATACCATTGGCGATTTTCATTGCTATCAATCTGGTGGTGATTGTGGCAATGAATTTTTGTGCATACACGTCGTGTCTGCCCCCTCAAGATGTGCCTCAGTGGTCGTATTTTGGGCTGATGTTCCCCGTTTTCCTTGCCTCGAATGCGTTTTTTGTGATATTTTGGCTGATTTTCAAGTGGAAATGGGTGCTGCTCCCGTTGCTAGGAATGGCGTTGTGTGCCAATAGCGTGAGGGCTTATTTCCCAGTCAACATCCCGAGTGAGCCTCCAGCTGGCAGCATGAAGGTGTTGTCGTACAATGTGGAGGCTTTTGGCAAGGATAAGTCGGACAATTGGGAGGAAAACTCCATCATGCAGTATCTTTTGAGGAGTGGGGCGGATGTGATCTGCTTGCAGGAGGCGATGAAAGCAGTGGTTGACAAGGCTATTGACAGTATCTCGGTGATCTATCCCTATCACCATTATGAACTGGAGACAGATAACTATATCGCCTGCTTCTCCAAGTTCCCGATTGAGTCGGTGACGAGGATAAACTATCCCACCACCACTAATCACTCCTATGCGTATGAAATGCTTGTGGGGAAGGACACAATGCTGGTGATCAACAATCATCTGGAATCCTACAGGTTAAGCACCGCAGATAGAAATGACTACAAGTCTATCATCAAGAATTACAAGCACCCCGAAAAGAATGACTCTGAGTCGAAGTACCTGAGCCTGACGGAGAAGATCACGACTCATGATTCCATTCGTGGCATGCAGGTGGATTCGGTGGCAGCGTTTGTGGCGAAAAACAGGGGAAAGTACATTGTGTTGTGTGGTGATTTGAATTCTACGCCTGTTTCGTATATTCACCATCGCCTGATGGATGAACTGGATGATGCCTACACCTGCAGCGGCAATGGCCCAGGCATCAGCTTCGACGATGGGGGCATGTTTTTCCGTATTGACCACATTTTGGTGAGCCCGAACATCAAGGCGTATGGTGCCAAAGTGGATAGTTCCATCAAGGATAGTGACCATTATCCCATCTATTGTTTTATCAAATTGGAGTAAAAGAAGGACTTAAAGACCTTCTAAATGAATATTTTTATCCCGTTTTTCGTTCTGTTTGTAAAAAAAAGTATAACTTTGCACCTTGAATCATCGTGCGTTATATATAAATATATGTGTGACGCGCCTCTTTTTGAGGCCTTTTGTGGGCTGGAAAAGTGATGAAAATAGAATAGAACATAACAATCAAAATATTAAATCATTCAACAAAATGCAAAACAAAGGATTTGTAAAGTTTTTAGCAGTGGCGTTGACTCTCATCTGCTTGTTCTACCTTTCTTTTGGCTTTGTCACCAAGTATGTGGAGGATAAGGCTGCAAAGATGGGAGAGCAGGAGGCTGAGCTTTACTTGGATTCGTTGAACTCGACTCCATTCTATCTGGGCAACTACACACTGAAGGACTGTCGTGAAACCGGTATCGGCTTGGGTCTTGACCTCAAGGGCGGTATGAACGTCATCCTTGAGGTGAGCGTGCCAGATGTAGTAAAGGCGTTGGCAGACCACAAAACTGACGAAGCCTTCCTCAAGTCTGTCAATGAGGCAGCCAAGGAGGCTCAGGAAAGTCAGAGCGATTTCATCACACTTTTTGTCAAGGCTTATAAAAAGAACGCTCCAGGTAAGCCACTTGCGACCATCTTTGCCACTCAGCAGCTGAAAGGCAAAGTGAACACAAACAGCAGTGACGCAGACGTGGAGAAGGTTCTTCGTGAAAGCGTTGACGAGGCAGTTGACAACTCATTCCTCGTGCTTCGTACACGTATTGACCGCTTCGGTGTGGTTCAGCCCAACATCCAGAAGATTGAAGGTCAGAGCGGACGTATCATGGTGGAACTCCCTGGTATCAAAGAGCCAGAGCGTGTGCGTAAACTCCTTCAGGGTAGCGCAAACCTTGAGTTCTGGGAGACTTATGATGCTCCTCAGGTGACTCCTTACCTCTCACAGCTGAATGCAGCTCTGCGTAACGGTGCTGAGGTGGCTAATGACACTGTGGCAGCAGATACAACAGCTGTGGCTGAAGCTGAAGAGGTGGCTGAAAAGGCTGACTCCAGCAAGAGCACTACCAGCGTGTTGGCTCAGGTGAACAAGGGCGAAGATGCAGCGAAGGCAAGCAAGGCAACGGAAGCAGAAAAGAAGGAAAATCCTCTCTTCTCTATGTTGCAGCCAACTGGTGCACAGAGCGGCTGTTTGGTGGCTTTGGCTCAGGCACTTGACACTGCAGAAATCAATGCTCTTTTCGTTTCAGACGTAGCTAAGCAGATCTTCCCAGCAGACCTCTCTCTCAAGTGGGGTGTGAAATCATACGACCAAGCTGGCAAGATTTTCGCGCTCTATGCTATTCGCACTACAGGTCCTAACGGACGCGCTCCACTGGAGGGTGAAGTGGTGACTGAAGCAAAAGACGAGTTTGACCAGTATGGCAACCCAATCGTGACCATGAAGATGAACACGGAAGGTGCTCGTAAGTGGGCTGCCCTCACAGAGGCTAACGTGAACCACTGTGTGGCTGTCGTGCTCGATAACCTCGTGTATAGCGCTCCTAACGTGATGAACAAGATTGACGGTGGCAACACGCAGATTTCTGGTAACTTCACGACTACAGAAACCAAGGACTTGGCAAACGTGCTTCAGTCTGGTAAGATGCCTGCTCCTGCCAGCATCATTCAGGAGGACATCGTAGGTCCTACCCTCGGTGCTCAATCCATCCAGGCAGGTTTCATCTCTTGTATCGTCGCTTTTATCGTGCTGATGATTTACATGGTGCTGATGTATGGTGTGCGTGAGGGTATGGTGGCAAACTGCGCCCTGATGCTCAACTTCTTCTTCTCATTCGGTATCCTCACTTCTCTGGGTGCTGCCTTGACGATGTCAGGTATTGCTGGTATGGTGCTGACACTCGGTATGGCAGTGGATGCGAACGTGCTGATTTATGAGCGCACGAAGGAGGAGATGCGTGGCGGAAAGAATATCAGTGCCGCTGTGTCTGCTGGTTACAGCAACGCATTCTCAGCTATCTTCGACTCAAACGTGACGACCATCCTTACGGGTGTCATCCTCTATAACTTCGGTACTGGTCCTATCAAGGGTTTCGCAACAACGCTGATTATCGGTATCGTCTGCTCATTCTTCACCGCTGTGTGGTTGACTCGTATCGCTTATGAGCACTTCCTCAATCGTGGTAAGTGGCAAGACCTGAAGTTCACGACGAAGTTCTCTCAGAACATGATGAAGGACACGAAGTTCAACTTCATGGGTAACTACAAGAAGTCATTCATCGCTTTCGGTATCTTCCTCGTGATTGTGCTTGTCAGCTTCGGTCTTCGTGGCTTGAGCCAGTCAATCGACTTCACAGGTGGTCGCAACTACAAGGTTGAGTTTGTGAAGCAGGTGGAGCCAGAAGCAGTGAAGGCTGCCATCGTGAAGCAGTTTGAGGCTAACAACCCTGATGGTGAGGCTATCAACGTGACGGTGATTGCCATCGGTACAGAAGGTAATAATGTACGCGTATCTACGAACTTCAACATTGAAGACAACAGCTCTGCTGCTGATGCTCAGATTGAGTCATTGCTCTATCAGGCATTCGTGGATGGCGGTATGGTAGATAAGGCTGTATCAGAAGAGGCATTCCTCGATCGCGACAACCGTGCGGGCGGTTCCATCGTTTCTTCTCAGAAGGTGGGTCCTGCTATTGCATCTGACATCCTGCGTGGTGCTGTGCTCTCAGTGCTCTTCGCTATCGTGGTTATCTTCGTCTACATCCTCATCCGTTTCCGCAACGTGGCATACTCCGTGGGTTCTATCGTGGCTTTGACGCTCGATACTGTACTCGTGATTGGTATGTTCTCGCTCTGCTATGGTTGGATTGGCTTCTCACTGGAGGTTGACCAGACGTTCATTGGTGCTATCCTGACGGTGATTGGTTACTCTATCAACGACAAGGTGGTCATCTTCGACCGCATCCGTGAAGTGTTCAAGAACTATCCGAACCGTGACCGTCAGCGCATCTTCAACGATGCATTGAACAGCACCCTCGCACGTACCATCAACACCTCTGTATCTACATTCATCGTGCTGTTGGTGATCTTCGTGCTCGGTGGTGATAGCATCCGTGCTTTCGCCTTCGCCATGATGCTGGGTGTTATCATCGGTACAAGTTCTTCTCTCTTCATCGCAGCTCCTACGGCATACCTTGTAATGGGTGCCCGCATCAAAGAAGCTGAAGAAGGAGAATCGGAAAATACAAAATAAAGAATCAAGAAGATAGGGCAGCAACATGCACGTTGCTGCCCTCTTTCTTAAAAACAACACAAAATTATGAATAAGATTCGTGCCGCCATTGTTGGATATGGCAACATCGGAAAGTACACACTCGAAGCTATTGAGGCTTCACAGGATGTGGAGTGCGTAGGCGTGGTTCGTCGCAACGGAGAGGCTAATAAGCCTGCTGAACTCGCTAATTATCCAGTGGTCAAGAACATTACTGAACTGAAGGATGTACAGGTGGCAATCCTTGCTACTCCTACTCGTAAGGTAGAGGAATACGCAAAGCAGTGCCTCGCACTTGGCATCAATACAGTGGATTCATTCGACATACACACCCAGATTGTTGACCTCCGTCGTTCACTCGACGCTGTGGCAAAGGCAAACAACGCTGTTTCCATCATCTCTGCAGGATGGGATCCAGGTTCTGACTCTATCGTTCGTTCTCTGATGGAGAGCCTCGCACCTAAGGGCGTTAGCTACACCAATTTCGGTCCTGGTCGTTCTATGGGTCATTCTGTGGCTGTACGTGCCATTGCAGGCGTGAAAGACGCCTTGTCTATGACTATCCCAGTTGGTACTGGTATCCATCGCCGTATGGTGTATGTGGAGTTGGAGGAAGGTGCAGATTTCAAGACTGTAGAGGCTGCTATCAAGGCTGATCCTTACTTCGTAAACGATGAGACACACGTACAGCAAGTTCCTTGTGTGGATGCCCTCAATGATGTAGGTCATGGTGTGAACTTAGTACGCAAGGGTGTTTCTGGCAAAACTCACAACCAGTTGTTTGAGTTCGACATGAAGATCAACAACCCTGCTTTGACTGCTCAGGTGCTGGTCAACGTGGCTCGTGCTTCCATGAAGCAGCAGCCAGGTGCATACACGATGATTGAGATTCCAGTTATTGATATGCTTTGTGGTGACAAGGAGGAATTGATTCGTCATTTGGTGTAAGAGACACATTCATAGATAGAAAAAAGCGTTGCGGAAGAAGAACTGCAACGCTTTTTTTCTTTTTTATTTTGTATTGTCTTCAATTTGCACTACCTTTGCTCAACAAAACTATAAATGAAACAACCATGAAGAAAATAAATGTAATGCTGATGGCACTTGCTGCTTTGCTGCTGCTATCTTGTGATGAAAAGAAAAACCCTGCACAGACACCAGAGGTGACGGTGGTGCCAGTACACGATATACCCAATATCCGCGAAGCCCATGGAATCATTGGTGATGGCTCTTCGATGAATGTCATAGAGTTCATCAATGATGATGGTGACACGCTGTATATCAACAAGAGCGGACAGGATGTGATGGGTGGACTCGTTGTGGGAGATGAACTGGAGGTAATTTATAATATCACGAAGGAAGATGTGTTTGCCTCAGTGGCAGTGAACCTCACCTCCTTGCAGCATATCTGGTCGCAACGAGGAGCTGATGGCAGGGAACAAAGCCTTGAACTTGATTCAGAAGGTCGTGCTTCCACATATAATATGCTGGTTGACTATGATTCTTGGGAAGTAAAGGACGGCTTGTTGCTGCTCCATTCGCCCAAGAAATTGGGTGATGAAGGTCCTGCCGTCGTTGATACGTTTGAAATTATGCAACTGACGACGGACAGCCTTGTGCTGATGAATGGTGACCTCGTCACAGAATTTGCAAGATATAACTAACAACTGAAAACTCACAACCTATTTATGAAACAGAGAATCTGTACAGCCTTACTGTTGTTCGGCTTAGTGCTGTGTGTATTTGCTGCTCCGAAGAGTAAGCAGAAGACTGACCGTGAGGTGTGGGTGGACATCATGTACCAAATGGCGGAACCTGTCATGAAGAATATGGCGGAGGGAAAGCTGCAGCAGGTGATGGACACGACGGATGGCAACAAGAACCTGGAACTTTCTCCTACATGGGACAATCGTGATAAGAAGGTGGCGTATATGGAGGCGTTTGGCCGTTTGTTGGCAGGGGTGGCTCCATGGTTGAACTTACCAGATGACGATTCTCCCGAAGGTGCGAAACGCAAGCAACTGCGTGCATGGACACGACAAGCAATCATCAATGCGGTTGATCCACAATCACCTGACCGTTTAGGATGGGAGAATGGTGGTCAGACGTTGGTGGATGCTGCTTATGTGGTGGAGGGGCTGTATCGTGGTTACGATTCTCTTTGGGTGCCACTTCCGAAGGAGACGAAAGACCGTTACATCCAAGAGATACAGAAATTACGCAGATATGACCCTCCATATACGAATTGGCTGTTGTTTGTGGCAATGGAGGAGGGCTTCCTGATGTATGTAGGTGCTTCCTATGATGCCTATCGCATTAAGATGGGATTGGCAAAAGTGGAAGAATGGTATATTGGTGACGGTATCTACAGCGATGGTCCTTCCTTCGCATTTGATTACTATAATTCTTTTGTCATTCAGCCGATGTATGTGGAGTGCTTGGAGATGATTGCAGCCAAGCAGCCAAATAACAATCAACTGATTTTCAGCAAGACCAACGAAAAGATACGTGGTGCCAAGAACCGTCTGGAAGAGGTGAGGAAGCGGATGCAGAAATGGGCTGTCATCTTGGAACGTCTCATTTCCCCAGAAGGAACATTTCCAGTAGTGGGAAGAAGCATCCCTTACCGAATGGCAACCATGCAACCTTTGGCACAACTGGCATGGCGTAAACAGCTGCCTCAAGAACTGCACAATGGACAAGTGCGTGCTGCACTCACCGCTGTTGCCAATAGGATGTTCTATGGCCGGTTGGAGAATCCTGACAAAAATGCCAAGGTAATGAGCAAAAACTTCAATGAAGGAGGATTTCTGACAATAGGTTTTGTGGGACCTCATCCTAATGTGGCGGATTGGTACACCAATAATGGTTCGCTCTACTTGACTAGCTTGGCTTTCTTACCTTTGGGCTTGCCTGAAACAGACTCTTTCTGGACAGATCCTGCCGAGAAGTGGACGAACAAGAAGGCATGGGAAGGTGATGATTTCCCGAAAGATCACAAATGGGATATCAATAGCCAAAAGCTATATTGGGAATAAGAGGATGAGGCATGAACGATTTGTGAAATCAGATAAAATAAGGGGTTGCGTCAAAAGACACAACCCCTTTTGAGTCCCTTCATATAAAAATTAGAAAGGCAGGTCGCTTGAATCGTCTGGTGCAGACTCAAATGCGTTCTGTGCAGGAGCTTGATCTGCTGGTGGGAAAGGAGCAGCTTGTGGCTGGGCATCAGCAGGCTGTGCAGCAATAGGAGCTGCGGGCGTTGCTGCCACTACATTCCAAGCACGTACATCATTGTACCAACGTCCATTGTATTCACGGGCATTGATGTCGAAGGAAACTGTCACCTCCTGACCTTCCTGAAGGTTGAAGCGATTGAGATTGTCTTCGCCAAACACGTTAAATACCATTCTCTTGGGGAACTGTCCCATGGTCTCCTCAATCACGAAGTCTTGCATCTTCCAAGGGTTGCCGGTTCTGCTTGAAACACCAGTGCGTTGATCAAGCGCCTTGATAATTCTTCCTGTAAATTCCATATTTTTTTGTGTATTATGTTACATAATTATAAAATCAGCCACAAAATTACGCTTTTTTTTTGTATTGTCAAAACTTCTCCCTAACTTTGTGTTCAAATAAAGTTTTTTGACCATGAGATTTAATGTTTCAAGTACCAGTCTCAGCAATCGCCTGCAGACGATAAGCCGAGTACAGAGTTCCAAGAATGCTCTGCCGATACTCGATTGTATTCTTTTTGAGCTCGCTGATGGAGTGTTGAAGATGACCGCATCGGACAGCGAGACAACGATGGTGACAACAGTGGAAATCACTGATGCAGATGGTGAGGGCAAGTTTGCCATTGGTGCGAAGCAACTCATCAGTTCTGTGAAGGAGATTTCAGAGCAGCCGATTTCGTTCCAGGTGGATCCGAACACGTTTGCTATTGAGATCAATTATCAGAATGGTAAGTATAATCTCATAGGACAGAATGGCTATGAGTTCCCTATTCCTAATAGTGTGAATGAGGGTGCTCGTCGTCTTTCTATTGATTCTCAGGTGATGCTCAATGGTATTAGCCGTAGTCTTTTCGCTGCTGCAGACGATGAACTCCGTCCACAGATGAATGGTGTATATTTCGATATGACACAGGATAGCATCACGTTTGTGGCAAGTGATGGCCATAAGTTGGTGCGTAATCGTGTGTTCTCTGCCCATGTGGACGAACCATCTGCTTTCATTTTACCCAAGAAGCCTGCTTTGCTCTTGAAGACGGTGCTTCCAAAGGCTGAAGGTGATGCAGTGGTTAGTTTCGATGACCGTAATGCGGAGATTACGTTGACGGATTACGTTATCAGTTGCCGTCTGATAGAGGGCCGTTATCCAAACTATAATTCTGTCATTCCAACAGATAATCCTTTCCGTGTGACTGCTGACCGCATGGCTTTCATTAGTGCTTTACGTCGTGTGGGTGTGTTTGCAAGCCAGAGCAGTTCTCTCATCAAGATTCATGTGGAAAAGGGTACATTGACAGTTTCTTCACAAGATTTGGATTTCTCCACATCGGCAGAAGAGCATCTGATGTGCGACTATGATGGTACAGCCATGAGCATCGGATTCAATGGCCCATTCTTGATTGATGTGCTCAACAGCATCACCAGCAACGATATCGTTCTGGAATTGGCCGATCCAAGTCGTGCAGGTGTCATCACACCAGCAGAACAAGATGAGAACGAAGATCTCATTATGTTGCTGATGCCGATGATGCTCAAAGACTAAAATCATCATGTTGCAAGGCAAGAAAATAGTACTTGGTATCACGGGCAGTATCGCTGCGTATAAATCGTGTCTCATTATCCGCCAACTGATTAAGAAGGGGGCGGAGGTGCAGGTGGTTATCACTCCTGCAGGGAAGGAGTTCATCACCCCCATCACCCTTTCGGCGCTCACCAGCAAGCCTGTTATCAGTGAATTTTTTGCTCAGCGTGATGGTACTTGGCATTCTCATGTCGATTTGGGTTTGTGGGCTGATGCCATGCTGATAGCTCCTGCTACTGCTTCCACTATTGGCAAGATGGCTCATGGAGTGGCAGACAATATGCTCATCACTACTTACTTGTCAATGAAAGCTCCTGTTTTCATTGCTCCTGCAATGGATTTGGATATGTATGCACATCCTTCCACGCAGCAGAACTTGAAGACCTTGCAGTCGTATGGTAATCATGTCATAGAGCCAGGTACAGGCTTCTTGGCCTCAAAATTAGAAGGCAAAGGAAGAATGGAGGAGCCAGAAAACATAGTGGCTTGTTTAGAGCGATTCTTCTCCCAGCAGGAAAGTCTCAAGGGCAAGAAGGTGCTGATCACTGCTGGTCCCACTTATGAGAAAATAGATCCTGTACGTTTCATTGGGAATTATTCTTCGGGAAAAATGGGGTTTGCTTTGGCAAATGAATGTGCGAATCGTGGTGCTCAAGTGGAGTTGGTTTGCGGTCCTGTCTCTTCTTCCATGCAAGTCAATCATCCCTACATTCATCGTATCAATGTAGAGAGTGCTCAAGAGATGTTTGAAGCATGCAAGGAACTGTTTTCTTCGATGGATTCGGCTATTCTGTGTGCAGCTGTAGCTGATTTTGCACCAGAAAAGGTGGCTGAACAAAAGATTAAACGGACGGGCGATGAGATGGTGATCCGCTTGAAACCTAATCCTGACATAGCTGCTTCGTTGGGTCAAATGAAGAAGCAGGGTCAAACATTGGTGGGATTTGCTCTTGAAACCAATGATGAAGAGTCGAATGCTCAGGCGAAGCTGAAGAAGAAAAACTTCGATTTTATCGTGCTAAACAGTCTGAAAGATGAAGGAGCAGGTTTCCGTACGGATACCAATAAAATCACGATCATTACGGCTGATAACAAAAAAGACTACCCCCTCAAGTCAAAGGAGGAGGTAGCCAAAGACATTATAGATGAGTTGGAACGTCTTTGATCGTTCCTTATGACTGACATCTATTACGATCCCTCTTTCAAAATCATATCAATAGCTGCAGCAACAGAAGCCACAGCGATGCGTGTGTTCTCATCGGTCAACGTCGACTCGATGTTCACAGCATATTTATCTGCGGTGGTGAATAATTCTTTTGCCATCCCGTTCCATTTCTTATCCACGGTGCCGATTTGCTGACCAGCGGCATCGGTTATTTCAAAATTCCAAGCCTTCCAATCTCCCTTGATGGTGGCCATTTCCTTCCCTAGATTATTAAGAAGGGTAAACTTTGGCTTCAGTAACGTGAATTTCTGTTTGAAAGAGCCGATGGGAGCTCCTGCCTCATTATAGATTTGTACCTTTGACATGAACAGAGTCAAGCTGCGCTTGAGTTGGGCGATACGTTTGCCATCCATATTCAGGATGTTCAGCTCAAACGGTAGCATGCCATCGCTTAGGAAAAGACCAAGAATGACGCGCAAGAATGATTTGTGTTCCTGAATGGCGCCAATCTCTTGACCCTCTCCATTATACACTTTGTAAGCATTGGATAGTTTGAATGCAGCGATTTTCTCGTCAATGACGAATGTGTTGTTTGAAAAGAATTTGTCCATGTTGTTGGGATTTAGTTGTTTTTATTGTTTAGTAATGCTCATGTATCGCATACCATGCTGGGTGTTTTCGCAAGAAGTGGTTTTCCTTCGTGCGGATTCAATGGCGTTGTCAATGAGTCGTTGCCAATTAGGGGAATCTGTTTGGTTGGTGCTTGCTTCTTTACGCAGTTGAGCGATAAAAGATTGCGTGAAGGCACTACCAGTTCCATCAAAAGACCATGCATATTCACCTGGTTTGGCAGCAGTGGCGAGGATGATTCCCTTGGTTCCCAGAAAGAGCTCCTGCATCCGCTTCTTGCTTACCCGTGTGTTGGTACGGCTATAGAGTGTATTATCTTTCTGACGAGGTGCATATTCGCCATATTTGGAATTGCAGCAATCAGTGATAACCACATTGAGACGTGCTCCCTTTGCTTTAATGGCATTGTAGATGTCGGTGGTTGCCACGTAGTGTCCATAGACATCATCATTAGGGCCAATCATGCAAATGTTGGGATACATGTCCTTTTGATCATCCCAACGGAATCCGTGCCCATTGAAGCAGAAGAAAACAATGTCATTCTTGGCTGGTCGCAGATTGGCAATAGCATTGGCGAGATTACGCTTGTCGTATGCTCTGTTGGCAGTGATGTTGGTAATGCTTACTTCGATACCCAAACATTGTGCGATAGCTTTCAATTCTTTATTGAGAGCCAAATTGTCATATTTGTCATCTTCCCCAATATTTTGGTCATAGGTGTCTGCAACCAAGATTGCCCACATCTTGCATGGTGCACCGTTGGTGGTTTCGGTTGGTTTGACATTGACCTTTCCGCTGTTATTACCTTGCAGAATGGCTTTGCCCATCACCTCTTCCTCTTCATCGTCGGTATAGAAGGACTGATATTCAGCTTCCTGCTCAGCATCGGAGAATGAAGCCAAAGTGTCCGTTCCCTCTTGGGCGAACGCAACAATGGCTATATTAATAAATAATGTGAATAATAATCGAACTTTCATTTTCTTACAACATCTCTCGAATTATCTTGTCGAATTCTGCCTGTGACTGAGCACCGCTGTTCATTTGTATATCTTCGCCATTGCAGAAGAAAATCGTTGGAAGTCCATCAATACCATAGAGCTGCATCAATTCCTCATTTTCATCAGCATTGACCTTGTAGAATTGCACTTTCCCTTTGTATTTCTTTGCCAACGCCTTCATATATGGGTCAATTTGTTTGCAGTAGCCACACCAATCAGCCCAGAAATCTACCACGCATGGACCATCACCAATGTAGGTCTCATAATTCTTTTTGGATGCCACCAGCTGATAGAACTGCTTTGTATTGATGGGACGACAAGTGCCATCACCCCATGAAGAGTAGGCGTCGCCATCTTCTCCTGGTGCAATGTTGCTCGCATCGTTGTTGCCACCTTCCTCGCTGTCGTAGTAGTCTTCAGCATCGTTCATGTCCTCTTCGTCATAGTATTCTTCAGTCGTTTCAGTTTCTTGCTCATCATCATCGAAAGAGAGTGCACAGGTTACAATACCAATGAGAATAAAGAAACCGAGAATAACGCCTATGGCGACCTTGAAAATTGTTTTCATTGTTTTCTTTTTATGTTATTTATTAATTCTAATCATTTTCATGCCATGCTGTGCTTTGGTGTTTTGATTGTTCTCTGATTTGGCTGTGGCAGCAGCAATTGCGTTGCCCACCAAGACTTCCCAATCTGGAGTTTGTTCGGATAGTACACTCACTTGACTGCGCAAGCTTTCAAGGAGACTCAAGGTGAAGAAGCCACCATTAACACCGCACCATGAGATTTCACCAGGACTGGCTGCGGTGGCTATCAAACTACCGCTGGCGTCCACAAAAAGACGTTCTAGTTTTCTGACGTCAAAGTTGTTGTTGGAACGTGAAAACAATGTGTTGGTGTTCACCAATGGAGTGGTGGCTCCTACCTCATTGTTGCAGCAGTCACTGAATACAAGACTGAGACGTGCCCCTTTGGCCACAAGTTCTTTATAAATGTCACTGACAGCCACATAATTTTTGATAGGGTCATCATAGCTTGTTGGGCTGAGATCCATGTTGGGGTAGTAGTCGCTTTGGTCATCAAAACGGAAGCCATGACCTGTATAGACGAACACAACCACGTCATCGTGATTGGGATTGAATTTTTGTATCAATTGAGCAAGATTCTCTTTGCTGTATGATTGCCCCCATATGGTCTTGAGGTCATATTTCATACCTAATACTCTTGCAATGCCGCCAAACTCGCTGCTGAGGTTGACCATATCCTTTTGGCAAGCGGTACCAATGTCGCTCACATTGGTGTTTGCCACCACAATGAGGTGAAGTGTGGATTCGTTAGCTGTATCGGTGCCTCCCAGGGTGTTTTCTCCTTCTCCTGGTGCTACATTTTCTCCGGCGTAGTTACTTTCTTCTCCTTGATTGCTGTTTCCGTTGTTGGTGAAGATCGGGTCATCCACGGTCACTTCTATGTCTTGGTGTGCCCCTCCCTGGAGTTTTACGAGATTGATGCCGTTGAGCAGCATTCTGTATTCTGGCTCACCCTCTCCATAAAATTGGGCAATGTACTCTTCCGTCATATCTCCGAGGCTGATTTCACGGAAGTATTCAGTCTCGTTATATTGCTTGATTTTTTTTATATTATATGTGAAGTATGGTTTGTCGCTAATGTCGCTGGCATCATCTTCTTGCCAGAACCATACGAAAATTGGGAAATTCTTTTCCAGGGGATAATAAGCCATCATGCCCGTATCTTCCTCGCTCTCCTTTTCCTCGACAAGGTTCACATATTGTGACTCATACACCATATCTTCCTCCATGGAACTTTCAGAGACAAGGCGCATTTTGCAATTTTCGTCATCATAATAAATCATCAGCCCGAGGTACTCATCTCCATCGCTGTCATTGTAGTTTACCTCGTAGAAAGTCTGTGCCTTTGATGACAGGGCGAGGCACAGCAGGATGAAAAGTGTATAGATTCTTTGCATATATGGAATCTCGAAATAATGACATTTTATAAAGAAAGAAAGTTCGCTTGTAATGAGCAAGCAAACTTTCTTCTTGAGTGTATAAGTTCTGTTCGTTATGTCATGGATGACAATTCGCAGGAGATTACTCCTCAACAAAAGCTTCTACGGAATCAGCTACCTCTTCGAATGCAGAGTCAGCCTTTTCAATCTGTGCGCTTGCAGAATCCAAAGCTGCAGAGAGAGAGTCTGCTGCCTTCTGAATTTCGTCGAGTTTAGCGCAACCATTGCAGGAAGCGAAAGAGATGGCAACGAGTGCCACAGCTGCGAAAAGAATCTTTTTCATAATCGATGTTTTTAATAACTTTTGCTTTTACTTGATAATAAATGAATCAATAGGATTAAGCGAAATCGAATACCTTGTTAGCAGCGATACGCTCCTGGAACTTCTCTTCTGTGTCCATGAGGTAAATAATGCCATCAATGATACCGAGGATACCGCCGATACCGCAGCAAATACCAAGAAGGAGGTAGATAACACCACCCTTGTTATTGCCAAGGTAGAACTTGTGAATACCCAAACATCCTAAAAGGATTGCAAGAATACCTGCAGTTGTCTTATTCTTCATAACTTTTTCTTTTTCTCGCGGTTGAGAATTTGCTTTTAAGTTTTTTATTAAGTGAACAGATGAACCGCCATCTGCCACCTTTTTATTTGTTAATTTTGTTTGTTTCCGTTGCAAAAGTACAAACTTTTTTATTTAAATAAAAAGAAATCATGGGGAAATCTTTGATAATATGGAAAAAAAATATGAAGTGGAAACATCCTGTGGCCATTTGTGAAACATAATGTATCCATCCTCGTGGCTCAGTTTGCAAAAAAAACAAAAAGAAGAGCATTTATTTGGGTAAGTCGGAAGAAAGTAGTACTTTTGCCGAAAAATAGCGCACGGGGTGGTTGATACTCCCGTTTTACCTATTCACTTCGAATTGTATGTGTCGACATTTGAACAGATTGACCCTTCTCTTTTTTTTCTTTTTGGGATGCTCCTATACCTTTTTGGTGGAGGGTCAGGAACTGAACTGTACCGTTAAGGTCAACCATTCTCAAATACAGGGAACCAGTGATGCTGTGTTCGAGTCGTTGGAAACAGCCATCAGTGAGTTTATGAATAATCATTCATGGACTGACTTGCAATTTCAGAAAGCGGAGCGAATTGACTGCAACCTGAACATCACCGTGAAGAAATACACCGCATCCAACAATGCCTTTTCCTGCGAATTGCTTTTTCAGGTGAATCGCCCCGTTTTCAATTCGGGTTACAACACGGTTGTGTTCTCCATGCGTGATACGGAGTTTACTTTTTCTTATCAGGAGCAGGATGCTTTGGAATTCAACGAGAATAACTTGGACAACAACCTGACGGCCATGTTGGCGTATTATGCTTATCTGTTCATTGGTATGGATTTGGACACTTTCTCCCCGATGGGCGGAACGGAGGTCTTGCATGTGGTGGAAAGCATTGTGAACAGTGCTCAATCGATGTCGGAACCAGGGTGGAAAGCCTTTGACAAGACCAACAATCGCCACGCAATCATCAATGATTACATGGATTCCTCTATGGAACCTTTCCGCAACTTGCAGTACAAGTATTACCGCCAAGGTCTCGATGAGATGGCACAAAACGCTGATCGTGGACGGACGGCTATCACTGAGGCTTTGGAAATGCTGAAAGAGGCAAGCAGTGAAAAACCTCTTTCACAACTTCCTCAGATTTTCACGGATTTCAAGCGCGATGAAATCGTCAATATCTATTCGGGACATGGTACTGAGAAGGAGAAGCAACAGGTGTATGACATCTTGTCCAACATCAATGCCAGTCAAATCACTTATTGGAAAAAGATTACAAAATGATTAGCCACCTTCATATTGAGAACTACGCACTCATCGAACACCTTGACATAGATTTCCATACGGGCTTTTCTGTCATCACAGGTGAGACGGGTGCTGGTAAATCTATCATTATTGGTGCCATCGGACTGTTATTGGGGCAGCGGGCGGATTCGCGTTCCATCAAGGCGGATGCCAAACGTTGTGTGGTTGAAGCGGCTTTCGACATTTCTCGTGACCATTTGGATGATTTCTTTCAGGAGAATGACCTCGATTCCGATGGTAAGGAGTGCATCATCCGTCGTGAATTGACTTCGGCAGGCAAGTCTCGTGCATTCATCAACGACACTCCTGCTTCCCTTGCTCAGTTGAAAGACCTTGGTGAGCAACTGCTCGATGTACATTCCCAGCACAAGAACCTTCTGCTTGGGAAGGAGGATTTCCAGTTAGGAGTCCTTGATATTGTTGCTAATCATCAGGAATCGCTGTTGGCTTATAAGAAAGAGTATAAGGAATATCGTCGTCTTGTGAGACAGTTGGAGGAGGTTTTGGAAGAGGCGAAGAGTGGCAAGGAGGATGAGGATTATCTGCGTTTCCAAGTGAATCAGTTGGCAGATGCTAATCTGAAAGAAGGAGAGCAGGAGGAATTGGAAGAGGAATCGGAGACGCTCGAACATGCTGAAGACATCAAGTCCTCCCTTTATACAGCTGCCAATCACCTGCAATCTTCCACGGATGGAACCGATGTGTTGGGGCTGCTCAAACAAAGTATTTCTTCTATTCAGTCGATTTCATCGGTGTATTCTGCTGCTGAGGAGTTGGCTGAGCGTTTGGATTCCTGCTACATTGAGTTGAAGGATGTTGCCAATGAATTGGAGGGACAAGCAGAGGATGTGGAATACAATCCGAATCGTCTTGAACAGGTAAATGAGCGTCTGAACACTATCTATGCTTTGCAGAAGAAGCATGGCGTGGAGAGCATTAAGGAGCTGCTGGAGATTCAGGAGGGGATGGAAGAGAAGCTGTCTCGAATCACCAATTCCGATGAATTCATCGAAAAACTTCGTCGGGATGTGGAGGTGCAGAAGGAGAAAGTGCTGGGATTGGCAAAGAAGCTCTCTAGATCACGTATGGAGGCTGCTAAGAAGGTGGAAAAGGAAATGGAGGAGCGTTTGTTGCCACTCGGAATGCCTAATGTGCAGTTCAGGTGCTCCGTTTTGGCGAATCCATCGGAACTTACTTCGGCTGGCTATGACCAAGTGCAGTTCCTCTTCAATGCGAATAAGAGTGGTGAACTGAAACCTGTCAGTCAGATTGCTTCAGGCGGTGAAATCGCCAGAGTGATGTTGGCTCTCAAAGCATTGATTGCAGGAGCCGTGAAGTTGCCCACGATTATTTTCGATGAAATCGATACGGGCGTGAGTGGTTCCATCGCGGAAAAGATGGCTCGCATCATGAAAGAGATTGGTGATCAGGAGCGACAGGTTATTTCCATCACTCACTTGCCACAGATTGCGGCTTTGGGCAGCCATCACTACAAGGTGTACAAGGAAGATACGAGCGACGACACGCTGACGCACATCATTCCTCTGTCTGATGAGGAGCGCGTGGAGGAACTTGCCCACATGCTCAGCGGCGAGAAGTTGACACAGGCGGCATTGGATAATGCGAGGGCGTTGTTGAATCAATAATATATATAATGTAAAGAGAAGATTTGGATAATTCAAGTAGAATAGGTAAAAAGAGAAGATAATCGATATGAGAAGATTGACGGTTTTGATAGGAGTGTTGTGGATGGGGTCATTGTTGTCAATGGCTCAACCTAAGTTTGCCTCGAAGGTGAGGAAGGGTATTGTGTCGGTGAACACGTACGACAAGCAAGGGAATCTGTTGCATCAGGGAACGGGATTCTATGTGGGAGCCAATGGAGAGGCGGTGGCGGATTACCGTGTGTTCAAGGGTGCTTACAAGGCGGTTGTGATTGATGATAGTGGAAAGTCGGCGGATGTGGATATGATTCTGGGAGCCGACGACACCTATTCGCTGGTGCGCTTTCATGTCAACACCAAGGGGAATGCGGTCATTCCTTCCGTTACTGCTTCTCAGCCGATAAAATCGACGATTTATGTGTTGGGACGCAAGAATGGAGGCGTTTTGGGAGATGCGCAGGCAGTGATTACCGACACGGCGATGATACAGGGAAAGTATGTTTATTATGGTCTGGACAAGCAGGTGGAAGATGCGTTGATTGGCGCTCCCGTATTCAACGAGGCGGGGAATCTGATGGGCGTGCTGCATCCGCAGATGGGCGGCAAGAACTATGTGATAGACATCCGTTTCTGCAATGAGCTGAAGATGTCGGCATTCCTCAACGGTTCGACAGCGGTGGCGCTGAACAATATCTTCATCCCCAAGGCATTGCCTGAAACGCAGGAGGAGGCGTTGGTCTATCTCTACACGAAGTCGCGTTCCACCAGCAACGAGGAATATCTGGATATGCTCAACCGTTTCATCGCGACCTATCCCAAGAATGCGGAGGGATATTTCCGTCGCGCCACGCCGTTGATTGACATGACTCGCTTTGATGAGGCAGACCATGATTTGCAACAATATCTTTCGTTGGCAGGCGACAAGGCCATTGCCAATTACAACGTGGCGACCCTCGTTTTCGACAAACTTCGTCTGCAACCAGAACCTGCTTATGAGAAGTGGAACATCGACGTCGCCCTCAAGTATGTGGACACGGCGTTGTCGCTCAATGCGTCTCAGACTCCTGGCGATGAGCAAAAGACGGAGAAGGCGCGGTATCTCATCCTGAAGGGAATGATGTTGATGAACGAGAAACGGTATGACGATGCCCTGGCGGTGTATGAGGAACTGAACAGGGAGAGCGGGGGCGCTAGTCCCACGTATCTCTATGCCATCAGCATGGCTCGTGAGGGTAGGGGCGACAGCATCGAGGCGGTGATGGAACCCATCGACAGCGCGATTGCCAAGTTCGGCACTCCATTGCCTTCGGAGGCAGCCAACTTCATCATGCGTCGCGGACAGCTCTATGCCAACAGCGGCAAGTATCGCGAGGCGGTGCAGGACTACAACCAGTATGCCTACCTGATGAACGACAAGGTCAGTCCGGTCTTCTATTATGAGCGTTCCCAGATTGAGGTGAATGCCCGTATGTATCAGCCGGCACTCGACGACATCAACAAGGCAATTGAACTGGCACCTCGTGAGCCTCTCTATTATGTGGAGAAGGCGGCGCTGACTGTTCGGGTGAATCTGTTCGACGAGTGCATCGAGGCGTGCCAGACTGCCATCCGACTCAATCCCGACATCATCGACACCTATCGCATCATGGGTTATGCCCAACTTCAGAAGGGTGACACGACCGCTGCTCGTGCCAATATGCAGAAAGCTGCTGACATGGGTGATGAGACAGCGAAGCGATTGCTTTCCACCCTCTTCTGATTCTTCCACTGGGATGGAAATCTTTTGGAAGTTGTTGAGAGAGAGAGATTTGACAGTGGTCATGTAAAATATCTGTAAATTCCTCTTGGCGACATTTTCCACCCCCTCGGAAAAATGTAAAATATTTGTAAATTCATTTTCTTGGAGTTTACTTGCAAGTTTTCCTACCTTTGCAGCAAATAAGTTTCTCACTAAAATGTTTGCGTTATGAAAACTTTGCGTATCACTCTTTGGGCTGTCCTCAGCCTCATGTTTTCTACCCTCAGTCACGGGCAGATTCCTCCTATTGATACAGACGAGCCGCAGGCCAGAGCCTACACGCTTCCGTTGCCGCTCGATTCTCCTTCGCCGCTGAAGCTGGGGAAGTTGTATCCGGACATCGTCCTTGATTCGATGGCGATGGATGCATTCAAGCAGTCGCAGATCATGGACAAGAAGATGGCTAAGCGGTTGCGGAAGGCGCAGAAGAAGGCGTCGAAGGGCAAGATTCTCAAGCGGTCGAAGGGGAGCATCACGTTTGTGGTGGACGAGGGGTTGCCGGCTCCCAAGAAGACCTTCGAGATGAAGGATGGCAAGGCGATCGCAGACGAAATCGTGGGCAAGACCGTGGCGTCCGCGGAGCTTTATCGTGTGGTGAAGAGCAGTTTCGACGATGAGTCGCTGTGCTACATGGGCGAGGACAATTTATTTAAATGTATGGTGAATGCGTATGCCGACCACCATCCGCTGGTGCTGTCGCCTGATGTGGTGTGGCTCATCATCGCCCAGAACTTCTCGAACTATGTGAATAAGCATTCGGAGGAGATGCGTGACTTGTTTGTGGAGCATGAGGGGAAGATGAAGATTGTGGTGACTGAGGACAACGATGTTCTGGGCAAGTCGGGCACGAAGGGCGATTGGGAGAAGTTGCTGAGTGATTTCACCGCCGGTGTTGCGGCGAACACCAAGGGGGATGTGGCGGAGATGTTGACTGCCGACTTCACGACCACGGGGGTGACGGAGCGCATCGCTTCGCAAATCACGCTGATGGATGCGGTGGAGACTTTCTTCGAATTCTGGAATATGAGGGTGGCTTGTGGCATCCCTTCCATCACCCTCACGGGCACGCCGGACGACTGGCGGAAGGTGCAGGCGAAGGCGCGCAGTCTGGAGAAGTACGGTCTGGAGAAGTGGTCGCGGCAGCT
The DNA here is from genome assembly GCA_017651245.1 of Bacteroidaceae bacterium. Taxonomy (GTDB): domain Bacteria; phylum Bacteroidota; class Bacteroidia; order Bacteroidales; family Bacteroidaceae; genus Minthosoma. The sequence goes on along the minus strand of JAGCDQ010000002.1, from coordinate 49,299 downwards.
GGACAAGGTGCTGGCGGAGTTCGTGAAGGCGTCGGAGGGGCAGCCCGACCGCGTGTTCTGGCGGAGCATCGTGAAGAAACTGCGTGTTGACGAGCTGAAGAACACCAGGGGTTGTTTCCGCTCTGACGTCACCATGCTGGACGGCTGGTTCCTCACGTTCTTCCCTGACAAGTGGTTTGGTGTCCCGCCGGAGGAGGTGGCGTGGACTTCCAGCATGGAAAACGAGATGGTGAGCGTGCCGTTCAACCAGGTTTACACCCATCCCGTCACGAACGAGGAGGTGGAGGTCGTGCCGATGGAGCTGTGGGCTGGATTCGTGGGCGTGGAGGTGGACAGCGTGACGCAAGCGTTCACTCCCAAGATTGGGTGGCTTGCCCGCGTGTCGGACCCCGAGGCAGAGGAGGTTGCGCGGCTGGAAGAGGAAACCAAGTTCCAGCTTCTCTACTATTCTATGTCCAAGGATCAACCCACCCCACCGGAAATTCTCAGCAAGATGTCGCACATTCGCAGTCTGGAGCTCAATTACGGAGACGAGGTTCCTGTCAATGTCCCCGAATGGATGGACAGTCTTTCCATCGAAAGGCTCGAGATTTACGGTTCTCTCACCGAGGAGGAGGAGGCTCGGTTGCGCCAGCGGTTCCCCAATGCTGACATCAAGAATAGGAAGAAAGAGTGAAGATAATTGGATGCGGGAAAAAAGTTGGGGAAATGTTTGGTGGTTTCGGAGAAATGATGTACCTTTGCCGTTGACAATCGAAAAACGACACTAAAACTAATCACCCAAGAGGTATGAAGACACAGACAATCAGCGGAGCGATTTACTCTCTCTCTCTCTCTCTCTAGAAACAGGGGGATTGCGGTGATATGACATAGGCTTCTCTTGTCCCAATGGCGGGGCAGGGGAAGCCTTCTTGTTTGTGAAATACGTGAACATTAACATATTTATTAACTTAAATCAAAAGAGAATTATGAAAAGAAAATTACTTTCATTGCTCGTGCTGCTGATGACGGTAGCGACGGGCGCGTGGGCACAGTATTATAATATTAATGTCAACTTCGACTCTCAATATAATCCTGATTTTACATTTTTTATTTGTGATGTTATGGGTCCTGATATGCCTAATGGTACGCTCGAACTATTCGTCGATGATTATTCAAAGGGCAGTTTCACTGTTGATAATGGAATGTGTTCTGGTGAAATTTCCCCCGCTTTAGATGCGGGAGATCATACCTGGAAAGCCGTGTTTTATCCTGAAGGAGGCGGTGAAAAGAGTACTGAAGAGAGAAGTTTTACAATAGATCAGGGCTTTGCCTATGTTTATATTGATGATCCTGGACAATCTTCAATTGAAATGGGCGTTGGTGAAAGTAGGAATTTTAGGGGTCATGTAGATGGTCCTGAATCAAGTGAGGTAAATATTTCATCAAGTAATGATAATGTTGCTAAATTTAGGGCTTCATCCAGTTTCTCTTATGGATTTGAGGGTTATATTGATGCTGTTGGTGCAGGCACTGCCACAATTACAGTTTCATTTGCAGGCAATAAAAATTACAAGGCTGCCCAAAGTAAAACACTCACTGTCACCGTCTGGCCGGCAATCGACGTGACGACCAACGAGGGAGCTACGGGCCAATACTGGGCTACGTTCTATAGCAATGCAATGAATTATCAGGCTCCCGAAGGTACGCAGGTGTTCAAGGTGGCACTCGCTGGCACGGCGATTGAGATGACCGAAATCACAGACCGCATCGTGAAGAAAGGCCAGGGCGTGGTGCTGAAGAAGACTGCGTCGGGCAGCATCACCATGACCCCGACCAGCTCGAACAGTTCCGACGACTACTCGGGCAACAGCCTCGTGGGCACGATGACCAACATCACGAACCCGGGCAATGCCTACGTGCTGAACTATAAGGCAGCAACGGGCGCAGGCTTCTACAAGTTGAGCGCCAGCGGGACCATCGGTGCCAACAAGGCTTACCTGACATATAGTGGCGGCGGTGCTCCTCTTCGCGACTACTTCGAGTTCCTCCAGGGCGAGGAGACCACAGGCATCCAGCAGACGGAGGCAGAGGTGGCAGCGGACTACGGCACGGTCTATGACCTGCAGGGTCGCCCCGTGACGAACCCAGCCCATGGCATCTACATCGTGAACGGAAAGAAAGTATTCATCAAGTAAACGCACGGAGGACACTACAATGAAAAAGAAGACATACGAACAGCCCACCATGGAGGTGGTGAAGATTCAGAGCCAAGTGCAGATGCTCATTGGCAGCCCTGACCCAAACGGCATGCTTAACCAGCTGCAAATCCCAACTGACACAAGCGACGAGGTGGATGACGGCTTCTAAAATGACGGCGTTGCACCCCTGCAATGAGCTGGTTGACGACCCGGCGACCTTGTTGCAGGGGTGCAATGGCTTAGTTGACGGTCCGGCGAGCCCGTTGCAGGGGTGAAATGACCTCACAGGACGGTCCGTCGAGCCTGTTGCAGGGGTGCAATGGGCTGGTTGACGACCCGACGACCCCGTTGCAGGGGTGCAATGACCTCACAGGACGACCCGGCGACCCCGTTGCAGGGGTGCTTTCAATCAATTTTTTACTAATCACTCTTAAAATCAAAGTTGCTATGAGTACAGAAACCCAACTGAACACGGCGTGGCTGGCTGAATTGTCCAACCCGCACCACGACGGCACGACGCAGCAGATTGACGACTTTGCGCAGGCTTTCGTGACCGACAACCAAGTTTTCATCCAGAAGCGCACGGCATTGTACCAGTGCCGCCAGACGGAGGACGAGGTGTGGCTCACCTCGCAGCGCGACCCCGTCGTGCCCCGACTTGCAGAGGCCGACAGGCAGCAGGACTGCTACGCCACTGCCGCACGCTATGCCATCGCTGCCCATTGCGCGCTGCCCGACAGCGAACCCACCAGGGCTGAGGCGCTGGAGTGCGAGCAGGTGTTCAAGGACTTCAAGTTCAGCACCCGCGACGCCTACGGTGCAGAGTCGGACAAAATCATCCAGATGCAGCAGAACCTCCAGCCCCATCAGGCTTTCCTCACCCAGATTGGCGCATGGACATTCTTCACCCAGGCAGTGACCGCCGCACAGTACGTGCGCCAGCTCCTCGGCGAACGTGCCCTGACCATGGGCGAGTTCGTGAAGGGCGAGATGAAGACGGCACGCCGACAGACCGACCTTGCCATCGCCGACCTCTACAAGACCATCATGGCGATGATGGAACTCATGCCTTCTGCCGAACTCTCTGCCTTGTACAACCAGCTGAAGGGCATCGAGCTGTACGTGCGCCAGTACTACCTGAACGAAGGTTCCACAGGCAGCGGCTCGGGCGAAAGCGGCACCCCAAGCGAAGGTGGCAACACGCCAACCCCGACACCTGACCCGACTCCCGACCCGAACAACGGAGGCGGCGACAATGGCGGCGGAGGAGACAATGGCGGAGGCGGCGATGACGGCGGCGAAGGAGTATTTTAAAGGTCAAAGGTCTAAGGTCAAAGGTTAAAGAGCCATGCGGGGTGTCTTTGACCGCTACATTAAAAGAAACGAATGGGTCACGACTGACTCATTCGTTTCTTTTGTGTTTCTTACAGTGCCACCTCGACTTCGACGGGGCAGTGGTCACTGCCCATGATGTCGGTGTGGATTTTGGCGGACTGGAGCTGGGGCTGGAGGCGGTTGGAGCAGAGCCAGTAGTCGATGCGCCAGCCTGTGTTCTTCTCGCGGGCATGGAAACGGTAGCTCCACCAGGAGTAGATGTCGGGTGTGTCGGGGAAGAAATGACGGAAGGTGTCGGTGAACCCTGCGGCGAGGAGGTCGGTGAACTTGGCACGCTCCTCGTCGGTGAAGCCTGCGTTGAAGTGGTTGGTCTTGGGGTTCTTGAGGTCGATTTCCTCGTGCGCCACGTTCATGTCGCCACAGACGAGCACGGGCTTGGTCTGGTCGAGCCGCTGGAGGTGGAGGCGGAAGGCGTCGTCCCAGGTCATGCGCTGGGATAGGCGCTTGAGCCCGTCTTGCGAGTTGGGGGTGTAGACGGTGATGACGTAGAACTGGGGGTACTCGAGGGTGATGACGCGTCCCTCGGTGAGCATCTCGCGCCAGTCGCCGTCGGGGAGGGTGGCGATGATGTCGTCGGGCAGTCCGTAGGCGACGGTGAGGGGCGTGTGCTTGGTGTAGATGGCGGTGCCTGAGTAGCCTTTGCGCTCGGCGTAGTTCCAGTAGGACTGGTAGCCGGGGAAGGCGAGGTCGAGCTGCCCTGCCTGCATCTTGGTCTCTTGCAGGCAGAAGAAATCCGCGTCGAGCGCGGTGAAGGTCTCTGAGAAACCTTTGCCGCACACGGCGCGGAGTCCGTTTACATTCCAGGAAATGAATTTCATGTGATGTGTGGTTTATGCGAACTTGCTGAAGTCCACCTTGTGCATGTCGCCCTCCTTGATGAAGGTGTCGTGGAATGCGTGGGTGGCAGCAAGGTTGTGCCATGACTGGCCCTTCTGGGAAATCTTGAGGTAGTCCCAGAGGAGCTGCTTGTAGTCGGGATGCGCGCAGTTCTCGATGATGGCATGGGCGCGCTGGATGGGGCTCTTGCCGCGGAGGTCTGCCACGCCCTGCTCGGTGACGATGACGTTGACGTCGTGCTCGGTGTGGTCAACGTGGCTGCAGAATGGGACGATGGCTGAGATGGCGCCGCCCTTTGCCACGGATGAGCAGGTGAAGATGGAGAGGAATGCGTTGCGCTCGAAGTCGCCGGAGCCGCCGATGCCGTTCATCATCTTCGTGCCGCAGATCTGGGTGGAGTTGGCATGTCCGTAGAGGTCCACCTCGATGGCGGTGTTGATGGCGATGAGACCGAGACGACGGATGACCTCGGCGTTGTTGGAAATTTCTGACTGACGCAGCACGAGTCTCTCCTTGAAGAAGTCGATGTTGTCGTAGATGCTCAGGAGCTTGTCGTTGGTAACGGTGAGGGAGCAAGTGGATGCGCACTTCACCTTCTCCTGGAACATGAGGTCCACGATGGCGTTCTGGAGCACCTCGGTGTAGACCTCCATCTGTGGCATCTCGGGATTGCTTCCGAGGGCGAAGAGGATGGCGTTGGCAGTGGTGCCCACACCGCTCTGGAAGGGAAGGAAGCCGGAAGGAATGATGCCGCGCTTCTTCTCGCCCATGAGGAAGTTCGCCACGTTCTCACCAATCTTGTCGGTGATGGGGTCGGCATCCTTGAAGGCACGCGCCTCGTCGGGGATGTTGCACTCTACGACGCCGACGACCTTCTTGGGGTCGAGCTGGAGATATGGAGTACCGATGCGGTCGGTCACTTTCTCGATGGGAATGGGCTTGCGCTGTGGAGGGTCGAGTGGCTCGTACACGTCGTGCAGACCCTTGGAAGATGCTGGGTGGAATGCGTTCAGCTCGAGGATGATGCCCTTCTTTGCCAAACGTGCCACGGTGGGAGAGATACCGCCAGCGGCTGTGAGATACACCTTGCCGTCTTCCTCGATGGCACACACCTCGAGAATCGCCCAGTCAACATCGCCCAGGAAGCCGTAGCGAAGGTCCTGAGCCATCATGCCGAGATGGATGTCGTTGTAGGCAATCTCGCCCGCATTCACGTGCTTGCGGAAAGTGGAGTTGGTGGTGTAGGGAGCGCGGTAACGGATGGCTTGCTCGTCGGACAGCACGCCGTCGCAGGACTGGCCTGTGGATGCGCCTGTGAAGATGCCAATCTGGAATGGACGGCCAGCCTCGTGCTCAGCGTGAGCAATCTTGGCAACCTCTGCCGTCACTGCCTTGGGTGTGCCTGCTGGCGTGAAACCAGACAGGCCGATATTGTCTCCGTTCTTGATGAGTGCTGCAGCCTCTGCAGCGGTGATTCTTGTAAATGCCATAAATCTTATTATTACACAATTATTCAAATTTTGTGCAAAGTTAGGCGTTTTATTTGGAATGACAAAATAAGTGGCACAAAAACTGATGTTCTGTGCCACTTTTGGAGTGTTATATAATATATATGTATACTTATCGACTATTTTACAGGGTCGAAATCGTCGATGAGTTCCTGCTTGTTGGATGGCTCGTAGATGACCTTGTTGGCACCGCTCGTGATCTGCACGTACTCGGGGTGCTCCTTGGCGAAGTTGTCGATGTAGCGGATGCGCTTCTGGTCGTAAAGCTCACTGACGGCAATGAGGATGCCTGTCTCTTCCACGTCGCCGAAACCGTAGTTGATGGCAGTGCCAAACATCTTCATGGTGGGCGAAAGGCTCATGTAGGCATTGACCAGCGGAGGGATGTTGTAGCCCAGGGCACGCACCTCGTGGTTGAGAATCTTGTAGTCTTCCTTGAAAGTGTCCTCGCAGAACAGTTCCTCAAACTCCTTGGGGTCGTGCTCCAGCTCGAGCGGCTTGGTGGGGATGACCAGCCCGTCCTTGTCGCCGAAGTGCTTGCGCAGGAAGTAGAGAATCATGTCGCGACCCTTGCGGTTGTAGCTGGGATACATGGTCATCTTGCCGAAGAAGTACTTGCAGCCAGGCATGATGACCGCCAGTGCACCGAGTCCGTCCCAAAGATTGTCGAGGGCAAAGATGGACTTACCGTCGGAGCGCGTGGACTGATACTCCAGCGTCACGAAGGAACGTCCCAGCTCGATGGTGTAGGGCAGGTAGTCCTTGATGAACTCTTCGGAGAAATGGAACATGTGGCTGGTGGCAAGAATGGGCTGACCCTTCTCGTCGAACTTGATGTCGGGACCGAGGATGTAGCGATAGCCGCCAATGATTTCCTCCGACTCAGGGTTCCACACGATGAGCTGCTTGTAAGGATGGTCCATCGTGTCGAACTTGTCAAGGTCGCAATCCAAACCTGTGCCTCCACCTGCTGCACGGAAGGCGATCTCGCGCAGACGACCAATCTCGCGCACCACGTTGGGCGCGTTCTGCCATGTGACCACATACACCTCATTGTTGCTTTTGCTGGTCATGCGCAAACGCCTCTCATCGGTAAGTTCCGCTTTGAGCACCTCTTTGGGAATAGGTGCGATGATTTCTGCTTCCATATTTTGATTTTTCCTAATTCGTTGTTGTGCTGCTTCGCCCTGCTACGCCAGTGTTCTTTTCGTCATGCCGACGCATTGCCGGGGTCGAGCTGATAGACCTTTTCCTTCACCCACTGCGCCCATTCGTTCGGCGTCTTCGATTTGTCGAAAGTCTGCCAGGGGATGGGCTCTCCGAACGTGACCGTGAAGGTTTTCCCCTGATTCTTGTACATCTCGTCTGCCAGATAGAGCATGGCGATGTTGAACTTGATGTGCAGACGCTTGCACCAACGGGCAATGTTGTAGAACCGGTCGGAATTGTGACCCGAGAAATGAACGGGAATCACGTCGCGCTGGTATTGCACCGTCTTGGTGATGAAAGTCTTCTTCCATTCCAAATCCTTGATGACATCATCCTCCCCTTTACGGGAGCAGAGTCCGGCTGGGAACATCACCACGTTCTTGGGCGACTGGAACGCCGCCTCCACCATCTTGGGAAAGTTCCTACTGTTGCGCCCCGTCTTGTTGATAGGTACGCAGAGTGGCGCCAATCCCTTGAAGCTCATCAGGATGTCGTTCACCAGATACACCATCTGACTGTCGTATTTGTGACAGATGATGGAACCCAACGCAATACCGTCCTGTCCTCCCAACGGGTGATTGCTCACGATGGTGAAGTAACGTCCGCCCTCATTGCCAGGCAGCGCATCCAATCCCTCTTGGACAACCCCGTTGATGTTGGTCTGCACCTTTGTCGTGCAGTTCAGGTATTTCAAGCATCCGTCCAACCATTCCACGCCCACTTGTCCTTTCCCCTCGCCGCACAGGTGCACGTTCATCCAGTCCTGATGGATAATCCTCTTCAGCCATGACACCAAAAATTGAGGAACAAACTTGGATTTCTTGCCGAGCTTGTCCTTCAACACTTGGTCCACGTCCACTCGAAATTCTTCTCCTTCGATCGCCATAATACAGAAATGTCGTGCAAAATTATTAAATCTTTTTTGTTTTTTAATAAAAAAAGACAACTTTTCACCATCGGGGCAGAAAAAAAGTAGTATCTTTGCATCGAATATGGGTATGTGTGTCCAATTGAGATTGAAATTGGCGCAATAAGTCCCCTCAAACAAATTCGGAGATAGCATACATGGAAAATATGAAAAGAGCATTCTTGGCAACGATATTGTGTTTTACGACAATATGCGGTGCTTTTGCGCAGATGTCAGACTCGCAGGTATTGGCGTATATCTCGAGGGAAACGCGGGCGGGAACGAGTCAATCTCAAATTGTTACAGGCTTGATGCAACGTGGCGTGCAAATGGAGCAGATACGCAGAATCCGTAATCAGTATGATTCGCAGATTAATAATCAAGGTTTGTCAGCTGCTGCAGATGGAGCTGTTTCCATGGTGTCAGACCGTATGCAAGGAAATGGTGATGGAACGACTTCTCAGGAAGTGACGACAGCTCGTCTTGGTACAACGGGTGAAATATATACGGATGCAGCAGAAGAGCATGCTGATGCAGAACGAGATGTGCTGTCCGCACAGAATGTACAGGGAGAAACCGCAGGAAAGCGTGTGTTCGGTCATGACCAATTCCGCAGAATATCGGTGAACCCCAATGTTCCAACCCCTCAAAACTATGTAGTGGGTGTAGGTGACCAATTGGTGATTGACATTTATGGAGAGGCTCAAAGAACATTGGTTCATACGGTTTCCCCAGAGGGAACCATTACCGTGCCAGGCATTGGTCCTATCTATGTGAATGGTCTTACAGTGGCTGCAGCTCAGAACAAAATCAAAGCAACTTTAGGCAGACATTATCAGGGTTCAAGTGTTCGTCTTACTTTAGGACAGGTTCGTTCTATTATGGTGCATGTCATGGGCGAAGTGAACAATCCTGGCACTTATAAGATGACTTCATTCTCCACTGTTTTCCATGCAGTCTCTATGGCTGGTGGCATTAAACCGCTTGGTACGTTACGTAACATTAAGGTATTTAGAGGTGGAAGATTGGTGACGGTTGTCGATTTCTATGAATATCTTTTGAACGGAAGATTGGCAGGTAACATCAATCTGGAGGATGATGATGTCATTCACATTGAGCCCTATGATTGTTTGGTTGGTATCACAGGTAATGTGAAGCGTCCAATGTTCTATGAGATGCGCAAAACGGAAACCGTAGGTACTCTGCTCAAATATGCAGGTGGTTATACAGGTGATGCATACAAAAAATCAATCCGTTTGGTTCGTCAGAGTGGTGAACGATACACTGTGCACAATATTGATGAGTTCGAGATGAATGCCTTTACTATTGACGATGGTGATGCCGTATCAGTAGATGCAATTCTCAACCGTTATGATAATATGGTGGAAATCAGGGGTGCAGTGTTCCGTCCTGGACAGTTTAACATCAGTGGTGATGTGTGTTCAGTGCGTACGCTTATTCAAGCTGCAGATGGTTTGACCGAGGATGCATTCTTGGATCACGCTATTATTCATCGTTTAAAGGAAGACCGTACGTTGGAAGTTATTCCGATTGATGTAAAAGGTATCATGGATGGAACAGTGGCAGATGTCCCATTGAAGAACGAAGATGTAGTGTTTATCCCAACTCAAGAGGAGCTTCGAAAGGAACGTTTCTTTACTATTACGGGAGAGGTGATGACTCCCGGCACTTATGAATATGCCGATAACACAACCATTGAAGACCTGATTGTGCAGGCTGGTGGTTTGCGTGATGGGGCATCTCTGGCACGCGTGGATGTGAGCCGCCGTATCAATGACCCATATTCAACAGAGAAGACACGTAATATTTCTGAGACTTTCCAGTTTGATATTAAGGATGGTTTAGTGATTAATAATAATCGCAATTTCATTTTGGAGCCTTATGATGTGGTGCATGTTCGTCGTAGCCCAGGTTATGTGATGCCTAAAAACATTACCGTAACAGGTGAAGTGAACTATGAGGGTGCATTCACTTTGGAGAAGAAGAACCTTCGTTTGACGGATGCTATCAAGATGGCAGGGGGCGTAACACAAGATGCTTATATTAAGGGTGCCCGGTTGATACGTCAGATGAATGATGAGGAACGTGTGCGTAAGCAAGCAGTGTTAGAGGCTCTCCGCAATAGTTGGGACGGGAAAGACTCTATTTCTTGGAATAAAATGGAATTGGATAATACTTATCCTATTGGTATTGATTTGGAGAAGGCGTTGAAAGAGCCAGGTAGTAGATATGATATAGTATTGCGTGAAAATGACCATATAGACATTCCTGAATACAATGGAACAGTAAGGATTTCTGGAGACGTCCAGTTCCCCAATACTGTGACATATGTGGAAGGAAAAAGTGCTAAATGGTATATTAACAATGCTGGAGGATACAGCCAGTCTGCCAAGAAAAAGAAAACTTTCATCATTTATCAGAATGGTATGATGAGTCGTTTGTCTCGGGCATCAGGTGTAGAGCCTGGTAGTGAAATTGTTGTACCAAGCAAAAAGAAGAAGCACTTTGATGTGAGTACCATAACTACAATTGGTGGCATATTGAGTCCGCTTGCAACAATGGTTGCTTTGATTTCATACCTGACGAAATAAATTACATAACAATCATTATGGATAATCAAAAGCAGTATATAGAGCCGAAAAAGGGGGAAGAGGAGAGTCATATTGATTTTAAGGCCATGTTTGATGCTTTCAAGAAGCGCAAGAACCTTTATTGGAAGGTGCTTCCTGTTGTTTTTGTTTTGGCATGTATTTATACGCTATCACTTCCTAATTATTATACTTGTGAAGTACAATTGGCACCAGAGTTGTCCACTAGTCGTAGTACAAATTCTTTGAGCGTGCTTGCCAATCAGTTCGGTTTAAGGATGGGGTCTGGAACTATGGGGTCAGAGGCACTCTATCCAATATTGTATCCAGATGTCGTGAATTCTACAGATTTTAAGATAAGTCTATTCAATATCCCTGTACATAAGAAGGATAGTACTCGTACAATGACTTATTATGATTATTTGATGAATGATCAGAAAGTACCATGGTGGACATCTGTCATCGGGGTAGCAATGGAAGGGGTGGCAAGTATTTTTTCTACCGAAGAGAAAACTATTGAAGAGAAGAAAATCGACCCTTTCCAATTGACGAAACAGCAAACAAATATTGCGAAGTTTCTCGAAAAGAAAGTAATATGCGATGTTGATAACAAGACTTTGGTGATTTCCATTGAGGTGATAGATCAAGACCCTCTCATTTGTGCGACTATAGCAGATTCTGTACAGACTCGTCTGCAAGAGTTTATCACCGACTATCGTACCCAGAAGGCACGTGTGGATGTGGAATATAATCAGAAACTAACCGCTGATGCAAAGGTTCTTTACGATGAGGCTCGCAAGAAATACGCAGCTTATGCTGATGCCCATCAGGATATTATATATCAGAGCGATCGAACGAAACTGATGGATTTGGAGAATGACATGCAACTGAAATATAATGCCTACAATGCGATGGCGCAGCGATTATTGTTGGCTGAAACCAAAGTGCAGGAAGAAACTCCTTCGTTCACGACTTTGCAACGTGCTACTGTGCCTGTCAAGAAATCTGGACCTGCACGTAGTAAAATGGTGTTGATAGCTCTCTTCCTCGCTTTCATTGGTACCTCTATATGGATTCTTTATAAAGAAGATCAGTTGAAGCTGCTTCTCGGTCTTTCTTGACATTAACAAACAAATGACTAAATAGGGATTATTTATGTTTTCTTTCTTCTGTACTAAAAAGAAACTAGTTAATACGGGCATCTTCAAGGGTGCAACGGATTGGCACAGTCACATTCTCCCCGGTGTGGATGATGGAATCCAAACATTGGAGGATTCCCTCGACGTCCTTGCTTATTACGAGAAGATAGGCATCAAGGAGGTGTGGCTCACTCCTCATATTATGGAAGATATGCCCAACACAATAGAAGAATTGCGTGAGCGTTATGAGGAGTTGCAGGAGGCTTATCGTGGAACAGTGAAGCTGAATCTGGCAGCAGAGAATATGATGGATAATCTCTTTAATGAGCGTCTGGAAGCTAATGAATTGCTACCGATAGGTCCGAAGGGTGACCATCTTCTGGTGGAAACCTCTTACTACCAGCCTCCTATTGACCTGCACGGAACGTTGGAACGTGTCAAGGAGAAGGGTTACCAACCTATTCTTGCTCATCCCGAACGTTATCGCTATATGGGAGATTCCGACTATGATTATTTGTATTCGAAAGGTGTGAAGTTGCAGATGAACATGGTTTCTTTGGCTGGTGGTTATGGAAGGACTGCACAGGAAAAAGCACTGATGATGTTGTCGAAAGGGTATTATAGTTTCTTTGGTTCCGACCTTCATTCATTGTCAAATTTCCAGCAAGCCATTAACGCCAAAGCACTGAAGAAAGAAACTGTAGAGCTTCTTCCACGCATACAGAATATAATTGTGTAAAGAGGGAGTTGCCAATAGTTTCTCGAAATATCATGTATCATCCTCCTCGGGTTCATTTCCGCAGGAGGATGATGCTTTCATTCCCCATGTTGAAAATAAGGTCAATGATGGAGAGGTTGGGGAGAAAGCCATGTTTCTGCTGAAAGACTTGATAATAAGGTTGGGGTTGGAAGTCAATGATAGAAGTGATGCCTGTATAGGCTTCCGATCTTTGAAGGGTCGGATGAATGTCAAGGAACTCACAACATTTGGCAATAAGTGCTTCGTTGAAGTCCATAAGGAAGTTCCATTTCTTTTCGTAAAAAGGACGGAAATCGTCTTGAAGATATTCAAAGAAAGGGGAGTTGAAGTAGGTGGTCTCAAGTGCATACCAATGTTGATGTTGCCAATCAGAGTGTGTACTGATGCGCACATCTTTCATCAGACATTTTCCGCTAGCAGCGAAATTGCTCTTGTCAATGGGTATGGTTAAATGAAGCGGACCATTCGGTGAGTCGATGGTACATCGGTTGCGGATGGTCTGCTTTTGATAGTTCTCGTACTGCTCAATGAAAATAGGTTCGCCCGTCAGCAAATGAGCGAACCATGATATAGGAGGGAGATATGCGCTTGGTAGTACCATTACTTGATGTTATCCACCCATGTGAACAGACGGCTCCAACGAACGCCATGTGATTTCCCGTAACGGTCGGTTATCAACGAGAGCCAGATAAAGAGCGGTTTGCCCACCACGTGGTCTTCTGGTACAAAGCCCCAATAACGGCTGTCTGCTGAGTTGTGGCGGTTGTCACCCATCATCCAGTAGTAATCCATTTTGAAGGTGTATTCGTCGGTTTGCTTGCCGTTGATGAAGATTTTACCATCCTTCACCTCCAGTTGGTTATTCTCATATACACGGATTGGACGTTCGTAAATGGGAAGATTGTCGAGAGTCAGTTTTACACTCTTGCCTTTTGCTGGAATCCAGATAGGGCCATAGTTGTCACGTGTCCAACCGTACTGGCGATTGAGCGGATAGAGGTTGCCCCAATAGCCATCCTTGATTTCGACCACGCTATCACAAAATTCCTTATTGGCTTTCAGTGCCTCTACAGCCATGTGAGTGAGTGGAATGCCTTGGTTATGGTCAAGAATCTTGTCACGATCTTCATCGCTGATGTTCAGCTCGTCACACATATCATCGTTAAGCACTTGGCTGTTACGTGTGTAAACCTTATAGTTGAACTGTGCAAAAGTTGGGGTTTCCTGCTTCTTGCCATCCACGTAGATGATCTTGTCCTTGATTTCCAAAGTCTGACCAGGCAATCCCACACAACGCTTCACATAATTCTCCCGACGATCGGCAGGACGAGTCGTCACACTACCATAGATATTGGTTTTGGTTTCCACAATCTGTTTGCCGATACCATAGAGTTGGTCCCACATCTTTTGCTGTTCATCGGCAGAGAGTGTTTCCATCAGCGGCACCTCATATCCTTGCTCACTGGCGGCCATACATCCCTCTTGATAGCAGAGGCTGTAGAAATCTCCGTTGTAGTTAATTGCCACTGTGTCACCAGCAGGATAGTTGAACACCACAATATCACCATATTCCACCTTGCCAAACCCCTTCACGCGACGATATTCCCATTGTGGCCATTCGATATATGACTTGCAATTCAGCATCGGAATGGTGTGCTGTGTCAGCGGCATCGTCAATGGCGTTTGTGGAATGCGAGGACCATAACTCATCTTGCTCACCAAGAGGAAGTCGCCCGTCATCAGCGTTTTTTCCAACGAAGAAGAAGGTATCTGGTAGTTCTGGAAGAAGAAGTTATTGACGAAATAGACAGCTACCAACGCAAACACAATGGCATCTACCCAACTCATGATGGTGCGTGCGATGTCGCTTTCCAATTCTTTCCACCAAGTCCATTTGATTTTCTTGCTGATATAAGCATCATAGATGAATGGAACGACAATCAGTCCCCACCATGATTTCACCCATAAGAGGAAAGCTAGGTAGCAGAGAGTTGCTATACCAAATTTCACCCATTTCCATCCTGCCCATGCAGGTTTTCCGTTCTCACCCGAACGGGTCTTCTTGAAATCTTTATAATTGAATCCCATAATGCTATGCTTAGAACTTGAAAAGGTCGTCTGTTGTTAGCAGTCCTTCATGCTGAGCCGTGAATTCTGCTGCGATGACAGCACCGAGCGCGAAGCCCTGACGAGAGTGTGCATCATGTGTGATAGTGATTTGGTCTGCCTCGCTGTTCCATGTAATTGAATGAATGCCAGGCACCTCGCCACGACGGATAGAACTGATAGGCAACAAATCGGCAGCCACCTCATCACTTCCCTCCACGGTTCCGTCAGGCTGTTGCAAATAGCCCATTGTCCAGTCCTTTTTTCTGTCTAGACGTTCCACTATCTGTTCAGCTAGCGTGATGCCTGTGCCTGAAGGGTGGTCGAGTTTATGGATGTGGTGCGTCTCCTCCTCCTTTACGTCATATTGGGGGAACTGGTTCATGATGCTTGCCAGATACTTGTTGATGGCACTGAAGATTGCCACGCCAATCGAATAGTTGCTTGCCCAGAAAAGAGTCTTGCCCCCTTCGCTACAAGCTTTCTTCACATCATCTCCATGCTCTTTCAGCCAACCTGTGCTACCGCTCACCACTTTCACTCCCGCCTTCCAAGCTTTTAGGTAGTTGCCGTATGCAGTTTGTGGGGTGGTGAATTCGATGGCGACATCCGCACTGGCAAATGCCTCGCTTTCGAAGTCCTCCTGGTTGTCAATGTCGATAATGCTCACGATCTCGTGACCGCGATTCAGGGCAATCTGCTCAATCATCTTGCCCATTTTTCCGTATCCTATCAGTGCTATTTTCATTGTTTCCGTTCGTTGTTTTTGATCTATTGATTGAAAAAACACTGCAAAGATAGGGATTTTTCTCTTTTTTGTGTACCTTTGAACAAAATTTAATGCAAAAACAATGGAACAACTGTTGCATTATGTGTGGAAACACAAGATTTTACCGTTGTGCGAGTTACGTACGACGGATGGTCGATGCGTGGAGGTGTTGAATCCTGGACGGCACAATACGAATGCAGGACCAGACTTTCTGGATGCGAAAGTGAAACTGGATGGTACGGTATGGGTAGGGAATGTTGAGATTCACCAACGAACCAGCGATTGGTTTCGTCATCATCACGACCAAGATGCAGCCTATGAGAACATCATCCTGCATGTGGCTGAAGAGATTGACCAGAAATTATTCTATCCCAATGGACAGGAGATTCCCCAGCTGCAACTCTCGGTTCCTGCTTATGTGAGGGACAACTATGAGAAATTGAGTCGCAATGATGGTAACCCTCGTTGTCGAGAAGTGGTGGGTTCGCTTTCTACGTTTCTGATACATAATTGGATGACCTCTCTGACCTTGGAACGCTTCGAGGAACGTACCCGCCAGATTCTGCAACGTCGTGAGACACTTGACAAGAATTGGGAGGACACCCTTTTCGTCACCCTTGCTCGCAATTTTGGTTTTGGCATCAATGGTGATGCGTTTGAGCAATGGGCACATTCCATTCCGATGAGTGCAGTGGGCAAACATCGTGATAACCTTTTCCAGATAGAGGCAATATTTTTTGGACAAGCAGGGCTGTTGGAGGAGGATATCGTGGATGATTACTACTTGAAACTTCAAAGGGAATACCGCTATCTTCGTCAGAAGTTCACCCTCACTCCGATTGAAGCCAAAAGATGGAAGTTCCTCCGTTTGCGACCCCAGAACTTTCCACACATCCGCATTGCTCAACTTGCGATGCTCTACTATGAACAACGGCTCAATCTTTCACGATTGCTCAATGCTGAGAATCTTACAGAAGTAAATGCTTTGTTGCTTACCCATGTGAGTGACTATTGGCGCACTCATTACACATTTGGTGGAAAGGAGACCAAACCGATAGAAAAACTGCTTTCCTCTGCTTCCATCGAACTCATCGTCATCAACAGCGTCGCCCCGATTCTCTTTGCTTACGGTAAATACAAATCTGACCAAGCCTTGTGCGATCGTGCTTTCTCTCTTTGGGAACAGCTCAAAGCCGAGAACAATGCCATCATCCGCAATTGGGCAGCGGCGGGTGTGCTTTGCGAGAATGCGGCTGATAGCCAAGCCCTCATTCAGTTGCATCACCAGTATTGTCTGCGTCGTGATTGTCTGCGTTGCCAGTTTGGCTACGAATACCTCCGTCGTACACCTGACTTCCTCCGTGAGCATGAAGCAAAGAAGGATTGACTTCGAGTGAAGCCAACCCTTCTCGCTAGCACGGGGTGAGGGACTCGAACCCCCGACCCTCGGTTTTGGAGACCGATATTCTACCAACTAAACTAACCCCGTGTGCTGGTAGCTCCACCGGGAATCGAACCCGGATCTAATCTTTAGGAGAGACTTGTTCTATCCATTGAACTATGGGGCCATCAGTTTCTAAAGCGGGTGCAAAGGTAAGGAAAAAAAATGACAATTAACGATGGACGATTGACAATTTTTTGGTTTAGATGATGAATTATCAGTGATTAATAGTTTATTATCAATTAAAAGTACTACCTTTGGGGCGATAAACCTAAATTTCCAAAACCATTCATTATTTCATGAGCGAATCAGCACCTATAATCATCAATAATCGTAGCTCCGAGGAATTTGAAGTCAATGGAGCCTTCATGAAGATTTCGAAGCAAATCAAGTCCGAAATAGCGGGAAAGACACTTGACGAAGCGATTCAACTCCTTGTCAGCAAGGTCGATGGCAAGAATCTTTTCACCAAACGCCTCAAAGTTGTCTGCCACTCCATCGGTACGATGAACCGCATCATTGATGAGGGAGATGCCGAGAAGTTGGTCAAGATTTCCGAAGCCTTGATGGGGCGTGGCATCGAGCTTGTTGGCAGAGCCATCAGTGAGCGTCCAGCTGTGCGAGTGGTGCTCATTGCGGGTCCTTCATCGAGTGGCAAGACCACCTTCAGCAAGAAACTCTGCGTGGCGTTGGAACAGCATGGTTTGACGGTTAAATGTCTTTCTTTGGACGATTATTATGTTGATCGTGAGTTGACCCCTCTGGATGAGAATGGTGAATACGACTACGAGCACCTCCATGCCATCAACGTGGCGCTCTTCCAACAGCATTTCTCTCAGTTACTTGAGGGCAAGGAGATAGAGCTGCCCCGTTATGATTTCACTCAGGGAAAGAGTTGCTCAAGTGGCAACCGCATCCATCTTACCGATCAAACCGTTTTGATTATGGAAGGTATTCATGCGCTCAATCCACTCTTGACGGAATCTCTCCCCTCAGAGGCTCTTTTCCGCATTTACATCTCAGGACTCACCGTTGCGAAGAATGATGATGGCACCTATTTCCCCACTACCGACAATCGTGTAATCCGCCGTATGGTGCGTGATGCTCAGTTCCGCAACACCACAGCGTCTGAGACCCTTGCTCGTTGGCCTTCTGTGCGTCGGGGAGAGGAGAAATGGATTGTTCCTTTTCAGCAGAATGCCGATGTGAATTTCTGTACGGCTTTCCAATATGAACTTGCTGTGCTCAAGCAGAAAGCCCTCCCACTCTTGAAGGATGTGGCTGAGGATGACCTCAATTACAAAGAAGCGAAACGCTTGAAGTGGGTGTTAAACCATTTCCGTGACATTCCGCTCGACTTGCTTCCCCCTTACTCCCTTCTTCGTGAGTTCATGGGAGGTAGTGCCTTTGAGTACTAAATTCGTTTAGGAGATTCTTTTGATTTTTCTCTGGATTCCCACATAAATCAGCAGTAATACGTTCATCATCAGGGCATAGATGATGGCGGGGATGGCGATGGTCTCATTGTCGAAAACCAATGGGCTGCAAGCCACAGTGATGGCTTGTGCTGCATTCTGCATGCCCACCTCAATGACGATGGTGCGACGTTCAGCACCCTTCAGTCGGAAAAGATAGGATAGAAGGGCACCTCCACTCATGGCGAGCAGGATGAGCACGGTGATGCAGAATCCGAGTGAAGGAAACTCCCGCACGATGGTCTCTTTGTGTTGGAGGAAGAACACCGTGGCAAGGAGGATGAGTGCAGGAAATGCACCTCGTTTCAGTACGTTGTGGATGCGATTTGCAACGGATGTCCATTTCATGCCAACTCCAAGTCCGATAAGGATGGGCACAGCCATCAAGACAATATTCTGCATGAGCAGGTTGCCCACTGGCAGGTGCACGTCAGCCCCTGTGCCAATGGAAGCCGTCACCCACGCCATGATGAGGGGCACGGTGAAGAGAGTGATGATGGAACTGCATGCCGTCAAGGTGACGGAGAGTGCCACATCGCCTCGGGCGAGCATCGAAAACACATTGCTCGAACTGCCGCCAGGGCTGCAGGCAATGAGCATGATGCCGAGGAAAAAGAGGGCTTCGAGGTGGAATATATATCCTACTGCCCAAGCGATGAGGGGCAAGAGGATGATTTGTCCGATGATACCTGCAAGCACAGGCAGGGGACGTTGGAGAATCAGCTGGAAATCATGGGGACGCAACGTGAGTCCGAGGTCGAACATCAGTAACGTCAGAATGGGTAATACAATAAAGATGGTATTCATTATGTCAATCTTTTAACCTTAAACTCTACACTTTCAACTTTAAATCATCGGCAGGCTTTCACCATTGATCTTGCGATAGAGGTCGAGAGCAAACACGTCGGTCATGCCTGAGAGGTAGTCAAGCACAGCCATGATACGCACATACGTGTCTTGGCTATCCACCTCATACTGAGACGATACGCGGTCAAGCAACAGGCGGCTGTAAGCGTGGTTCGGGTTCATCACCGCATGGATGAAGAGCCCCATGAGGGTATAGATGATTTTATAACCCGCTAGTTCTGTGTCCACCACATCGCGACTACGGTAGATGCGACTATTCGCCACTTTCACGCAGGCTTGATAAGCATCGTGTACAAGTGGACAGGAGTGGTCAATGAGCGATTTCTCGAATGCGCCGTTGAGGATGGCTTCCTCGTTTTCCACAAACACGCGGACACACTCCTTTTCCAGTTCTCCAATCGCACAGGAGCGGAAATACACCACCTGCTCATTCAGGTCTGTCGTTTCAGAAGCCCGTTCAATGATGTGCTCACGGCGTTCTGGCGACACGAAGCCCAGCATGAGGTCGCGCGTCTCTTCGAAAGAGAGAATCTTGAGCTTGTGCGCATCCTCTATGTCCATGATTTCGTAGCAGATGTCGTCGGCAGCCTCCACCAGATAGGCGAGGGGATGACGATGCCAGCCCTTGGCGGAACGAGTGATGCCAAGTTCGGTGGCAATGCGTTCGTAGAGGGGTTGCTCTTGGGTGAAGTAGCCAAACTTCTGTTTAGTTGCCTCAATGGCAGGGAAAGGATACTTCACGATGCTGGCAAGGGTGGAATAGGTGAGGACGAAACCGCCGACACGTCTTCCTTTGAACTGATGGGTCAGCAGGCGGAAAGCGTTGGCATTACCGTCGAAATGCGTGATGTCAGCCCATTGCTCAGGAGTGAGTTGTCCTTTGTATTTGATGCCCTCACCTTCACTGAAATAGGAAGCAATGGCACGTTCGCCTGAGTGTCCGAAAGGAGGGTTGCCCATGTCGTGAGCCAGACAGGCGGCTGACACGATGGAACCAATCTCTGTGAACAGAGTGCCGTTGAGTTCGGGGTGGCGTTCCATCAACCGGTGTGCCACATCATCGCCAAGACTGCGTCCCACACTTGCCACTTCCAGCGAGTGAGTCAGTCGGTTGTGTACAAACACACTGCCAGGCAGCGGAAACACTTGAGTCTTGTTCTGCATGCGGCGGAAGGGGGCAGAGAAGATGAGACGGTCGTAGTCACGCTTGAATTCGGTGCGGTCGTCGTTCTTGTTCAGATGCAGGTGTTCCTGTCCGAGTCGTTTATTTGAGATAAGTTTTTGCCAGTTCATGGTGCAAAGTTAGGAATTTTTCGGAAATCTTAACTCTTAATTCTTAATTCTTAATTGAAAAATCATTACCTTTGCATCAAATTTAATGTTTATGGAAGTAAAAATCATCAATAAGTCGCACCATCCACTGCCTGCTTATGCCACTCCTCAGTCGGCTGGCATGGATTTGCGTGCCAATCTCGACGAGCCGATCACCTTGGCTCCTTTAGCTCGCACACTTGTTCCCACAGGACTTTTCATGGCGTTGCCTGCTGGCTACGAAGCACAGGTTCGCCCTCGTTCAGGACTTGCCATTAAGAAGGGCATCACGGTGCTGAACACGCCAGGCACTATCGATGCTGATTATCGTGGTGAGGTGTGTGTCATTTTGGTCAATCTCTCCAACGAGCCATTTGTTATCAACGATGGTGAACGTATTGCGCAGATGGTGATTGCCAAGCACGAGCAACCTGCCCTTGTGGAGGTGGAGGTGCTGGACGAGACCGAGCGTGGCGCTGGTGGTTTCGGACATAGCGGCGTGAAGTGATAGACTTTTAAGTACCATTCAGGCAGACGCGATGCGTAAGATAGTATTCCTTTTCGTTTTTAGCTTGTCGTTTGTTGGCGCTTCGGCACAGTCAACCAAGTTCGACTACATCTTTCAGGAGGCGCTACGTCAGAAACTTGCCAACAAGTATGACGCAGCCATCGACTTGTTCGACTATTGCCGTCAACTCGACCCCCACTCTGGAGCCGTTCTCTATGAGTTGTCTGAGTTGTATCGCTATGTGAAGAACGACAGTCTTGCCATCCGTTCCTTGGAGCAGGCTTGTAAGTTGTATCCCTCCAACTATTGGTACAAGGACAAGCTGGTGTCGCTCTATCTGGAGAATCGTCGCAACGATGAGGCTTTGAAGACTGTGGAGGAAATGGCGCGCCTCTTCCCTGAGAAGGAAGAGGTGCTGTGGATGTTGCATGATCTTTACGAAAGCAAGAACGACTACGCCAATATGGTGAAGGTGTTGGACAAGATAGAGGTGAAGGAAGGTAAAAGTGAAAAACTTTCGATGATGAAGTTCGGCCTCTTTGTGCAGATGAACGATGAGAAACGTGCCTTCGAAGAGATGGAGAAGTTGGCAGATGAATACCCCAACGACCAGCGTTATCAGGTGGTGATTGGTGACCTTTACCTCGATGCAGGCAAGAAAGAAGAGGCACTCAAGCAATTCAAGCAGGTGGAGGCACAAGACCCTGAAAACGTGACGCTCCTGCTTTCCTTGGTCAATTACTATCATCAAGAGGGTGACAATGCTCGCTATCAGGAATATCTCACCAAACTGCTCACCAACAAAGAGGTGGATGATGCCACCCGCTTTAGGATGTTGGGAGTGCTGGTGCAGGAGAACCTCAGCAACAAAGCCGATTCCACCCAGTTGATGGAGCTTTTCGACAAAGTGCTGGAACAGCCCCAGGAACAAGCCGCCATCCTTGAGTTGAAAGCGCGCTATATGGTCACCAAGCAGATGCCTGCAGAGGATGTGAAGCCCACTCTGCACAAGATTCTCGACATCGACCCCGAAAACGATATGGCACGTCAGCAACTTCTTCGCTATGCAGTGGAAGAGAATAACACACCCGACGTCATCAGTGTGTGTCAGCCTGCTGTCGATTACCATACCGATAACCCCGTTTTCTACTACTATCTCGGTGTGGCATATTTCCAGCAACAGGAGAAACAGAAGTGCCTCGATATGTTCAGGGGAGGATTGGATCGTGTGGAGAACGCCGACGATGAAATGATTAAGTTGCAGATTCGTGTCAATTCATATGCGCTCATGGGCGACATCTATCACCAACTCGGACAAGATGAAAAGGCATTCCTGGCTTACGATTCCTGTCTGGTGTATAAGCAGAACGATGCAATGGTGCTCAATAACTACGCCTATTATCTCTCGCTCAAGCAGAAAGACCTCAAGCGTGCCGAGGAGATGAGTCGCCTGTCCAACGAACTGGAGCCCGACAATGCCACCTATCTCGACACTTACGCATGGGTGCTTTTCCAGCAGAAACGCTACGAGGAAGCCAAACAGTACATGGACAAGGTGGTGGAACTCATGGAACGCGACGGAGAGGAGATGAGCGATGACGTACTGGATCACATCAAACAAATCAACAAGAAAGTCAAAAAGAAATAGTCCTTGGGACATATAATACCGATAAGAAATGAAAAAAAGATTTTTCACTTTTCACTTTTCACTTATCACTTTTCTCTTCATGCTGATGCTGGCTTCCTGCCACTCCTCCAAGAAGGCGCTGAAGACAGATAAGACCAACCCTGTCACGATGACAACGACAACTACGACCACAACGCCTTCCACGAAGACGAACAAGGATAAGAAAGACCCCGACCTCGACAAGATGAAGATTGCGGTGGGCACCAACTTCACGTCCAAGGTGCGTGTCACCATCACACAGGAAGGGAAGGATGTCACCACCAACGGCAACTTGCGTATGCGTTACGGCGATGTGATACAGCTCACGTTGGTTGACCCGCTGCTGGGCGTGGCGGAGATTGGGCGTCTGGAACTCTCTCCCGACAAGGTGCTGATTATCGACCGTGTGAACAGACGTTATGTCGATACGACCTATGATGAATTCTCAGCCCTAAAGAGTCGCAACATTGATTTCAACACCATTCAGGAGTTCTTCTGGCAAGAGGCGAAGAATGGTGAAAAGTTTGCCTATACCATCCCAGCCAAGCGAGACATCAAGCTCGACCTCAGGCTCTCCAACAAGGGCAGCAACGCCAATTGGGATGCCCACACCGCTGTGTCGGGCAAATACACCAAGACCGACGCCAACAAACTCTTTAGCAGTATGCTCGACAAGTGAAACGACTCTTTCTCTGCATATTATCACTCGCGTTGATGCTTCCCCTCTCTGCTCAGAATAGGGGAAAGACCACGACTGCCACCAAGCGAACCACCACGACAGCCAAGAAGACCACGACCACGCAGCAGAAGAAGCAGACGAAGCCCGTGGACAAGAAGACCCAGCTTCGCAACGAGAAGGCTTCCACCGAAAAGGCTCGTCAGCAGTCACAGGCACAACTTGCCCAGCTCAACAAGAACGTGAAGGCAAGTCTTGACAGCGTGCTCGTGCTCGACCATCAGATAGGCAAGCAGCAGCAATCCATCGACAGCCTCAATCGTGACTTGGTGTCGCTCGAACACACCATCGACACCCTCAACGTGCAGTTGACAAAACTCCAGAAAGACCTTGAGGTGAAGAAGAAACGCTATGCCAAGGCAATGGTGTATATGCGCAAGAACCGCTCCGTGCAGAACAAGCTCATGTTCATCTTCTCCGCCGACAACTTCACCCAGATGGTGCGCCGTATGCGCTATATGCAGGAGTATTCCACCTTCCAGAAGGCACAGGGCGAACTGCTCAAGGAAAAGCAGTTGGAAGTCAAGGCGAAGCAAAACGAACTGCTGGCAGCCAAGGCACAGAAGGAGCACAACCTGCAAGTGGTGGAACAGAAGAAGAAGTCCCTGCAGGGCATGAAGGAAAATGCGCAGACACAAGTCGCCTTTCTCAACAAGAACATCGCCACCGTGCAGCAGCAAATCAAGGACTATCAGAAGAAGGAGCAAGCCCTCAATGCTGAGATTGACCGCATTATCCAAGCTGAGATAGAAGCCCAGCGTCGAGCAGAGGCTGAACGCAAGCGCAAGGCGGAGGAAGCCCGCAAGAAAGCCGAAGCCGAAGCCCGTGAGAAGGCGCGCAAGTTGGCAGAAGCCAAAGCCGCTGCAGAACGTGCCCGTAAGGCAGCAGAAGCCGCTGAGGCTGCCAAACGTGCCGCCAAGACTGCCGCTGAGAAGGAAGCTGCCAACAAGGCTGCTGAGAAAGCCAAGGCAGATGCCAAGACTGCTGATGCCAATGTGAAGACAGCCGCCAAAGAAGAGAAGGTGGAACGTGAGAAATACGAGGCGTGGAAGAGCAACGATGCCAGTGCTGATGCCAAGCTCTCCAGCAACTTCACCAGCAACAAGGGACGTCTCCCGATGCCAATCACAGGCAGTTACAGCGTGGTGGGTCATTATGGCAACTATGCCGTTTCAGGACTTCGCAACGTCACCCTCGACAACAAGGGCATTGACATCCGAGGCCAGCAAGGCTGTGCCGCGCGTGCCGTCTTCAACGGCACCGTCAGCTCCATCTTCCAGTATGGAGGTTCCTACATCGTCATGCTCCGTCACGGTTCCTACATCTCCGTCTATTCAGGTCTCTCCTCCGTTTCCGTCCGCAAGGGACAGAGCGTCAAGACCAAAGACAATCTCGGAGCCATCGGTCAGGACTCCGACGGCCGCTACATCCTCCATTTCCAACTCCGTCAGGAAAGCACCCGCCTCAATCCAGAGCAATGGGTGAGGTAATCTACTTCGATTTTTTTGAAATATTATCTTCGAATCGATGACGATGACACCGATGACACCGATGACACCGACCTATTTTTTGTCATCGTTTCGGAAAGAAGGTTATTATTATAGTTATTATTATATGTTTATTATATATCTAATAATTTAAATATAATAAATAATACCCTCTACATCGCCCCGAAAAAAAATAAATGCCCTCAGTGTCATCGGTGTCATCGTCATCGGTGTCATCGTTTTTGCTGCCTCAGTAGGAAAAATTTGTTACCTTTAGGGGCCGCAAAAATTCCTTCGTAAGGGCTATAAACAAACACGAAAAGAGCCGACGGGGAAACCCTAAAGAGATGGCGGCAAAGCATCAAAAAGACGGCGGCAAAGTCACCCCTTAAAGAAGGAAGAGCAAAATGGTAGGTGGATATTCAAGGGCATTTCACCGTCACTTGTGCTGGGAACATGTAGCGGAGGTCGTTGCGTTCAGTGAGGGAGGATTGGAGGTTGGTGAGGGTGCGGGGAAGGATACCTTTGAAGAGGGTTTTGCCATTCTGGCGGATGGTGACGGGGTTGTCGAGGTTGACCAGCTGGTCGTTGAAGTGGAGGGTGAGTTGAGTGTAGTCACATTGGGAGATGGTGACAGTGTTGCCCTTGAGAGAGAGGCGGACGGTGTTGCCTCGCTGGAGTTGGTCGGCGGGGGCGGTGAGCCAATAGAAATGGGGATGGGTGACTTCTTCCTGTCGCCATACGATGTGAGTGGGGTAGGGGTTGCGCTGGTATTGCTGCAACCAAGGCAGGGCGGCGGCATCTTCGAGATCCATCCAATGGGGTTTTCCTTCGACGATGTGGGTCTGGTGGAGGTAGCCATCAGGGTCGGCTGCATGCAGGGAGTCGAGTTCCAAGCCGCGTTGGGCGCATTCGCGATTGCGGTTGTAGGCGGCATCGAGGGCGCCACACCACACCATGAAGGGGGTGTTGCGAAGGTTGAGAAGGGAGACATCACCGGGATGTCCTGCCATCATCGAGGCTCCTGCCCACGTGTCTGCCATGCGGGGCGCCATACGCCACACGCCGTCACCCCCTGCGGAGTAGCCGATGAGATAGACTTTGTCGGGGTTGACATCGAGGTTGGCGACGCACATCTGGATGAGCGCAGCATAGAAAGCATCGAGGTCGGGCTTGAACCACATATCCCAATCGTCGTAAGGGGCTCGGGGTGCGAGATAGACGCTGTTTTGGGGTTTGTAAAGTTGTTTCTGATTCTCCCACTGGCTGTCGTTGAGTTGAGCGGGAGCATTGCCGCCTCCATGCAGGGAGATGAAGAGGCTGTAGCCATCGGCAGGCTTGGTGCCGTAGGTGGTGTACCAGAAAGGCATGATCTTGCTGCCGACAATCAGGTGGCGGTTCTGCCAAGCTTGTTGGTATTGGGTTTTGATGTCTTCTTTCCACTGGACAGCAAGTGCTTGCGCTTCCTGCTCTGCTTGTGCTCGGGTGAGGTTCTGGGCAGAGAGGGTGAACGGAAAGAGGAGGAGAAGGGTGAGGAGGTACTGCATGGTTATTCTTCTATGCCTGTGGCTTTCCCCTTGATGGTCAGTTCGATGCCGTTGGGCTTGATGTCGATGAGTTGTCGCTTGTAGAGGTCGCCCACAGCTTGCTTAAACACTTTCTTGCTGACGCCAAACATCGCGTAAATATCTTCTGCTGGCGACTTGTCGTGGTAGGGCGTGAAGCCGTTGGCGGAGAGCTTGAGATGCTCGAAAAGACGAGTGGAGAAGTCGCCGATGAGGACTTTACGGTCAGGAGGGGTTTGAGGTTTGAGGTTTGGCTTCGCCGAGCTGAAGGTTGAGGTTTGAGGTTTGGCTTCGCCGAGCTGAAGGTTGAGATTTGAGCTTTTTTCTGAGATTGCTTTCTGGAACTTCTCAATCTTGCTGGAGCAGACGATGCGGTAGGTCTTGTCGTCGATGTAGCAATAGACTTGATAGCGCTTGCCTCGCTGCATGCGCACTTTCTGCTCACGGAAGGGACAGAATAGGTCTTTCATCAAACCCCAGTTGAGGTAGGCACCATATTCGTTGGTCCATGTGCATTCGAGATAGGCGAACTGTCCCACTTCGATGAGTGGATGTTCGGTGGTGGCAACGAGGCGTTCCTCTTGGTCGAGATAGAGGAACACGTCAAGCACGTCGCCAATCTTGGTGCCTGCAGGCACATAACGCTTGGGCAACAAGATGTCGCCGATGTCGCCGCCTTCCAGATACACGCCGTGGTCTTTTTCACGCAAGACCTTCAGTTGATTCCTCTTGCCCAGTTGTAGTGTCGCCATTTTCTTGAAGAATTGAAGGATTGAAGGATGGGGAAGTTGAAGTCTCTATCATTCCGTCCTTGATATGAATCGTTCTGTCTGTTATCTGTGAGAGTTCTTCGTCGTGAGTGACGATGACGAAGGTCTGCCCGAACTTGTCGCGAAGGTCGAAGAAGAGTTGGTGCAGTTCTGCCTTGTTCTTCGAGTCGAGCGAACCTGAAGGCTCGTCTGCCAAGATGATGGCAGGGTTGTTGATGAGTGCTCGTGCCACAGCCACGCGTTGTTTCTCACCTCCTGAGAGTTCGGCTGGTTTGTGGCTGGCACGGTCGGAAAGGTTGAGATAGTTGAGCAGTTCCTTGGCTCTCTCCTCAGCCTTTTTCTTGTTGCCCCCAGCAATCAGGGCAGGGATGCAGACATTCTCCAACGCTGTGAATTCGGGCAGTAGTTGGTGGAACTGGAAGACGAAGCCTAGGTGCTGGTTGCGGAACCTGGCAATGTCCTTGTCTTTCAGTTTGGTGACATCAATGCCATCGACGATGACGGAACCCGAATCGGGCGTGTCGAGGGTGCCCATGATTTGCAGGAGGGTGGTCTTGCCAGCCCCCGAAGGACCGACGATGCTGACCACCTCGCCCTTGTCGATGTGGAGGTCAATGCCCTTGAGCACTTGGAGGGTGCCGAAAGACTTGGTGATGTTGTGGAGTTGTATCATGAAGAATTGAAGAATTGAAAAAGAATTTATTTAGATGGAGTTGAAGAAAGGAAAGACTTCAATTTTTCAATCTTTCAATTCTTCAATTTTTATTATCCCATTTCGCCAATCCATTTGCTGAGCCAGCGACCAACACGAGTGCTACCAGAGTTGGCTTCGTAGTGGTGTGGGTCGGCAAAAGCTTGTATCTCATTGTTGCCTTCTTGCTGGTCGGGATAGATGAGCATGAGGCTGTTGTCGGAGAAGTCGTTTTGGAGTTGGTGAGGCAGTTTGGCGAAGGAGCTTTGATAGGAGATGCTGCCCTTGCGTGCTGTGACCACCACGAGCAGATGGTCAGGACTGAGTTCGTGACGAAGTGCTGGGAAGTCGTTCCAAGAATCCAACAGTTCGTAATCGTCGCGCACACTCTTATGACGGTCACGCATATAGCGCATGATGAGATTGCCAGTGGTTTCGGTGGCATAGAAATCCATCTGGCAACCGAGGTCTTCTGCCATGCGGGCAATACGGTTGATCCAACGATAGAAGCCCTTCTCGTACTCCGCCTTTTCGGGTACAGCCACCACAATCTTGCGGATGGTGTTGGCAGGGATGTTCATACTGACGATGATGAGCTGGCGCAGCATATTGTCGATGAGTCCTTGGGCAAAGATACCGAGGAAGGAATCATCCTGTCGACGCTTGCGATGCAAACCAATGAGCAACTCGCTGGCGTCGTTCTCACGCAAGGCATGGATGGTGGCGGTGACGAAATTGACGGCAAGGCGTGTCTGTGTCTGCACAGGCACATCGGCAGCAGAAGCCAGTTTGCTTGCCATTTCCAAACATTCACGGCTATGCTCCTGCGTCTTGTCGCTCATGTCGGCATCGTTGATGATATTCAAGCAGATGAGGCCACGATTCAGTTGTCGGTTGCGCATCATGAAAGCGGTGGACATCAGCGTGTTGATATTGCTTGGATCATTGATCGGAATGAGTATCTTCTCGTCGTCGAGGGCAGTACTGTCTCGTCGTTGCTTCTTGCTGGCTTCATCGCCTCCCACCTTGAGTTTCTTGGCGGCTTGGTCGGTGGCAATGGACGAGATGATGCAGGAGATGAGAATCATCATGACCACACCATCGAGCACGGCACTGTTCATCAAGGGCACACCTGGTGAAACCTCAAGGTTCACACCGACCATCACCATCGCCAATGCACCAGCGGCATGGGCTTCAGTGAGACCGAACATCATCACACCCTCAGTACGGCTCATGCGGAAGAGTTTTCGGCTGATGAAGGCGGCAAGATATTTGGAGAGGGTGCCTGCCACCACCATGACGAGCACCACCACAGCAGCCTTGCCTTCTCGGAACATCGGGGCAACATTCACCAGCATACCCACACCAATCAGAAAATAGGGGATGAAGAGTGCATTGCCGATGAACTCAATGCGCAGCATCAACGGAGAGGTGTTGGGCACGAATCGGTTGAGCACCAAACCTGCCAAGAACGCACCGAAGATGCCCTCCAATCCGCAGAACTCAGCAGTGGCGGCAGCAAGGAACACCACAGCCAAGGTGAAGGTGAACTGGATGACGGGGTCGCTGAACTTGCGGAAGAATACTCGGATGAAGCGTGGCAACAGGAAGAACATGCCAAACATGAAGAAGGCAAACTTCATGGCGAAGAACGTCCAGAACCAGAAACCGCCTGTACCTTTGATAGTGCCTGACATCCCCGCCAAGAAGAGCAGCGCAGAAAGCAATGCCACCATCGTGGCGGCAATGGAAATGGTCACGGAAGGCGATTTGCTCAAGCCATAACGTCCCACGATGGGATATGCCACCAACGTGTGGGAAGCAAAGATGCAAGCCAAAAGCAGGGAGGCAGGAATGCTGTAATCCAAGAAATAGTAACCTGCCAAGAAACCGAATCCGAAGGGAATCACCGTGGTGATGAAACCAAAGACAAAGCCCTTGCTGCGGTTCTGCTTCAGATTTTGGAGGTCCATCTCCAAACCTGCCAGGAACATGATGTAGTAGATGCCCACCTTGCCGAACAGTTCGAACGAGGCATCTCTTGCCAAGAGATTGAACCCGTGTTCACCAATCAGTACACCAGCCAGAATCATTCCAATCAGATGTGGAATGCGTAGTTTGCTGAAAATCATCGGAGCAAACAGAATCACGCAGAGAACAAGGAAGAATATCCATGTCGGGTTGGTGATGGGTAGATATGTGGTGATTACGTCCAAAGTGAAAAATTTTTACAAAGGTACGCTTTTTGTGTGAAAAGTTAAAAGTGAAAAGTGAAAAATCTAAGTTTCCAACACGTCCGAATGGCTTGTCCTCCATATTTTTCACTTTTCACATTTAACTTTTCGCTGAAAATGATTAACTTTGCAGCGTTTTTTGAAAATACGGCAGATTTACAAACAAATATAAGGTAATAAGATGAAAGTAGCTATCGTCGGCGCAAGTGGCGCTGTAGGACAGGAATTCCTCCGTGTTCTTGATGAAAGAAATTTCCCAATTGACGAACTCGTGCTTTTCGGCTCTACTCGTAGTGCTGGAAGAAAATATACGTTCCGTGGCAAGGAGTACGAAGTGCAACTCCTGAAGCACGGCGATGACTTCAAGGGTGTGGACATTGCTTTCACATCGGCTGGTGCTGGCACCTCGAAGGAGTTTGCTGAGGACATCACCAAGTTCGGTGCTGTCATGATTGACAACTCCAGCGCATTCCGTATGGATGATGATGTGCCATTGGTGGTGCCTGAGTGCAACGCAGCCGATGCCCTGAACCGTCCTCGTGGCATCATCGCCAATCCTAACTGTACGACGATCATGATGGTGGTGGTGCTCCAGCCTATTGAGAAACTGAGCCACATCCAGCGCATTCACGTGGCAAGCTACCAGAGTGCTTCGGGTGCGGGTGCCGCTGCAATGGCAGAACTCCAGCAGCAGTACAAGGAGTTGGTGGAAGGCAAGGAGCCTACCGTGAACAAGTTTGCTTATCAGTTGGCATACAACGTCATCCCTCAGATTGATGTGTTCCAGGATAATGGTTACACGAAGGAAGAGATGAAGATGTTCAACGAGACACGCAAAATCATGCACACCGATGCGAAATGCTCTGCGATGTGCGTGCGTATCTCTTCTCTCCGTGCTCACTCTGAGGCAGTATGGGTAGAGACAGAGAAGCCTATCTCAGTGGAGGATGCACAGAAGGCTATCGCTGCAGCAGACGGCGTAACGCTCATCGACGATCCTAAGAACCAGAAGTACCCAATGCCTCTCTACACAGCAGGTAAGGACGATGTGTATGTAGGTCGTGTGCGCAAGGATCTCGCTAACGAGAACGGTCTCACCTTCTGGCTCTCAGGCGACCAAATCAAGAAGGGTGCAGCCCTCAATGCAGTACAGATTGCTGAGTACCTCATCAAGGTGGGTAATGTGAAATAAAAACAAATCAATCATAAAAAGAGAGCATCTATCGTATGATGGATGCTCTCTTTGTTTGTATTCCTATAATGCCCTTCTCGCCGTATGGAGAAAATCGCTCAGCGCGTGGGCTGGTTAGTGCCATGTAGTGTCGGTGTCTATCTTATACCGATAGAGACGAACCAGTTTGATGTCGAAAATGAGGGCGGAATAGTCGGGCACGAGGCTTGACGGATTCACGCTGGGGTTATAGCCCAAGTAGTAAGGAATCACCACCTTCCAACGGTCACCTTCCACCATATTCTGCACAGCTGTGGAGAATCCTGTAATGATGTTGCTGGACACCGCCATCAACTTGGGCACATCTGTATTCTCGTTGAAGGTATAAGTGCTGTAACTCTTGTCAAACACCTTTCCCTGTGAGAAAGAAGCAGAAGGAATCAGACGACCTAGATAATGAACACGAACAGAATCGTTGTGCTCAGGATGTTTCTCACCTGCTCCATTCTCCAGTTTCTGCACATAGATGTAATGGTTGTTGGTCAGGTCTGTCCGAGCTTCTCGCATGATCAGGTTGTAGGCGATGATTTTCGTCCAGCCATCCTTTCCTGCATCGGCAAGTGCCGCAATGGAATCAACGTAATGCTGATTCCTTGTACGCCAATTGTCGTACTCTCCCACCTCGTCATTCTCACTGCAAGAGGAGAGGAAGAGGAGGGTGAGCATTGGCAATATGTAGAAAACTTTTCTCATTGTCTTTAATCCGAATGGGAAAATCGCCCAGCGTATGGGTTGGTTACTTCAAGTTCTTGAGCAAGCTGGTGATGGTCACCTGATCTTCGATGATACCACGCAAGTCTGCGATGTTCACACGCTCCTGCTTCATCGTGTCGCGATAACGCAAGGTGACGGTATTGTCCTCCAGCGTCTGGTTGTCAACCGTCACGCAGAATGGGGTACCGATGGCGTCCTGACGACGATAGCGCTTACCAATCTGGTCTTTCTCCTCATACTTGCAATTGAAGTGGAACTTGAGATCGTCGATAATCTCGCGAGCCTTCTCTGGCAGACCATCCTTCTTGGTGAGTGGGAACACAGCCAACTTGATAGGAGCCAAGGCTGCTGGCAGACGGAGCACCACACGAGTGTCGCCACCTTCGAGCTTCTCCTCGCAGTAGCTGTGGCACATGATGGAGAGGAACATACGGTCCACACCAATCGAGGTCTCGATGACGTATGGAGTATAAGAGATGTTCTCCTCTGGATCGAAGTACTCAATCTTCTTGCCTGAGTATTTAGCATGCTGAGAGAGGTCGAAGTTGGTACGAGAGTGGATACCCTCCACTTCCTTGAAACCGAATGGCATCTTGAACTCCACGTCGGTGGCAGCGTTGGCATAGTGAGCCAGTTTGTCGTGGTCGTGGAAACGATAGTTCTCTGCTCCGAAACCAAGGGCTTGGTGCCAAGCCATACGACGCTTTTTCCACTCTTCAAACCACTGCAACTCTGTGCCTGGCTTCACGAAGAACTGCATCTCCATCTGCTCGAACTCACGCATACGGAAGATGAACTGACGGGCAACAATCTCGTTGCGGAATGCCTTACCAATCTGGGCAATACCGAAAGGAACCTTCATGCGACCAGTCTTCTGC
This sequence comes from Bacteroidaceae bacterium, assembly GCA_017651245.1. Lineage (GTDB taxonomy): Bacteria > Bacteroidota > Bacteroidia > Bacteroidales > Bacteroidaceae > Minthosoma. Next base: position 16,306 of record JAGCDQ010000002.1, on the reverse strand, counting down.
ACGTTCAGGTAGTTCACGAAGATACCCTGTGCCGTCTCAGGACGAAGGTAGATGGTGGATGCACCTTCAGCAGCAGCACCCATCTCGGTCTTGAACATAAGGTTGAACTGACGCACATCTGTCCAGTTCCTTGTACCGCTGATGGGGCAGACAATTTCCTCGTCAATGATAATCTGCTTCAAACCTTCGAGGTCAATGCCACCTTCAGCGTTCATCACCTCCTGATAACGCTGGTGCAGGTTGTCGCGCTTTGCCTGCTCCTCCAACACGCGAGGAGAAGTAGCACGATACTGTGCCTCATCGAAAGCATCACCAAAACGCTTGCGAGCCTTGGCAACTTCCTTCTCAATCTTCTCATCGTACTTGGCAATCTGGTCCTCAATGAGCACATCGGCACGATAGCGCTTCTTGGAGTCGCGGTTGTCGATGAGTGGGTCGTTGAATGCATCCACGTGACCTGATGCCTTCCAAATGGTGGGGTGCATGAAGATAGCAGAATCCAATCCTACGATGTTCTCATGCAGCAGCACCATATACTGCCACCAGTATTGCTTGATATTGTTCTTCAACTCCACACCGTTCTGACCATAGTCATACACGGCGCCAAGTCCGTCATAAATCTCTGAAGATGGGAACACAAAACCGTATTCCTTGCAGTGGCTCACCACTTTCTTGAAAATGTCTTCTTGCTGTGCCATTATGTTGTTTGTTTTTGTTTTATCTTACTTTTAACGTGCAAAGGTACGACTTTCTCCTCAAAAAGTTGTGTTTTTGTATATAAAATAATGTGAATGAAGGGAAAATAGACATCCTTCTTTGGTTCTTGTTCAATATTATCCAGCATATTTCCAACTTTTATGCAAAGAATTGTGTATCTTTGTGCCCAAATTTCAGCGAAACAGTCTTGGAACTTACCTTATTATATGGATATTGTTGAAACGTGTTGTAATAGAGAATCGAAAGTGCGGTTAAAGGCATTTGACATTTTAAAGTTATATGCAATATTTCTTGTGTTATGGGGGCATTCTATACAATATTTTTTGTCATCCACGTATTATGATGAGCCTATATACAGGATCATATATTCGTTTCACATGCCTTTATTTATGATGATATCGGGTTTCTTCTCTATATCATCAATGTCACAATCTCCATTGGATTTTGTGAGAAAGAAGTTTGTACAGCTGATACTGCCGACTTTTTCATGGGTCGTGGTATTAGGACTATTGCATATTTTGTCTCGAACAAATTTTCTGACACAGAGTCCATCATTATGGATGATACCTATTAAGGAAGCCATTGTGTCTATTTTACAAGGGTGGTTTAGCTTAGACCCATTTTGGTTTTTGAAGACTTGTTTTCTTTGCTATTTGCTTGCTTATTTGGGCAGTCATCTTGGACTAAACAAATATTTATGGATGTCAATCACACTTGTTGCAAGCCAATGTGTACCCCATTTCGAAGATTTTAATCTATTGTATCCATGCTTCGTGGTAGGAATGGAACTAAGGGAAAACCGTAAATTCTATAACAGGGTATGTCATCATTATTTATGGCCATTGGGATTGTTTATGATTATGTTATGTTTTTGGGATCAATTTTTCTGGGGAGATGATGGCTTTTGGAAAACAATGATTGCCAGTTATATGCATACCAATAATCAGATTCTCCTTGAGAGTTTTTCCCGACTGTATAAGTTGACCATCGGTATTGCAGGAAGTCTGGCATTTATAGGGATGGCTTGTGCTTTAATCCCTCAAGAGAAGACCAATAAAGTGATGTCATTATGCTGTAGTTGGGGACAATATACTTTAGGCGTGTACATATTGCAAACAATACTCGTGGAGAATATTCTGGCGAGATATGTTGTATTGGATGATTTGAACTTCTTTGTTTTTAATTTTTGTGTTGCGCCTATCATATCATTTATTTGTTTGATTTCATGTATTTACATCATCAAGATCATAACGAAATCGCCTCTGGTGGCTTTTTACTTCTTTGGGAAGACAAAATAAGTGAAAATGATTGTGTTTTGAGGGAAAAGTGCTACCTTTGTCTCTGAAATCATGAAAAGTGTTGAATATGACGTACAAAGAACATACGAATGAGGCAGTGGAACTGCTGAAACGGCTGATTGCCACACCCAGCGTGAGTCGCGACGAGAAGGCGGCTGCCGATGTGTTGGAGGCATACATGAAAGAGAAAGGGCTCGCTCCACAACGGTACGGAAACAATGTGTGGTGCATGAGTGAGGAATTTGATGCACAGAAACCTGCTATCCTGCTCAATGCCCACCTTGACACCGTGAAGCCTGTGGCAGGATGGCAGCACGATCCGTTCACCCCAGTCATTGAGGACGATAAGCTCTATGGTTTGGGCAGCAATGATTGTGGAGGCGGGCTTGTCTCTTTGCTGATGACTTATATGGGGCTTATTGGGAAACTCAATTCGCCCATTCAGTCCATTAACCCCATCAATCTCATCTTCCTCGCCTCTTGCGAAGAGGAAGTCTCTGGCAAGAACGGTATTGAATCTGTCTTGCCTCTCCTACCCAAGATTGACTTTGCCATCGTAGGAGAACCGACGGGTATGCAGCCAGCTATTGCGGAGAAGGGTCTGATGGTGATTGATGCTGTGGCACACGGGAAGGCTGGGCATGCAGCTCGGAATGAAGGTGACAATGCCATCTATCATGCGATGAAGGACATCCAGTGGTTGTCGGAGTGGCAATTCCCAAAGCAGTCGGAACTCTTAGGACCAGTGAAACAGACCGTCACGATTGTCAATGCTGGCACGCAGCACAATGTGATTCCTGATACTTGCACGTTCACCATCGATGTACGGTCGAACGAATGCTATACGAACGAGGAAATCTTCGCCTTCTTCCAAGAGCATCTCACCTCGGAACTGAAAGCCCGTTCCTTCCGTCTGTCCTCTTCCAAAATAGACGTGGAGCATCCTTTCGTGCAGGCTTGTATCAAAGAGGGACTCACGCCGTTTGGTTCGCCGACCTTGAGCGACCAAGCTCTGATGCGGTTCCCATCACTCAAGTTGGGCCCTGGTGATTCGTCACGTTCCCATACGGCGGATGAGTACATCAAAATCAGCGAGATAGACCATGCCATCTCGCTGTACACAAAGTTGCTTTCCAACTTCTAATCCTTATTTATATAGGTCGCTGAGCAACTGGAAGATGGAGTGCTCGCCATCCAATCGTTCCAAGATGAGGTAGTCGGTGTGGTAGTTGTCGGGTTGCTCCTCAACGGCAATGATGTCTTTGGAGAGCCAAGTTACCTTATGCTCCGTTTTCGTTGTTTCTCCTGTGGTGAAGGACTTCTTGCCGTTCAGTTTTATGGGGTAAATACCGCCTCGTTCGCCATTCACGTCGATAAATTCGTGGGGCTTGAAGATGAAGTAGTGACCAACACTCGGATTTTCGTGCAGACGCTGCAGCTCCTGCTTCACGTTGCACAGTTCGTCCATCCATCCCAGCACTCTCCAGCGGCCGACGAACGGATTCTTCATCGACTTTTCATAGGCTTTCTGAATCTTTTTGTCAGCAAAGTAAGTGTCAACGAGTTCGCTGGCTGGCACCCTGTTCAGTTGATATAGCACAGGTCTGGCATTGTCGGAAGAATTGTACAATGCATAGTGTTCGATGCACCAGTCGTTGTGTGGGAATATCTTGTGATTGGGCGTGGTGCTCCACCATTTTAGCGTGAATTTCTCTTTGCCGTCACCATAGATGCGGGTGGCGGTGGCATCGTGGGCATCGGGCTCCTCGCCTGTGTATTTGAGCACGTTCTTGTCGGTCTTTCGGATAATGAAGTGGTTGCCCTCCATTACGAATGTCAGTGTCACGTCCTTCATGCAGATTTTGTACTGGTCGAACGGTGTGGGGATGGTGTCGCCATTCTTGTCAATGACGTCCATGAGTCGGTAGGTGCCAAAAGGATCAAATGGCTGTGCCTGTGTTGTCATTCCGACAAACACGAGTAATAAGGTAATGATATACTTTTTCATTGTTGTGTGGTTTTATGGGGTTTACGGTTCCGGGAAATTCCATTTAGTTGAGTTCACCGTCCTTCTGAGTTTGATTAGCTCCTCAGCGGTCATTGGGGGCTTTGCGGATTCCATGATGATGTCGTACTTTTTTTTGTTGATGTCGAGTTCCACAGTCTTTGTCCCTATGTACGTAACACGAATCTTGTCTTTGGGATTCACTACTTTGAGTTTGAAATGACCAAGGGAGTCGGTGACAGCATGTCCAACGATGCGATTCTGTTCATTGATCTCAACCACGTTGACCATCCAAAGCGGACCGGCAGCGTCGCTCACAGTACCGCTGATCATCTTGATCTTCCTGTTGCCTCCACGCTTGGTCTTTTTTAGGTTGCCCTTGGTCTTGATTTCGATGACGCCCCATTTGCCTCTTTCACCCCAGATGGCTATGGCACCAGCATCCTTGAAGACTGTGATGTCCTTGATATCATCTGGTTCCACGCCTATGAGTTCTGCATAGTCCTCATCGCGTGCATTCGCAAAGTCAAATTTTTTGGTCACTTTGAAGGGTTTCCCATTCACGACGATTAATGGAACACCCAACGCACCCGAACTAACGACTTCATCGTAATTATAAGACGTATTATGGATGTAGAGTTTAGGGAACCTTTCGATGAGCTTTTGCTCCTCATCTGGACTGATTTTCCCTTTGACATGGAGTTCATCGATTTTCATCTTGTCCATCCACTCGGGCAGGACAACTTTGTCGGTGAAGGTGAGGCTCAATTTCCTGATGTGCTTCAACTGGGCGAGGTACTCAGGCACTCTGTTCACCCGTAGATCGAGACCTTCGAAGGAATCTTCTTCGGCCTTTTTCTTGAGACTTTCTACTATCTTCTCGTCGCTCTCTAACTGTCGGACCATCCAACCCATCTTGGGCGTGAGGGCGTGCGTCAGGGTGTCCACTTCCGTTCCGATATAGCCAGCGACGAGTTCCATCGGGGTATCGACGAGGACATCGCCATTATCAGGGTCGATAATCTGGTATCTGAAATCCACATACACGCGCTCCGACGGCATCTCGTGGGTGTGGAGCACTTGATCGAGTGTTTTCCCGTTTTCATCGGGGAAAAGCTTGAGCATCCAGCCGTCCAAAATTGTCGGGGTGCGAAGGTCACAGACTTTATCGCCCACCAGTTTGTCGGGATCTTCTTTCTTGACCATACCCTGCCAGAAAGCCTGATTGGGGGTGCCTTGGGAGGCGTTGACAAACTCGGTCAGGATAGGTTTGAGGCTCTTGATCCACTTGCTCATGCCGTACTTCTCCAACTGCTTTGTCTTCTCCAGCACCTTCTGCCAGTCTTCTGGCGTGCCCTTGAGTGTGATGGATGGAATACCACAGCCTACATAATGGATAATGTAGTCGAAGTAGGTCTTCACCGTCTCCATCAGCGTCACTTGCGAGGTGATGCGCTCCGTCACGCCTGTGGTGGTAAAGTCGGCAGTCATAGTTTTGGCGATGTCACCCTTGGTGTATTCGTCAATTTGTGCAGCGAAACCAGCAATGAGTTTCTCCCAGTCAGGGTCTTCATGAATCAGATCCTTCTTGGTCTCCACCACCAGATCCATCTTCTCTGTGTGGTTCACAATCTGGTCGCGCAGTTCTTCCGAATGCGCATTCACGTAACGTGCGAATCCCTGACTGATGAGCAACCAAACCATATCGGGCGAGAGCACGAGAGGACGATGCTCAGCGTATGCCCGCACAATCGTCTGGAAGAACACGTCTTTCCCCCTGAAAGTGTAAAAACTTTCGTTGTTGGAAAAACTCTTGGCAATCCAACGAGGTTCCAAAACACCCTCGTCTTCGAAGATTTCAGAAAGAGCCCCAGAACCCCTTGATTGGAGAAATTCCATGTCAAGGTCGTCCTCGTCGATGGGGCTGAGGTTCTCGTCAACGACAAAGGTGATGCTCCCTTCCGTGCTGCTCACGATTTTGTTTGTCTGTGCCCAACCCGCGATGGTGGTCAGCACGATGCAAACAAGTGTAATGATTCTTTTCATGATGTAAATTTTTTGATGAAACAATTTGTTGGGTGCAAAGGTCGAAATTCTTGCTAAAAACACCAAGAAATTGAATTTACAAAAAATTTACATTTTGTTTCGGGGGTGGAAAATAATTTACAAAAATTTTACATCATCTTTGTAAATGGTTGATATGTGATAATTTACAAAGAAAGTACAAAGTTATCCCAATCTTTTGCCGTTCCCTTGCCGTCAAACACTTTTTGTTGCATTCGGAGGCGGTTTTGAGTCACAGCACTATTGCTGAATGCCATCAACTTGGCGATGTTGGAAGGTGAAACTTCCATCTTGATGAGCATGCAAATGCGATATTCGGTGTCGGAAAGAGGGTAGAGGGCAAAGAGTTGCTCCTTGAATGTGGGATGTGCCTTCAGGAGTTTCTCCTCAATCTTTTTCCAGTCGGCATCCTTCAACACCTTATTATTATATATATGTGTTGTCACCAGTTGGTTGATCTCTTTGTCATAGAACTGGCGTTTGTTTCGAGACGAAAGGAATATCTCGGCAGCCTCCTCTTTCCGTATCTCTCTCTGTTGGCGCAGATGGAGCACCAGCCAGATGGTTGCCACGATGATGAGCAGGGCTGAGATGCTCACAATCCAGATGAATTGCCGCTCTTTTGAGTTCTCCTCCTCCAGACGAGTGTTCATGTTGTTGAGCACTTGGCTTCTGGCTTGTGCATGCAGTTTCTGTATGCGCACCACCAGTTCCGCTTTGGGCTGCTTGGCAAGGGTGCTGTCACTCTTCATCTCCTTGATCGCCTGCATGTCTTCACTGCTGTATCGCATTCCCAACGTGTCACCGATCTCCTTGCAATAGAAATGGGCGAGTTGCTGCATGTCAAGTGCCTCGTCCAGCAGTCCGTTGCGCATGTAGATGTGACCGATCTGTGAATAGCAACGGCTTTTCAGACAAGAGGTGATGTTGACGCTGTCGCACAGCAGGGCTTTCTGGAAATAGAGCAGGGCTTTCTCTCCGTTTTGCAGGCTGGAGTTGACACATCCTACATAATAGTATGCTTCGGGAAGATGCCCGTTAGGGTCTTGTTTCTCAAATTGTTCTACCGCCATACAGATGAGCGAGTCAGACTTATGCTCCACTTTGGCGATTTCATCAGCCTTCACTCGGAGCATGTTGTAGTAAGCCTTGGTGTCCTCGTTCGCATCTTTCATCTCCCCATCCATACGCAGCAGCATGCGTCTGGCACTGTCGGCATCGGTGGCTGTGAGGCTGTCGATGTCAACAAGAATACACTCATGCTGACCCCTCCTGTTGCAACAGGTGGTCAGCATGAGTATAATGGTTAGTAAAAATGCGAGTTTTCTCATCGTCCTTTTCGTTCGGAGCGGTCTTTCTTATCGTTCAATCGTCTGTTCGCGGTCAGGACCTACGCTGACGATGGTGATAGGCGTTTCCAGTTCTTTCTCCAAGAAAGCGATGTACTCAGAGAATGCCTTGGGGAATTCTTTTTCGCTTGTCATCTTGGTGAGGTCGGTCTTCCAACCTGGCATCTCAGCATAAACTGGCTCGATGAGACCGTCGCTGATGTCGTAAGGGAAGTCGCGCGTCACGCTGCCATCCTTCAGTTTGTAGGCGGTGCAAGCCTTGATAGTGTCGAAGCCGTCGAGCACGTCGCTCTTCATCATGATGAGCTTCGTCACGCCGCTGACCATGATAGCGTAGCGGAGTGCCACGAGGTCAATCCATCCACAACGACGTTCGCGACCAGTCACAGCACCATACTCATGACCGATGTCACGCATCTGCTTGCCTGTCTCGTCGAACAACTCTGTTGGGAAAGGACCAGCACCTACGCGTGTGCAATAAGCCTTGATGATACCGAATACATCGCCAATCTTGTTAGGACCAATGCCCAAACCGATGCAGGCACCTGCACAGATGGTGTTGGAAGAGGTGACGAAAGGATAAGAACCGAAGTCGATGTCGAGCATAGTGCCCTGCGCACCCTCGCAAAGCACAGATTTGCCCTGCTTCAGGAGTTTGTTGATTTCGTGCTCAGAATCCACCAACTGGAACTGCTTGATGTACTCGATGCCTTCCATCCACTTCTTCTCCACCTCAGTGATGTCGTAGTCAGTATAGTTGAGGCTCTTGAGGATGCCCTCATGACGTGCCTTGTGGGCAGCGTACTTCTCTTCGAAGTTATCGAGGATGTCACCTACACGCAGACCGTTACGGCTGGTCTTGTCGGTGTAGGTAGGACCAATGCCCTTACCAGTTGTGCCCACCTTGTTCTTGCCCTTGGCTGCCTCGTATGCAGCGTCAAGCAGACGGTGAGTTGGCATGATGAGATGTGCCTTCTTGGAGATGTGGAGGCGGTTCTTCAGGTTGTGGCCGCTCTTTTCCAAATCTTTTGCTTCATCCATGAAGAGGTCTGGTGCCAGCACCACACCATTACCAATAATGTTTACTTTATCACCTTGGAAAATGCCCGATGGAATGGAACGAAGCACGTACTTCTGTCCCTCGAACTCGAGCGTGTGTCCTGCGTTAGGACCTCCTTGGAAACGGGCTACAACGTCATAGCGTGGAGTCAACACATCCACGACCTTACCTTTACCTTCGTCTCCCCATTGAAGACCTAACAATACATCTACTTTGCTCATGTTGATTATAATGTTTTTAGTTTGAATTTACTTGAACCATGCGGCTGCCTTGCTCAACTCCTCGTCAATCTTGGCAAATCGTATCTCTTCTCGGGTCATGCTCGACTTCTTCTGCTCCTTCGCTTCTTTCTCCAACTTCTTCTTCAGTCGTGCCAACTTCGCCTGACAGATGTTGCAGATACCATAGATATAAGTGTTGCATCGCAGCTTCTTAAATCGGGGCGTCTTCACTTTCGAGGCGGCCTTCTCGATGGACGAGTCTTTCAAGTCCCAAATCTTGTGGCATCCCGTACAGATGTAATGGTGATGCGCAGGCACTTTATAGGCACATTCATACAAGGTGGCACCATCCGTCAGGTGGCTGTACAAAAGCCCGCACTCGACAAGCAGGGCCAATGTGCTGTACATCGTCGAACGGCTGACGGGAAAATTGTCTGGCATCATCTCCAAAATCTGGTCGGCGCTGTGATGACCTTTCATCTGCATGACAACATCCAAGATAGCATGCCGTTCGCCTGTGTTGCGCATGCCTTCTTTTTCTGCGATGTAACGATTTAGAATGTCATGTGGGGTTTCTTTTGATGGTAACCCTTCTCCCTTTTTCATACCGCCTTTGTACAATATGGGTACAAATTTACAGATTTTCTTTGGGTGTCACAAATAATCTGCAACTTTTTTGACTTTCCGTGCGTTATCTTCTCCTAAAGAGGCATATATCTGTAACGCCTTTATAGCATATCGATTGCCTAACGACGCACTTGCCTGATCCAAAAATTCTGCTTCCGCCTCCTCGCTGAACGGGTATTTTCTCATCAAGTGGCACAAGGTCAGATACCCACAATTCTGTAACATCTTTTCTTCGTGGGCAATCCACTCAAAGGCCTTCGTACTGGCATATGGCAGCTTCTGTACAAGGTATAGGCAGAACATCATGCCGATTTCTTCTGTGTGGATGCTTTCTGTCCAGATGTCGCACACTTCCTCTGCAAACTCATCCACAGGCATGAGCATGCAGGCAAGAATCTTGCATTCCCTCGTGCTTTCGTTCCATAAGGCTTGTGCCAAAGCCCGTCTTGACAGTTCCTTTTCATCGCATAACTGTCCGATTTCATCGGCAATCTTTTCCAATCTGGGCAATTCTATTCCCCAATTGATGCGATAGTCTTCTGTCTGCCTCGCATGCGCTGAAGCCACCCCATTCATGTTGGCTCTCAGCTCCTTCTTGATGTCGTTGATGAGGCTATTCATTGACGAGCGGTAGTGTGGCGTAATCCTTGCTGTAGCGCAACATCTGCTCTGCATAACCTTCCGTATAGGAGATCTTTACATCGGTGATGTTGCCTTGCGCATCGCGAACAGCTGTATAGACAGGATTGATGAAGCCCTTGTAAGGCGCGATGTTGAGTTTGGCGTAGCGGTCGAGGATTTCCTTGTGCAGTTCAGGGTCAATCTTCACACCATAAGTCTCCACCAGTGCCTGAGCACCCTTGAAATCGCCTGTTGACTTCACTCGCTGTATCTCTGCCAACAACTCTCCAAAGAGCCCGCGCAGTTTCTGATAGTCATTGATTTTGACGAAGGTCTTGCCGTCGCGTTTCACCAATTCCATCACGTTGTCCTTCTGTCCATGCTCCAAAGCCCAACGGGCAATGAGCGCACGATTGCGCATGTGTGCCTCTTCAATATTGTTGCCCAAGTTGATACGTACCAACTGCGTCAGCAAACCATTCTGCATCTGTCCGATGTAGCTTGCCTTGTAGGCTTCCGCATCAGGAACGAGACCTAACTCCACGAGTTTGGGGTCAGCCAGATAATAGAGTGCGAAGAGGTCGGCACGAGCTTCCTCAATCGTGCTTCCGTACGCTTTGAGGCTGTCGCCATCCACACCTTCTAGCAATTTGCCACTTCCGTGACCTAGACATTCGTGCAGGTCTGTGTGCAAATCGTCGGTCAAATCGCCATATTTCTCCATCAAGGCAATCTCTTCCTTGCCATAGGCGAACTCTTGCAACATGCCGTTTCCTTTGGCTGCCTGATTGTAAGCATCCGTCAAATTGCCGATGGTTACGGATTTGGAACCGTGTTCTGCACGAACCCAATCGCTGTTCGGTAGGTTGATGCCAATCGCAGTTGGGGGATAGAGATCACCAGCCAGGATGGCAGCCTTGATGACTTTGGCAGTGATGCCCTTCACTTTCTCTTTCTTGAATTCTGGTGCCACAGGGCTGTGGTCCTCAAACCATTGGGCGTTGGCACTCAAGGTTTCCGTGCGTTTCGTGGCTTCCACATCCTTGAAGTTGACGATGCTTTCCCAAGAGCATTTCAACCCCAGAGGGTCACCATAACACTCGATGAAACCGTTGACAAAGTCCACCAACGGAGCCGTGTTTTCTACCCAGGCAATAGAGTATTGGTCAAACGTCTTCAGGTCGCCTGTCTCATAATAAGAGATGAGCAGGTCAATCACCTTCTGTTGCTGTTCGTCTTCTGCAAAGGGACGTGCCAGTTTCAGGTTCTCCACAATCTTCTTGATGGCATCGCCATAAAGTCCGTTGATGGTCCACTTTTTCTCGATGAGTTCGCCATTTTTTGTTTTCACGAGACGTGAATTCATACCATACATGACGGGGTGAAGTGGATCTCCTTCTGCTTTCTGCTTACCATAGAATTCTTCTGCTTCTGCTTGCGTCACGTTCTCGTAGTAGTTGCTGGCGCTGGTCTTCACCAAATCCTGTCCCTCAGCAAGATTCACACGCTTCTGCAAGATATTCGGATTGAAGATGACATTGGCGATTTCATCGGGACAATGGACAGCATCCTGCAACCATCTGCGTGAGAATCCAGGCACGAACTTCTCGCTGCCATAGTGATGGTGAATGCCGTTAGAGAACCATACGCGCTTCAGGTATTCTTCCATCGCCTTGAAGTTTTTGCTCTCCTTGTCGCCTGGATAGTTCACATACAAATCCTCCAGCATCTTGCGGATGCGAAGGTTGTACTTGCCGTTTTGATCGAAAAGGATGTCGCGACCATATAGAGCAGCCTCTTGCAGGTAGTAGATGAAAGTTTTCTGCTTCAAGGTTAAGTTCTCAAACCCCTCCACCTTGTAGCGCAGCATCTGCAAGTCGGCAAAGCGTTCATTGCTGTACTCAAATTTCTTCTCCTTCTTGGCACCCTTTGGCGAAGGTGCGTCAAGCTTCTCGGCATTCATGGGACATACCGTTGTGGCGAAAAGTGCTGAAATCATCATTGTTTTTACGATTCTCTTCATTATATTTAGATTGATAATTGGTGACTGAAAGGTGAAAACTGGTTACATCTGGCGAAACTTGTCGGGAGTCATTCCAGTCAGCTTCTTGAAAGCAGTGAAGAACGACTGGCGATTCTTGAAGCCCACCATCATGCCGATGTCATCAACAGAGTAGGGGGCAAACCGCTTGTCCTTCAGGTGCCTTGTGGCATCCTGTATGCGATGGGCATGCACGATGTCGCTATAAGACTTCCCATAAATCGCCTTGAGAAGACGTGACAGAGAAAATATCGAAATCCCAAGCTGCTCTGCCAGTTGCTGGGCAGAGAAATCGGGCACGAGATACCCTTTTCCCTTGATGAGAATGGCATCAATACTTTCCTTATAGCTCTCCAGTTTTTCCATTTCGTTTGCGAAGTTACGACTAATTGAGAACACTACCAAATTTTTTACAAAAAAAGGGAATGCATCCTTTCGGAGCCTTCCCTTTCCTTTACCTATAACCCTTAACCGTTAACCGTTAATCACAAAAATAACCTAACAACCTAACATTTCTTCTCAAATGGATTGTGGTTCAGGTGGTTGCCTGTGTTAGGTCTTGTGTGAAGACCTAACACAGACCTAACACTCACCTTATCAGGTAACAGTCAGAGGAATATCTGTGTGAGATTAAATGTTAGGTCTATGTTAGGTGTTTGGAAAAGACCTAACGTTCCTCAATACCTTTGTACATCAGGGATTGAGGCTTGTCGTGTTAGGTTGTTAGGTCTTTTTGCAAAAAAGTTCTCTTTTCCAAGAAAAACTTCCTCTTGCCCTTCCATTTTTTGTTCCCCCACGGGAGAGATTTTGCGCCCCCGTGAGGAAAATTTTTTCTCTAACTAGGCAGCAAAAAGTGCTTCCCCCTAAGGGAAAATTTTGCAGCCCCTAGGGGTAACAAAAATTTCCCTTAAGGATTGCAAAAAATTGCCGTCGGCAATCCTACCTTTTGCCGTCGGCAAAACGATGCTTTGCCGCCGCCTCTTTCAATCGATGCCGTCGGCAATTAATAAAACAGCCTCTCTTGGAGTCCGCTTGGCACTCTCTGGTAGTCCGCTTGGCTCGGACTCCCCTTCCGCTTGGCTTGGACTCCCAATAACCCACCTCTGCTGATCAATACTCGTTCGTTATTGTGAAATAAGGTGCCTCTGCTGAGAAATAACCGTTCCTTATTGAAAAAAGACGAAGATTGTTTTTGTGAATACAAATAATCTTTGTAAATTTGTATATCAAAACCGAAATGATGGTAGATAAGAGCAATGAATACGACTCATCCTTTACTCCTCCTTTGGTGGCCCTTTAGTCCTCCTTTAGGTTCCTTCCTATAGTGAAGGGCTATTGTGCGGATAGTGTAGCGATATCGTAGGGATATCCAAGCTATATCATAGCAAGGGACAAGCAAGGGAGAAGGAAGGGACAAGCAAGGGCGTAGCATAGGTCGAGTTTATACCCTCGGAGATGGCTCGGAGATGGAAGAAAGAAGGCAAACTAGAAGAAAACAAAAAAGATATATGACTAAGATAAAAGCACGCGAGAGCCAGAATGTTGAGTACAAGAGCAGCTGGCATGACGAATACCTGAAGTGGATTTGCGGCTTCGCAAATGCACAAGGTGCCGTCATGTACTTCGGTGTGGATGATGACCATGAGGTAGTCGGGTTGGAGAATGTTGACCGCCTGATGGAGGACATCCCTAACAAGATTGTCACCACCATGGGCATCGTTGTTGATGTGAACCTACTCGAGCAGGATGGCTTAGAATACATCGAAGTGGTGATAGAGCCCAGCAATATCCCCATCAACTATCGCGGCAAGTACTACTACCGCTCCGGCAGCACCATGCAGGAGCTTCGTGGCCCAGCCCTCCAGCAGTTTGTGCTGAAGAAGATGGGCCGCTCGTGGGACGATGTGACCAACGACCGAGCCAAGATAGATGATATTGACCGTGATGCTATTGACTATTTCCTCCGCAAAGGCATCGATGCGCAGCGTATCCCAGAGGATCAGCGCTATTCATCTACCGTTGATGTGCTTTCAAGCCTTGGTCTGGTGGATGACAATGGCGGTCTGAAGAATGCAGCCATCCTCCTATTCGGCAAGAAGCCTCAGAAGTTCTTCCCTAGTGCGCAATTCAAGATTGGTCGCTTCGGTCGTGACGAGGCAGACCTGATGTTCCAAGACGTCATAGAAGGCAATATCATTCAGATGGCCGACCGTGTGATGGATATTCTACAAGCCAAGTACTTGGTTTCACCTGTGCGATTTGAAGGCATGCAGCGCTATGAGAAATTGGAGATTCCCAAAGAAGCCATGCGAGAAATACTCTACAACGCCATCGCTCATAAGGATTATGCAGGGTCAGACATTCAAATGCACGTATATGATGATCATCTGGAGATTTGGAATGAAGGAGAGTTGCCTACGGGTTATTCTCAGGAGACACTATATGGGAATCATTCTTCCAAACCTCGCAACCTGAACATCGCCAACGCCTTCTTCAAGGCAGGCTTCATCGACACATGGGGGCGTGGCTATAAGAAAATTCGTGAGGGCTTTGAGCCTGCCGGCATTCCCATGCCCAAGGTCGAGAACTTCTGCGGCGGCGTGCAGGTGACGGTAGAACGAACCCAGTTTATGAAGATGCTGAATGTCCGTGATGTCGGAAAAGATGTCGGTAATGTCACTAGTAGTGACGCCAGTAATGTCACCAGTGATGTCGTAAGTTTGTCGCAAATTCAACTAACTGAAAGACAGAAAAAAATATGCGAAATGATAAAAAAGGACTCACGAGTTTCTGTGAAAGAAATGTCACTAGTTTTGTCACTAGTTGAAAGGACTATAAAGCGTGACCTTGCAGATATGCAGAAGAAGGGCGTTCTGATTCGAGAAGGCAACACAAGTGCCGGTCATTGGATAGTCCTACTCAAGAAACCAGAAGGTTAATTTATCCTGAGCCTGTCGAAGAAGGGCGGAAGCAGACTCGACTGAAGGTCAATGCTGCATGAAGTAACAAGTAAAACGAAAAAAAAGAACATAAGTGTCCCGTTAAAATTGGGACGAGTTAAATATTAATCAAACAACCCCGGAATAAGGGGACCAGATTGCTCTTTGACATCATTGGAATAAGTCTTATCGAATAGTTCTCTGAGTGACGTTTTGTCCGTGAGCGACATGCTGAGGATTTGCAAAACCTCATAGGTCGAGCGTTTCAACTGCATGTCATGCTGGATAATCGCCACGAGACAGTAGGCAGTGATAGCAGCACTAATTTGTATTCTGACAGCGTTCTCCGTAGTGCCCCAGAACTTTTTGATCTTGAGGTGCTGCTTGAGCCACTTGAAGAACAGCTCTATCTGCCATCGGTTCTTGTAGAGGTCGGCTATTTGCTGGGCAGTCAAGTCCATCGCATTGGCCAGGAACATGAACTCTCTGTCTTGCTCTTCGTCATAGTATCTGACGAGACGCAGGTTCTCAGGATAGTCCTTGCGGCTCTTATAGACCGTCAGTTCAATCTCTGCATCGGTGAGAATGTTCTTTGGCAAACGGCGTTTCCACTTGACACACCTGTATTGTAAGTTGGACTTGGCTCTGACAACAAAGAAGGACTCCATCCGCTGTATGCGGTATAGTTCCCCAAAGTTGTTGTAGCCTCGGTCAAACACATAGTAAGCACCTGTTTCATAAGGAATTTCCGGCATTGCCTTGGAGTCGTAGACGGAAGCTGTGGTGATATGATAGAAGGCTGGCACCTGTGCCTCCAAGTCATAAAGGACGTGAGCCTTGACACCCCCTTTCTTCTTGCGAAACTTCGCCCACCAGAACACCGACAGACAGAGTGGTATCGTCGTGGAATCGAATGCATAGACCTGTCCTCCAAGCTTGAATATGTCTGCCGACCGTTTCTCCCTGGCCTGAGCCATCATGTAGAAAGCGAACTCCTCGAAGATGCGATAGTCGCGGTTCTGGTTGGCAGTAGCCAGCGTCGTCTTGGCGATGGGCTTTCGCCCTAAGCCGAGGTGGAAGCACTTAGACCGATGGGCTTCAAGAGCCACAATCACGTCTCGCAGACTCTCACGGTTACCGAGTTGCCCGAACATCAGTGCAAGAAGTTGGTTCCAACAAGTGAGGTGCTTGACATAACGGTTTCCATCATACTTGTCAACAAGGTGGCGGAACTTGTCATAGTCTAAATACTCTAGCAATTGGGCGAATACGTATTTGTCTTTGTTCATCTTGCAGCCATTCAATTTGGCTGCAAAGGTACAAATTCAAATCCGTGCACCCTTAAAACTACTCGTAAATGACTT
>JAGCDQ010000037.1 GCA_017651245.1 Bacteroidaceae bacterium | reverse complement strand
CGGGCGAGTGTGCCCCGGCAAGGTCGTAGTAGAGGGTGCGGAGGTTGGCTTCATAGTCAATCTCGCCCACCATCTTGTTCGCCTGCATCACGGGAGTCAGCGATTTCATGCGGGGAATAGCCAAAGGCAGATAGGCACCGCAATGGGGAACCACCACCTTGATGTCATTGTAGCGAGCCAGCACATTTCGTGAAATCATGTTCGACACGGCACGGGTGGTCTCCGAGAGATATTCCTGCATGGCGAGCGGTGTCTGCTGCATCACCTGCCGATTCACGGGCTCAGGGCGATGGGGATGCAGAATCACCACAGCCTTTCGTTCGTTCAACACCGAAAAGAGCGTGTCAAGTTCGGGTGCGCCAAGATACTGTCCATCAGTGTTTGTCGCCAATTTGATGCCATCAGCCTTCAGCACATCGAGCGCATACTTCGCCTCTTCTATGGATTTCGACACATCCGATTGAGGGAGGGCTGCACAGAACAGGAATCGTCCTAGGTGTTCCTTCTTGATGCGCGCGGCAACCTCATTGGTTTGTCTCACCATCTCCGCTGACGAAGGTTGTGGAGCCGCCAATGTCAACACCGATGTCTCCACACCAGCCTCGTCCATCCATCTGAGATGATTATCCACGTCATACTTTGGCAAGGGGAATCCCTCGTCCATCAGTCGCCCCTCGCTTTCGAGAGCCGACACAAACTCAGGAGTGATGAGGTGCGAGTGCACATCAATCACACCCTGAGCAAAACCGTTTGCTGCTATCATAAGACCCAGCAATAATGCTTTAGTTTTCAATTTTACAACTGTCAATTTTACAACTGTCAATTTTCAACTGTCAACTGTCAACTGTCAACTGTCAACTATAAACTGTCAACTATAAACTATCTTTAAGTACCTTCACCACTTCGTCGCGATTCAGGATGTAGTAGCCACCCTGACAGATGGGGCAAGCATCAGCCATACCCTCAATCAGTTCGGGTTTGGCACCGCAGTCGCTGATGTTCATCGCCAATCCCAGTTCGCGCATCCACTGTTCCATCGTCTCAAGACCTTCCATAGCAATCCGCTCGTCTGTCTTTCCTTCTGCAGAAACGTTCCATACATTCATTGCCAAACGCTTGAACTTCTGCACGGCATCGGGCGACTTGCTGATGAGCAGACGGTAGTAGGCACCGCTGACGGCAGCGAGGGTGTGACCGTGAGTGGCATCGGTAAAGGCAGCCACAGCCTGTCCCAGCATGTGAACCATCCAGTCGGTGGCCTTGGCACGGTCGATGAGCGTGTTGAGTGCCCAAGTGGCAGTCCACATGATGTTGGAACGAGCCTCGTAGTCCTCTGGGTTGACGTTTGCCTTACGACTGCTGACGATGAGTGAACGCATTAGTCCTTCGGCGATATAGTCGCTGGTGTTGTCGTCGGTACCAGAGAGATACTGCTCCAGGATGTGGCTCATGATGTCGTAGATACCAGCCACCATCTGATACTTGGGAACGGTGAAGGTGAAGCGAGGGTTGAGAATGGAGAAATCTGGGTTGCGGAAGTTATAGAACAACTTGCGGTTTTCCGAGTGACTGGAGATAACCGAACAGCTGTCCATCTCAGAGCCTGTGCCAGCCATTGTCAGCACACAACCCACAGGAATCCAACGGCAGGTCATCGGTTGCCAGTTCTTGAAGTAATACTCCCAAGGGTCGCCATCGTACCAGGCACTTCCCGCTACCGCCTTGCAGTAGTCAATGGTAGAGCCACCGCCCACACCGAGGATGAGATCCACATTCTCCTTGCGAGCCGTATGGGCACCTTCCAACACCTTCTCTATCGTGGGGTTCGGCATCACACCCGCAATTTCCACCACCTCGCAGCCAGCCTTCTTCAGCTCAGCCATCACCTGGTCGTAGATGCCGTTTCGCTTGATGCTGCCACCACCATAGCAGAGCATCACCTTCTTGCCATAGTTTTTCAGTTCTTCACTCAGTTTGTTCAAAGAATCCTCACCAAAGTGCAGCTTCGTAGGATTGTGGAATGTAAAATTGCCTAACATAATTTTAGTGTTTTAAAGTTTTCAATCTCATTTCGACGGCAAAGGTACGCGCTTTATTTCATATAGATATTACACATATTGGCTGATAATCTACCAATTTCGCAGAATATGATAAAAAAACACCCAATAACTACCATTATTGGATGATTATTTGTATCTTTGCCACCGATATGAAGAAGATACTGAAAGTGGACAATCCTAACGACTATGCCCAGTTTGTGGATGCACCGGTGTTGCACCCGCTCTTGAGCATTATCCACTATGACGAGTTGGAACCCTTCCGTCATAGCCTGAACAACTATGGCGTGTATGGGCTTTTCATTCAGCGGCAGTTCCCCCACAATCTCTCCTATGGCATGCGGAAACTGCAGGTGAGCGATGCCTCAATCATTGCCGTTGAGCCTGGACAGATAGGAGGACTGGAAGACAACGGCGAGCGCATCACGCTGAGCGGATGGGTGCTGCTGTGGTCGCCCGAACTGCTACGCGGTTCTGAATTGGAACACCAGATAGACCGTTACCAGTTCTTCTCCTACTTCTTCACCGAGACACTTCGAATGGAACCCGACGAATGGCTCTGCATCACACAGCTGGTCATTCAGATGCGTCAGGAGGTGCAGACACACGACGACTCGCCATCATTGAGAAGTGTCCTGTTGGGTTATCTGCACCTGATTTTGGAATACTGCAACCGCATTTATTTGCGTCAGATTTCGGAAGACGACAAAGACGGCAACGACGTGCTCAAACGCTTTCACAACCTGCTGCAGACCTATTTTCGTGAAAACCGCCAACTGTCGCAAGGCTTGCCTACCGTTGCTTGGTGCGCCTCCCAGCTAGCCTATTCGCCCCGTTATTTTGGCGACATCGTCCACACGGCCACGGGCGGCACAGCCATCGGCTATATACATAAATATATAATAAATCAGGCGAAAAGTCTGCTGATGCAAGGTCATAACATCAGCGAGACTTCCCGCCTGTTGGGTTTCGATTTTCCTCACCACTTCACCCGCCTTTTCAAGCGCATGACGGGTATCACACCCAGCGAGTTTTTAGG
>JAGCDQ010000036.1 GCA_017651245.1 Bacteroidaceae bacterium | reverse complement strand
CCGTCGGTCATGCCGGCTGTGATTTTAGCCTTTTCCACATTGTCAGGCAAAGAGAATCTCTGCTCGAACTTGCTGTAGCTGAACTCTCTGCGCAGATAGGTCTTCTTGTCGCCACCCTCTTTGTTTTCAGCCTTCTTTTCCATGCTGATGACGATATCACCGTCATTGGTGAGCTGGATCTTGAAGTCATCCTTGGTCATGCCAGGAGCAGCCACTTCTACTTTGTACGCTGTTTTGTCCTCCGATACATTGATGGCTGGAGTCGTTCCTTGATATTTAATGGTTGGCATCCAGTTGTCATCGAAGAAATCGTTAAACAATGAAGGGATCCATCCCTGATTACGTGTTGAATAAACTGTAGGCATCATAGTTTTGTCCTCCTAATTTTTAGTTGTTTAGTTTATGAGTTGTTTTCACTTCAATTTCTGCCTATCCTAAAGGCAACTCTCATGCCTAACTGCCACTTTGTCAATACTTTTAAACTCCGTTAAACCTTCGCCACCCTCATTTAAACTCCCTTAAACTTTCTTTCTGCCAACAGCTGACTTTTTGTCTTTCCCCTAACTCTTTTTCTATTTCCCCCTAGAGGAAAATAAATTTTGAAAGTTTAGAATTATTTTTTCAAACTTTAGAAAAATATTTTTGAAACTTGGAAAAATATTTTTGAAACTTTCAAAATGGAAATACCATTGGGGGGATATAATAAGAAAAGAGGAAGCTCCGAAATGGAGACCTCCTCTTCTCAATGTTGTTGTATAATTTCAGAGATGGTTCGAGTGTGATTAGCGGCGATGGCGACGGAAACTGAAACGTGCGCGGTGCTTCGTGCTGGATGACTCCTGCATGGAGTTGCCAATCTCGTAGTTGATGCTGCCAGGAGCGGAGATGATGACATCGACTGTGCCGTTAGCCTGTTCGAGTGTCTCGAGGTCGCGTGCTGAGATGTTGAGCACTCCGTCCTTGATGCTCCAAGAGATGGCGTTGGCGAGCCCTGCCTCACGAGAGTTGATGTCCACTGCGTGCTGTCTGCTTGGCACGATGACGAGGTGCACGGGTGCGTTAACCTTTACTGAGTTGAACACTGCGGTGTTAACCTTCTTAGCGTTTGCACTGATTGCGATGACTGCTGCGAGAGCGAGGGTGATGAACTTTTTCATAATTGTGATGTTTTAGTTATTATTATTGTTTTATTGAATTCGTTGTTGATGTCGTTCCTTTTGGATGACGATGCAAAGTTACGGTGTTTTGCCATGGGTTTCAAACTGAAAATCCCCAAACAATAGGGGTTTTCCTATAACAGATATAGGGATATGGAATTAAACCTTTTGCAACTGGCTGATTGATAGCGGATAAGATGGTAGGGAATTCTCTCTCATGGCATATCTATCGCAAAGAAAAAAAATAAAAATTTTTCTCATTTAAACAAATAATCGTAACGTTGAGCTGCGCTCGAAGTTAGGCTGCACCTCGGAAATACTCAAATATATTTGGTATTTCGCTCGGTTTGCACTAACTTTGCAGCGTGAAAGAGACGATGAAAAGATATTATTCTTCTTGGGTGCTGTTGGCGGTGTTCCTGCCAATGCTAGTGTTGTCGTCTCTTCATGTGCATCCAGAGGCACATCACGAAGAGGGTTATTGCAAGGAATGTGTGCACCATTTGCCCCATGCGGGTCACTTTGGCAGTCAGACGTCTTGTTCGTTTGATTGTGTGCTTTGCCAATTCCTCACGTTACCTTTCTTGGTGGCTCCTGTGGTTGTATTCATAGCAAAAGAATTTTTACATATAGCTCCCCTATATCCTGAAGAACAAAGTGTTGTTTCCAGAGAGAGGAGCTTTGTCTTCTTAAGAGCACCACCAATGGTTAATTGACAGTTGACAATTAATAGGTGTACTAATTTTTAATGTAAAAAGTAAATGAAGACAAGATATGTAATCCTGTCGTTGTTGTGCTATAGTGCAGCAATGACAGCACAGAACCATCGTATGGCTAACGGTGGTCAGCAGGTGAGTGACAGCACGGATGTGTTCTATCGCCACTTGCAGTTGAATGAAGTAATGGTGACCGGTGTGACGGGTGATACGAAGTTGAAGCACTCGACGGCGCCCATTTCGGTGTTGACAGGCAAGGAATTGCGGCAGACGACTTCCACCAATGTGATTGATGCTGTGGCGAAACAGCCAGGTATGGCTCAAATCTCCACAGGTGGGGGCATCTCGAAGCCCGTCATTCGTGGTTTGGGTTATAACCGAATCATCGTGATGAACGAGGGTGTGCGTCAGGAGGGGCAGCAATGGGGCGATGAGCACGGTGTGGAAGTGGACGGACAGAATGTGGGTTCTGTCGAGATCCTGAAGGGCCCTGCCTCGTTGATGTATGGCTCGGATGCGATGGCTGGCGTGCTGATTCTGCATGGGACGCCATCACCGTTGGAAGGCGAAGTGAGGGCGAACGTCAGCACGGAATACCAGACGAACAACGGACTCTTTGCCTACTCGCTCAACGGGGCGGGCAATCATGGCGGATTCGTGTGGGATGCCCGATTCTCAGATAAGATGGCGCATGCCTACAAGAATAAGTATGACGGCTATGTGCCTGGCTCACAGTTCAAGGAACGGGCAGGTCGTCTGATGTTGGGACTGGAGAAGAGATGGGGACAGTCGCACTTGACGTGGACGTGCTACCACTTGACCCCCAGCATTGTGGAAGGTGAACGTGATGAGGAAACGGGCGCGTTGGAGAGAAGTGAGGGGTTTGGTGTGAAGACCTACAAGAAGACACTTCCTTTCCAGCAGGTGAAGCACTACAAGGCAGTGTGGGACAACTCGTTCAATTTCTCGGCAGGTATCCTGAAGGCGATTGTGGGTTATCAGCAGAATAGGCGCCAGGAGTACGAAGAGAGCGCGGATGAGTATGAACTGTTCTTCAAGCTGCATACAGTGACCTATGACGTGAGGTATCTGACCCATGAGTTTGACGGTTGGAAACTGGCTGTGGGAGTGAACGGTATGTGGCAACAATCGAAGAATCTGGGTGAGGAATCGCTGATTCCTGCATACAAGTTGTTTGATATCGGCGGTTATGCCACGACCAGTAAGAGTATAGAAAGTTGGACGCTGAATGGCGGTTTGCGTTATGACCATCGCCACCTCGACTTCCACTCGCGCGATTTCAGCGGAGTGACAGGTAGTGTGGGAGCCGTGTGGAATGCAACGGAACAGTTGAATGTGAGGATGAACGTGGCTCGTGGATTCCGTGCTCCCAACATGAGCGAACTGGGCAGCGACGGTGTACATGAGGGGACGGTGAGATACGAGCAGGGCAATGCCCTTTTGGATGCCGAATACAGTTGGCAGGCAGACTTGGGTGTAGACTTCGAGTCACGCCATGTGTCGGCACAGGCGGCGCTCTTTGCCAACCGCATTGAGAACTACATCTTCGCAAAACGTGTGAATGTGGTGATGGAAGAGGGGTACAACACGTATGAATACACGCAGGGTGATGCCCGATTGCTGGGCTTCGAGGTCGGTGTGGATGTGCATCCGATTCATCGCTTGCACTTTGGCAATACGTTCTCGTATGTGAATGCCCGTCAGTTGAACCAACCTGAGGAGACGCGTCATCTGCCCTTTACACCAGCACCACGCTGGACATCGGAGGTGAAGTATGAGTTGACACATCACGGCAAGGTGCTGAACAATGCCTATGTGGCGTTGGGATTGGAGTGTTTCCTGCGCCAGAACCACTACTACAAGGCAGATCAGACGGAGACAGCCACTCCCTCCTACACGTTACTGAACCTCTCGGCTGGAAGCGACCTGATCATCGGCAAGAAGAAGGTGGCAGAAATGTATCTGACTGCCGAGAACCTCTTCAATCGCGCCTATCAGAGTCACCTGAGCCGTCTGAAATACACGGACATCAATAATGCCACAGGACGGATGGGTGTGTACAACATGGGTAGAAATGTGGTGATGAAGGTGGTGGTGCCGATTGAGATAAGAAGTAGGATGTAAGAAGTAAGATTTTAAAATAATAAGATTATGGCAAACTTTATTGAGAAAACGTTGGAACCAGGCGAGAAGGTTATCTTCAAAGGACGCTTGCACTGGTCGTACAATTTTCGCTACACGGCATGGGGCATTCTGCTTATACTGCTGAGTGTGGCTGGTATGGGATTCATTGCTTACACCCACTACAATGACTTCAACAACAACATGCTGGCACTCTTCTGCTTGTGTGTGGTAGTGTGTGTGGTGGGAATCGGTCTTATCGGCTTTGGTTACTTCATCCGCAACCGCACGGAGTTTGCCATCACCACTAACCGCTTCATCCAGAAGGATGGCATCTTTGACATCAAGATGACGGAGATTCCGCTGTTCAAGGTGGAGACGGTGAACTTCTACCAGACTTTCTTCGAGAGGATGCTGAAAACTGGTGCTATCGAACTCGTGGGTAGCGGTGGCACCAATCACAAGGTGGAATTTGTACAACACCCCTATGAGGTGAGGAACATTATCGCCACCTATATGAAGAAGAGAGCAACGGAACCAACGCCTGTGGAATAAAAGGACGAAGAGACTCCCGTTTGGGAGCCTCCTCGTTTTCTTTATGATGTTGAAAGGGCAAAAAGAGTGATTTAGCGGTGATGGCGACGGAAACTGAAACGTGCGCGGTGCTTCGTGCTGGATGACTCCTGCATGGAGTTGCCAATCTCGTAGTTGATGCTGCCAGGAGCGGAGATGATGACATCGACTGTGCCGTTTGCCTGTTCGAGTGCCTCGAGGTCGCGTGCTGAGATG
>JAGCDQ010000035.1 GCA_017651245.1 Bacteroidaceae bacterium | reverse complement strand
GGTGGAAGCCAATGCGCTGGAGGTGCTCTACGACGCTGAGAACGACAAGACGGCTACGGCTGCCATCGGCACGCTGCCTGCTGGCGCGAAGACCGGCAATGCCGTGAAGACCATCAAGTTGCTGGCCCAGAGCACTGGCGAGTTCACCCGCGAGGAGCTGAAGAAGGATGCCAAGCTGGCTTGGACGGACAAGACCAAGGCTGAGATTGCGGCAGCGAAGGGTGAAACCAATGGTTCAAGCGGTTCAAGTGAGAACACGAATCCCACAAATTCCACGAATGGTGAGGGTAGTGGCACCAACTCAGGCGGCAACACTGGTGGCAACGGCGGTGGTGGCGATGACCAGGGCGATGGAACAATCTAAATTGAAAATTGAAAAATTACCAGCTCTAAGGTTCTCAAATTGCGCAGTTGTGTGCAAAAATGGGAGAAAAAAAGGAGGAAACTTGGCGAAAAGCTGGGTTCCCTCTTTTTTTATTATTAAATATGTGGGATATGTGGGGAGGATTTTGTACCTTTGCAAAGTTTTTTCGTTAAGCGTAAAAAGATTATAAGTTTTTTCTAACAGATATGAAGCATCAGTTACGTAGTGCCGTGTGCACTGAAGGTCGCCGAATGGCAGGAGCAAGGGCTCTGTGGGTAGCCAACGGCATGAAGCGTGAACAGTTTGGCAAACCAATCATTGCCATCGTCAATTCTTTCACCCAGTTTGTGCCAGGTCACACGCATCTGCACGAGGCTGGACAGATTGTGAAGGAAGAGATTGAGAAGATGGGCTGCTATGCGGCTGAGTTCAACACGATTGCCATCGACGACGGCATCGCGATGGGGCATGACGGCATGCTGTATTCGTTGCCTTCACGCGACATCATTGCGGACTCGGTGGAGTATATGTGCAATGCCCACAAGGCTGATGCGATGATCTGCATTTCGAACTGCGACAAGATCACGCCGGGCATGCTGATGGCTGCCATGCGCCTGAACATCCCTGCCGTGTTTGTGAGCGGTGGTCCGATGGAGGCTGGAAAGTACAAGGGCGAGAACCTCGACCTGATTGCAGCGATGATCAAGGGTGCTGACCCCACAGTGAATGATGAGGAACTGGCTGAGGTGGAGAACCGTGCTTGCCCTGGTTGCGGTTGCTGCTCGGGTATGTTCACGGCGAACTCGATGAACAACCTGACGGAAGCCATCGGTCTTTCGCTGCCTGGCAACGGAACGATTCTTGCCACCCACGTGAACCGCAAGGAGCTGATGAAGGCGGCTGCCCGTCAGATTGTGAAGAATGCCTTCGCTTACTATGAGGACGGAGACGAGAGCGTGCTGCCACGTTCCATTGCCACCCGTCAGGCGTTCCTCAATGCGATGACCTTGGACATTGCAATGGGTGCTTCGACGAACACCGTGCTGCACCTCTTGGCTGTGGCTCAGGAGGCTGGGGTGGACTTCACGATGGCTGACATCGACAAGCTCTCTCGCAAGACACCGTTCCTCTGCAAGCTGGCTCCGAACTCTCAGAAGTACAGTGTGCAGGAGTGTGGTCGTGCAGGCGGTATGCTGAACCTCCTCGGCGAACTGGCTAAGGGTGGTTTGATTGACACGAACGTGAAGCGTGTGAACGGTGCCACACTGGCGGAGGACATTGAGAAGTATTCGATTCTGAAAGACAATATCGACCCAGAGGCTAAGCGCATCTACTCAAGCGCTCCTGCTGGTGTGTTCTGCAACCAGCTGGGTGTTCAGGACACGAACTATGAGACGTTGGACACTGACCGCGTGAATGGTTGTATCCGTGACATTGAGCACGCCTACACGAAGGACGGCGGTATGGCTATCCTCTTCGGCAACATTGCACAGGACGGTTGTGTGGTGAAGACCGCAGGTGTGGACGAGAGCATCTGGAAGTTCTCTGGTCCTGCCGTGGTGTTCGACTCACAGGAAGACGCTTGTGAGGGTATCCTCGGCGGCAAGGTGAAGAAGGGCGACGTGGTGGTCATCACCCACGAAGGTCCTAAGGGCGGTCCTGGCATGCAGGAGATGCTCTACCCAACTTCCTACATCAAGAGCATGCACATGGGTAAGGAATGTGCACTCATCACCGACGGTCGTTTCTCTGGCGGCACTTCAGGTCTGTCTATCGGACACATCTCTCCTGAGGCTGCATCGGGTGGCAACATCGGCAAGATTGTGGATGGCGACATCATCGACATCGACATTCCAAACCGCAGCATCAACGTGCGTCTGTCAGACGAAGAACTGGCAGCACGTCCACAGCAACCCCTCAAACGCAACCGAGTCGTGTCGAAGGCGCTCCGTGCATACGCTCAGAGTGTGGCAAGTGCTGACAAGGGCGGCGTGAGAATTATTGATTAATGGGTTTGAGATTTGAGTTTTGGGATTTTTAGACAAATTGATAGAAATGGAAAAGATAACAGGTGCAGAGGCATTGATGAGGGCGTTGGAGCATGAGGGCGTGGATGTGCTCTTCGGCTATCCAGGCGGTTCCATCATGCCGACCTACGATGCACTTTACGATCATAAGAAAACGCTGAATCACATCCTGGTTCGTCATGAGCAGGGTGCGGTTCATGCTGCTCAGGGTTATGCCCGCGTAAGCGGAAAGGTGGGTTGCGCCATCGTGACTTCAGGTCCGGGTGCCACCAACACGGTGACTGGTATCGCTGATGCCATGATTGACTCCACGCCGATGGTGGTTGTCTGTGGTCAGGTGGGTGTTGCCATGCTGGGTACGGATGCCTTTCAGGAGGTCGACGTGGTCGGTATCACATCGCCTATCAGCAAGTGGAGCTACCAGATTCGCCGTCCTGAGGATGTGGCTTGGGCTGTTGCCCGTGCTTTCTACATCGCCAAGAGTGGACGTCCAGGTCCTGTGGTGCTCGACTTTGCCAAGAATGCCCAGACGGGATTGGTGGAGTATGAACCAGCCAAGGTGGACTTCATCCGCAGTTATGAGCCAGAGCCCGATTTGAACATGCCCGACATCGAGCGTGCTGCCCAGATGATCAACAACAGCGTGAAGCCTTTCGTGCTGGTGGGTCAGGGTGTGGAACTCGGCAATGCAACGGAGGAACTGCGCACGTTCTTGGAGAAGGCTGACCTTCCTTGTGGCACCACGTTCATGGGACTTTCAGCCATTCCGTCAGACCATCGCCTGAACATGGGTATCCTCGGCATGCACGGAAATCTCGGACCGAACGTGATGACTAACCAGTGTGACTTGCTTATAGCCATTGGAATGCGTTTCGACGACCGTGTGACGGGCAATCTTGCCACCTATGCCAAGCAGGCAAAGATCATCCACTTCGACATTGACCGTGCGGAGTTCAACAAGAACGTGTCGGTTGACCTGAAGGTGTGGGGCAACTGCAAGGAGACGCTGGCAGCTGTGACGAACCTGATTTCTCCAGCCAAGCACACGTCTTGGATTGAAGGTTTCAAGCCATACGAAGAGAAGGAATATGAGAAGGTGATTGACAAGGCACTCCATCCAACGGAAGGACCTCTCCTCATGGGTGAGGTGATTCGCAAGGTGAGCGAGGCAGCCGAAAACAAGGGCATCATGGTGACTGACGTGGGTCAGAACCAGCTGATGGCTTGCCGCTACTTCAAGTTCACCCAGAAGCGTTCGGTGGTGACCTCTGGTGGTCTCGGCACAATGGGCTTCGGTCTTCCTGCTGCCATTGGTGCCACGTTTGGCGCTCCCGACAGAACGGTTTGCCTCTTCGTGGGCGACGGTGGCTTGCAGATGACCATTCAGGAACTCGGCACCATCATGGAGCAGGGCGCACCTGTGAAGATTATCCTCCTGAACAACAACTTCCTGGGCAATGTGCGCCAGTGGCAGGAGATGTTCTTCGCTCACCGCTACTCGTTCACTCCGATGTTGAATCCGAACTACGAACTCATCGCCAAGGGTTACGGCATCCCAGCCAAGACGGTGATTGAGAGAAAAGACCTCGACGGAGCCATCGCTGAGATGCTGGCAACGCCTGGTCCATTCCTCTTGCAATGTGCCATCAAGGAAGAGGACAACGTGCTTCCGATGACACCTCCAGGAGCCAACATTGACGAGATGCTGCTTGAGTTATAATGCAAACGACAAGGAAAACTTTCGGAGGACAATGTGGTGAGTGTTCCTCATGCGGCAAATGCCAGCGTGTGCTCGAACAGAGCAATCCTCCTAAGGAAAAAGAAATAAAAGTACAAACTCCAACAATGGAACAAGATACAAGTACAAAACTCTATACCTTCCTGATTTATTCGGAGAACGTGCCAGGTCTGCTTTCCCAGATCACGGCTGTGTTCACCCGTCGTCAGGTCAACATTGAGTCATTGAACGTGTGTGCATCCAGCACGCCCGGGGCACACAAGTACACGGTCACTGCCTACTGCGATGAGCGGATGGCTCGCATCCTCACCTCACAGGTGGAGAAGCGCATTGAGGTGTTGCAGGCACACTTCTACACCGACGATGAACTGTTCATCAATGAGACCGCGCTCTTCAAACTGAGCACGCCTGCCATGATGAAGAATCGTGAGGTGAGCAGTCTGGTGCGCTCCTACGACGCCCGCATCATCGAGGTGAACAGCACGTATTCAGTGGTGGAAATCACAGGCTTCACCGACGAAATCATCGCACTCTTCGACAAGTTGCAGAAACTCGACTGTGTGTTGCAGTTCGTGCGTTCAGGACGCATCTGCATCACCAAGAGCCGCGTGGAACACTTGGACGAGTATCTGGCTGTGCGTGAGGCTAAAAGAGCAAGAGAAGAAAAGAAATAGATTAATTTTTAATAATAACCAGCAAGGAACTTCCTTGCACAATTAAAACAAAAATCAAAATGGCAAAAATGAATTTTGGTGGCGTTATCGAAGAGGTAATGACACGTGAAGAATTCCCACTCGAGAAGGCTCGTGAGATTTTGAAGGACGAGACCATCGCAGTGATTGGTTATGGTGTACAGGGTCCTGGTCAGGCTTGCAACCTCCGCGACAATGGTTTCAACGTGATCGTTGGTCAGCGTCAGGGCAAGACTTTCGAGAAGGCAATTAAGGATGGTTGGGTACCAGGCGAGACTCTCTTCTCTATCGAAGAGGCTGCTGAGAAGGGTACTATCGTGATGTGTCTGTTGTCTGACGCAGCTGTGATGTCTGTATGGCCAACCCTGAAGCAGTACCTCACTCCTGGTAAGGCTCTCTACTTCTCTCACGGTTTCGCTATCACTTGGAACGACCGCACAGGTTGTGTTCCTGCTAAGGATATCGACGTGATCATGGTGGCTCCTAAGGGTTCTGGTACATCACTCCGCACCATGTTCCTCGAGGGTCGTGGTCTGAACTCTTCTTACGCTGTATATCAGGACGCTACAGGCAAGGCTCTCGACCGTACACTCGCTCTGGGTATCGGTATCGGTTCTGGTTACCTGTTCGAGACTACTTTCCAGCGTGAGGCTACTTCTGACCTCACTGGTGAGCGTGGTTCACTCATGGGTGCTATCCAGGGTCTTCTCCTCGCTCAGTACGAGGTGCTCCGTGAGAA
Source organism: Bacteroidaceae bacterium (assembly GCA_017651245.1). Classification (GTDB taxonomy): domain Bacteria; phylum Bacteroidota; class Bacteroidia; order Bacteroidales; family Bacteroidaceae; genus Minthosoma. Next base: position 39,076 of record JAGCDQ010000035.1, on the reverse strand, counting down.
TGGTCACACTCCATCTGAGGCATTTAACGAGACAGTTGAAGAGCTCACTCAGTCACTCATGCCTCTTTTCGCTCAGAAGGGTATGGACTGGATGTACGCAAACTGCTCTACAACTGCACAGCGTGGTGCCCTCGACTGGATGGGTCCTTTCCACGATGCTATCAAGCCAGTTGTTGAGAAGCTCTACGCATCTGTGAAGTGTGGTAACGAGGCTCAGATTTCTATCGACGCAAACTCTAAGCCTGACTACCGTGTAGGTCTTGAGAAGGAGCTTGCTGCTCTCCACGATTCTGAAATGTGGCGCACAGCAGAGGTGGTTCGTCAGCTCCGTCCTGAGAACAACTAATTCTTCCCTCAATAGAGAACAAAAAGAAACGCCTTGGTTGGATTTCCAGCCGAGGCGCTTTTTATTGTCGGTTTACGTTTGACCGTTTCTGTAGCCTAATAAAGATAAACCTTATAGTTCTTCACGCTGCCAGGAGCACCTTGCTCTGCACGTGGCAGGTATTCAAGGGCAGAGATAGTCTGCTCGCTACCGAGGTCAATGACGAGGAGGTGGGGCAGGGTGGCACTCTTTTCTGTCTGCCAATATGTGGATTCCTGCAAGTCATACACCTTGTCACCCGTATGGTTACCATTCTCTTCCTCTGAGTTGGCATACTTGGTCGTCCAAGGTTCGCGAGAGATACGCTTGCCATCAGCACCTTGCAGATATAGTTCTGCAATCGCCACTTGTGACTTGCCGTCTTGGGTGGACGTGCATTCGATGGCGAGGTAACGACCCTTTTGTGGCGCAGCTAACTTGACGGTCTGCCAACCATTACCAGCGTTGAAAGCTCCTGTGGCAGCAGGTGTGGCGCTGTTGAGGTCGGGCTTGTCGCCAATGTTGTTGTGCTTGTTCGACTTCTCCAACTGGAGCTTGTTGAGTTCTGGCTCAGCCTGTCCCCAAACCACAGCCTCACGAGGACCCACCACATCCAGCACGATGATTTCGTTCTTTCCCTTCTTCAGCCAGCAACCAGGCACATAGAGCGTTTGCTGAGGACCAATGCTCCAGATGCGACCCAAAGCATGACCATTCACATATACCTGTCCTTTGCCCCAAGTCTCAAAGTTGAGGAAGGTGTCGCCCACCTTGGTGAGGTTGAAGTAGCCACGATGATAGCCAGGCTTGAAGAAATCTGAAAGGTGCTTCGAGCCTTCATAGCCCTGTGTGAGGGCAAGTCCGGGTACACTCCCTGTCACCTTTCCAGCAGCAACCTGGTCGTTAACACCCTTCACGATGTCAAGGGCTTTCTTGGCTGTCTCATAGTCATCTGGGATTGCCACATTTGTCCAGTTCTTTGGTGTCAGCACCATCTCTATGTCGTCAGTCTCTGTGCTCAGGGTCACCACATTGCCCACGATGCCCTTGAAGTCTTTGATGGCACGCCCAAAGTTGATACGTCCCATGCCTTCGACAATAATCATCAGGTCTGCTCCCTTCTTGACAGCAGGAATGGTGAGCGAATTCTCGTTCTTCACACGGTCAATCTTACCGATGTACTTGCCGTCGATGAACACTTGCGCAAAGTCATGGAACTTTCCTGTCAGCACGCTGGAAGATGTAATCTCTGGCAATCGGGTAGAGTAAATCATGGTTCCCCAACCCATATCCATATCCTCGAAAGACTTCAAAGCACCTTTCTCGCTCTTTCCGCCTTGCGCTGTGCCTACTGCTATCATGAGGGGTGCAAACTCCGTCAGCTCAAACTTGGGAATGGTGATGATGGGCATCGGAGCCTTGGGCACAGCAGGCAGTTTCTTGTCGCTGTACTTCTGCATCATCTCACGTAGCTCGTAGTATTTCTCTGTGGCATGACCATATTCGTTGATGGGGGCGTCGTAGTCATAACTCGTCACATCGGGTGCAAAGCCAGGAGAGTTGGCTCCAGCCCAATGTCCGAAGGAAGTACCTCCGTGTGTCATATATAGAGAGAAGGAAATACCCTTCGAGAGCATTTCATCCATACCAGCAACCATGTCCTTGGCAGAACGGGTTTCATGCTGTGCTCCCCATTTGTCGAACCATCCGCTCCAGAACTCTGAACACATCTTGGGCGCATTGGGACGAAGCTGACCCAGACGACGGAACTGGTCATCGATGTTGGCACCTGTGCCGAAGTTCATCGTCCACACAAGATCATCCAAGCCGTTCTTCTCGAAGTTGGAAGACCAGTCGCATTGGAAGAGTGTCAAGTCCCTGCCATAGATGCCACGCAGACAATCACGAATCTCTGAGACGTAAGGTTTGTCCTCGCCATAGGAACCATACTCGTTCTCCACCTGCACCATGATGATGGGACCACCGTTCTGAATGGTCAGCGGAGCCAGTTGCTCGCCCACCTTCTCTTCGAAGATTTTCACACGCTCCATGAAGTAAGGGTCACGCTCACGAAGCTGGATGTCTTTCTTCTTCAGGAGCCACCAAGGCAGACCGCCCATTTCCCACTCAGCACAAACGTAAGGACCGGGACGCACGATGACATACATGCCGTTCTTCTGCGCCAGACGGCAGAACTCCGCAACGTCGTTGTTGTCAGTGAAGTTGAACTCACCCTCACGCTGCTCGTGGATGTTCCAGAAGATGTAGATGCAGACGGTGTTCATGCCCAAAGCCTTACACATCTTGATGCGATGATCCCAATAAGGCTTGGGAATACGGGGATAGTGAATCTCTGCAGCTTTCACCACAAAGGGCTTGCCATTGAGCAGGAACGTGCCGTTGCCTGCCTCGAAAGTTCCCTTGGCTTTCTGCGCATAAGTCGGGGTAGCCACCAGCATGGCAGCCACAAGGGAAAACAAATAGATGATTTTTCTCATTGTATAAATAGGTTTATATTAGATTTCTCTCCACAAAGGTACTGTATCTTTCGATTTTCTACAAACTTTTTCGATAAAATCTTGTATCAAACATAAAAATGACGTACCTTTGTAAGGCAAAAAACTAATTATTTACCCCATAGATTCGATTTACCAATATGTCAATTTGGATTATTTTCAAGCTTCTGGGTTCGCTTGCGCTCCTCATGTTTGGTATGAAGGCCATGAGTGAAGCCCTACAGAAGATGGCTGGTCCCCAACTGCGCCACGTGCTCGGTGCCATGACCACCAACCGCTTCACAGGTATGTTGACGGGTACAGTAGTCACCGCTTCTGTACAGTCTTCAACAGCCACAACGGTGATGACGGTATCGTTTGTCAACGCCGGTTTGTTGACATTGGCACAGGCCATCTCAGTCATCATGGGTGCGAATATCGGTACGACACTGACGGCTTGGATCATGGCTGTAGGTACATCGGGAAGCGAAGTTTCTCCATTTGACATCAGCATCGTGTCCTATATAGGCTTTTTCATCGGCATTGTGCTCATCTACATGAAGAAGCATCGATATATTGGTGATTTCCTGTTTGGTATTGGTTTGTTGCTATTGGGTCTGACTACTTTGAAGGCTACGGGTATGTCGATGGATTTGGCAAACAATGAGATCGTCACCTCTTTCTTCAAATCATTTGATCCTGACTCCTTCTGGACAACGCTCGTCTTTCTGCTCTTGGGTGGTATCATGACATTCTGTGTGCAGTCATCTGCAGCTGTGATGGCCATCACGATGTTGTTGTGCTCCACAGGTGCCATGCCTATCTATCAAGGTATTGCTTTAGTGCTGGGCGAGAATATCGGAACAACCGTCACTTCGAACCTCGCTGCCTTGTCGGCTAACACACAAGCTCGTCGTGCCGCCCTTGCCCACATGTTCTTCAACGTGTTCGGTGTGTTTTGGATTCTGTTCGTCTTCCGTTATTTCATCGATATGGTTTGCGGATGGGTGGACTACGATGTTGAAATGACGAAAGAAAGTGCCAGTGCTGCTGCATTCCTTGCCAACGCTGGTAAGTTGAATTTCGTGTTGGCAGCTTTCCATACCACGTTCAATGTGGTCAATACGATGATTCTCATCTGGTTTATTCCTCAGATAGAGAAATTTGTCTGCTGGGTGATCAAGCCGAAGAAAGTGGATGAAGAGGAAGACTTCCGTCTGCATTTCATTACTGCTGGAATCATGAAGACGCCAGAGCTTTCTGTCTTTGAGGCACAGAAGGAGATTCAGGCTTTTGCAGACCGTATGCAGCGCATGTTTGACATGGTGCGTGAGTTGCTTGTACTCTCAAGCACGAATACGGCCAACAAGAAGGGTTCACAAAACAAAGACTTTAACAAACTGTTTTCACGTATTGAGAAATATGAGGACATCTCGGATAGCATGGAATTGGAGATTGCCAAATACTTGGATCAGGTGAGTGATGCACATTTGTCTGACGAGACAAAAGCGAAGATTCGTGCCATGTTGCGTGAGATTTCAGAATTGGAGAGTATCGGAGATTCCTGCTACAATCTTGCTCGTACCATCAATCGCAAGTACAGCAGCAAGCAAGAACATTTCAACGATCAGCAATATGACAACATCCACCAGATGATGGACCTTACCGAATCCGCCCTCACACAAATGAACGAGTTGATGGCTGGTCGCAAGGAATCTTTCGATGTGAATCGTACATTCAACACAGAGAACGAAATCAACAACTTCCGCAACCAACTCAAGTCGCAAAACATCAGCGATGTGAACAACCACAAGTACACCTACGCTGTTGGTACGGTTTATATGGACCTCATCAACGAATGCGAGAAACTCGGCGACTATGTGGTCAACGTGGTAGAGGCACGTATGGGTACACGTCTGAGAATCGCGTAAGTTCTTGGAAAAGTAAAGCGGGCTGTCTTCCCATTGGAGATAGCCCGCTTTGTTATGATAGATGTATTATTCGTCGAGTAAGTCAGGTCGCAACGCTTTCGTTCGTGCCAAAGCCTGTTCGTATTCCCATTCTTTAATCTTTGCCTCATGTCCAGAAAGCAGCACCTCTGGAACGCCCCATGTCTCGTCAGGACTGCTGACAGGATGGTATTCTGCAGGTCTTGTATAAACAGGAGGCTCTAACAGATTATCCTGGAAAGAATCGGATAGGGCACTTTCCACATCACCAATCACACCTGGGATAACCCTCACGATAGCATCTGCCATCACAGCGGCAGCTAATTCGCCACCCGTCAGCACAAAATCGCCAATGCTTACTTCCCGGGTGATAAGATGTTCGCGAATACGATAATCAATACCTTTGTAATGTCCGCAGATGATGATGATGTTCTTCTTTAGCGAAAGTTCGTTTGCCATAGGCTGGTCAAACTTCTCGCCATCTGGAGCCGTGAAGATGATTTCATCGTAGTCACGTTCTGCCTTCAGAGCAGAGATGCAGGCATCCAATGGCTGGCATTGAATGAGCATTCCTGCTGCACCACCAAAAGGATAGTCATCCACACGTCGATGCTTGTCCGTCGTGTAGTCACGCAAGTTGTGAACATGTATCTCTGCAAGACCTTTCTTCTGTGCCCTGCCGAGAATGCTCTCTTGGGTGAATGGCTCTATCAGTTCTGGCAGAACGGTGATGATATCTATTCGCATGATGTGTCAATCATTCTAAAACTCACCCCATGACTTGATTTCGATATCATCGAGACTCTTTGTGCAGAAAGCGTCAATGAATGCGGAAGCAAGACGGGAGTTGGTGATAAGCGGAATATTGAGGTCGATGGCAGCACGACGGATTTTGTAGCCGTTGGTCAACTCGCCCACAGAGAGGTTCTTAGGCACGTTCACCACCATGTCGATGTCGTGGCTGTGAAGCAAGTCAAGTGCCTGCGGCTGTTGACCTTCTTCGCTGGGCCAATGAACGAGTGTGTTGGCAATGCCATTCTCTTCCAAATAGCGTGAAGTTCCACCTGTAGCGTAGAGTTGGTAACCGTGTTCTATGAGCTGTTGGGCTGCACGAAGCATGTCTGCCTTTTGTTTGCCTGGACCCGTGGAAAGAAGAATGCCTTTCTTTGGAATGCGATGACCCACGGAGAGCATGGCACAGAGTAGGGCAGAAGCGGTGTCGTCACCAATACATCCCACCTCACCTGTTGATGCCATATCGACACCCAGCACAGGGTCTGCTTTTTGCAAACGGTTGAAAGAGAACTGCGATGCTTTGATGCCCACGTAGTCAAGTTCGAAGAGGTTCTTCTCTGGACGCTCGAAGGGGAGTCCCAACATAATCTTGGTCGCTAACTCAATGAGGTTGAGTTTCAACACCTTTGAAACGAAAGGGAACGAACGTGAAGCACGCAAGTTACATTCAATCACGCGCAAGTGATTCTGCTCAGCAAGGAACTGGATGTTGAAGGGTCCTGAAATATGCAGTTCTTTCGCAATCTTTCTGGAAACCTTCTTGATTTGACGCACAGTCTCCACATAGATTTTCTGTGGAGGGAACTGAATGGTGGCATCACCAGAGTGCACTCCAGCAAACTCGATGTGCTCGCTGATAGCGTAAGCGATAATCTCACCATCCTTTGCCACAGCATCCATCTCAATCTCCTTGTTGTGTTCGTGGAACTTGCTGACCACAACTGGGTGTTTCTTGCTAATGTTAGCTGCCAACTGAAGGAAGCGTTCCAACTCATCTTGGTTGGAGCATACATTCATGGCTGCACCACTCAACACATAAGAAGGACGAACCAAAACTGGGAAACCGACTTTCTCAATGAACTGGTTGATATCGTCCATTGAAGTCAATGCTGCCCATGCAGGTTGATCCACACCGATGCGGTCACACATTGCAGAGAACTTGTCTCGGTCTTCAGCATTGTCGATGCTCTTGGCTGAGGTACCGAGGATGGGTACACGCTCGCTGTCAAGACGCATGGCGAGGTTGTTAGGAATCTGTCCACCTGTTGACACAATGACACCATGTGGGTTCTCCAGTTCGATGATGTCCATGACACGTTCGAAGGTCAATTCATCGAAATAGAGACGGTCGCACATATCGTAGTCGGTGGAAACCGTTTCGGGGTTATAGTTAATCATCACGGAACGATATCCATTCTTTCGGATGGTGTTAAGTGCTTGAACACCACACCAGTCGAACTCCACACTTGAACCGATACGATAAGCACCACTTCCAAGTACGATGATGGAGTTACGGTCGTTCTCGTAATTGATATCATGAGCCACACCGCTATAGGTGAGGTACAGATAATTCGTCTGTGCAGGATACTCCGCAGCCAAAGTGTCTATCTGCTTCACCACAGGGACAATGCCCATTTGCTTACGCAATTCACGCACCAACTTAGTGGCAATTTCTGCATCAATTAGGCTTTCGAGACCTACAGCACGAGAAATCTGGAAGTCGGTGAAACCCTGCACCTTTGCACGACGCATGAGTTCAGCATCCACATTCTGAATCGCTCCTTTTTGCTGCAATTCCTCATACGTGTTACGAATGTTCTGCAATTTATGAAGGAACCACCTGTCAATCTTGGTGAGGTTGTGAATCTGGTCAATAGTGTATCCACTGTGAAGCGCTTTCTCTACCACCAACACACGCTTGTCCGTTGGTGCTTTGAGAGCTGCATCCACATCGTCAATCGACAATTCATGATTGCCCACAAAGCCATGCAGACCCTGACCAATCATGCGGAGTCCCTTCTGGATAGCTTCCTCGAAAGTACGACCAATTGCCATCACCTCGCCCACGGATTTCATGGATGAACCCAATTCGCGGTCAACACCACGGAACTTACCGAGGTCCCAACGTGGAATCTTGCACACCACATAGTCAAGGGCTGGCTCGAAGAAAGCAGAAGTGGTCTTGGTGACAGAGTTCTTCAAATCAAAGAGTCCGTAGCCCAATCCAAGTTTGGCTGCAACAAAGGCGAGTGGATAGCCTGTTGCTTTTGATGCCAGAGCCGATGAGCGTGAAAGGCGTGCATTCACTTCAATCACACGGTAATCTTCGCTTTCAGGATCAAAAGCATATTGTACGTTACATTCTCCCACAATGCCAATGTGGCGAATAATCTTGATGGAGAGTGCACGTAACTTGTGGTATTCGCTGTTGGTGAGCGTCTGCGATGGTGCAATCACAATTGACTCGCCCGTATGGATGCCGAGTGGGTCGAAGTTCTCCATGTTGCAGACAGTGATGCAGTTGTCGAAACGGTCGCGCACCACCTCATACTCAATTTCCTTCCAGCCTTTCAGCGACTTCTCCACGAGTACCTGTGGAGAGAAAGAAAAGGCTTTCTCTGCCAACTTGTTCAGTTCCTCTTCGGTATCGCAGAAGCCAGAACCAAGTCCTCCAAGTGCGTAAGCAGCACGGATGATGACAGGATAGCCAAGATCTGCAGCAGCTTTACGTGCATCTTCAATATTGTCGCAGGCGTGACTCTTGATGGTCTTCACCTCGATTTCATCCAGTTTCTTTACAAAGAGTTCGCGGTCTTCTGTATCGATAATCGCCTGAACAGGTGTGCCTAACACCTTTACATTGTATTTCTCAAGGATTTTCTGCTGATAGAGTTCCACACCACAATTGAGTGCGGTCTGTCCACCGAATGCCAAAAGGATGCCCTGTGGCTTCTCCTTTTGGATCACCTTTTCTACGAAAAACGGCGTCACAGGCAAGAAGTAAATCTTGTCGGCAACACCTTCGGAGGTCTGAACTGTAGCGATATTGGGATTGATGAGCACAGTCTCGATGCCCTCTTCCTTCAATGCTTTCAATGCCTGACTGCCTGAATAGTCAAACTCACCAGCTTCACCAATCTTTAAGGCTCCAGAGCCTAAGAGAAGAACTTTCTTAATATTTGAATCCATCATGTCTTTGAGTCTTAAAGGAGTTTCACAAAATCATCAAAAAGGAATTCTGTATCGACAGGACCACTGGCTGCTTCTGGATGGAACTGTGCAGAGAACCAAGGATACTTCTTGTGACGGATACCCTCGTTCGAACCATCATTCATGTTGACGAAGAGTGGTTCCCATTCATTGGGTAAGGTCTTGCTGTCCACTGCGTATCCGTGATTCTGCGACGTGATGAAACAGCGTTGCGTACCCACTTGCTGCACAGGTTGGTTGTGCGAGCGGTGTCCATATTTTAGCTTATAGATAGTGGCACCTGCCGCTTTGGAGAGCAATTGGTTACCCATGCAGATACCCATGCAAGGACGTACTTTGCCCTTTGCCGATTCTGTGGTCAGGAACTGCCTGATGTGTTCTACCGTTTCTACAGCAGTGTCAGGGTCACCAGGACCATTAGCGAGGAAAAGACCGTCGAACTCAAGCGTGTTGAAATCATAGTTCCAAGGAACACGAATAACTTCAACGCCTCGTTTGAGCAAGCAGCGGATGATGTTGTTTTTCACACCACAATCCACTAAGATAACCTTCTTTGCAGAAGCCTGAGTGCTCTGATAACGAATCACTTCCTTGCATGAAACCTTGGCAATATAATTCACTCCCTCGTATTGTGCTGTGGGGATGTTGTCGGGTTCGTCGTCAAAAAGAATCTTGCCCATCATCACACCATGCTCACGCAACACTTTGGTGAGGTGGCGTGTATCGATACCCGTAATGCCCGGCACTTGCTCGCGTTTCAGCCAATCAGCAAGACTCTCTTTGGCATTCCAATGTGAATATTGAGTGCTGTAATCGCTCACGATGATAGCTTCAGCGTGGATTTTCTCACTTTCCATGAAGGTGGCGATTCCGTTGGACTCTATGCTAAAGGATGGCACACCATAGTTACCGACAAGAGGGTAGGTGAGCACCATCATCTGACCTGCATACGATGGGTCGGTCAAACTCTCTGGATAGCCCATCATGGCAGTATTGAAGACCACCTCACCTGCCACTGGTTTTTCGTAACCGAAAGATTTTCCGTGGAAGGTTGTGCCGTCTTCTAAAAGAAGTGTTACGTTTTTCATTTTGTTGTTTGAGAGTTTTATAAATCTTATTGCGCTTATAACTTATTATTCCACTGTCACTGATTTCGCCAAGTTTCTTGGTTGATCCACATCCTTACCCTTCGCCACAGCGATATAATAGGCGAGCATCTGTAATGGAATCGATGCCAAGAGTGGCTCGAGGCATTCCTCTGTGTGTGGCAGTTCAATGACTGCATCTGCCATCTTGCGGATGGTTTCGTCACCCTCGCTGACGATGGCAATGACACGGGCTTTACGTGCCTTGATTTCCTGAATGTTGCTGACCACCTTCTCGTAGAGCACATTCTTTGTGGCCACCACCACCACAGGCATCTCATCATCTATCAGCGCGATAGGACCATGTTTCATCTCCGCAGCGGGATAGCCCTCTGCATGGATGTATGAGATTTCTTTCAGTTTCAATGCACCTTCCAGTGCCACTGGGTAGTTGTATCCACGACCCAGATAGAGGAAGTTGTGTGCATAGGTGAAGATGCGACTGATATCCTTGATGTCATCACTCAGCTTGAGCAGTTGTTCCATCTTGTCAGGAATCTCATTCAAGGCTTTCAACACGTTTGTATAGCGCACATTGTCAATTGTTCCTCTTTCTTTTCCCAACGCCAAAGACAGCATTGTGAGCACAGTCACCTGACCCGTGAATGCCTTGGTGGAAGCCACGCCGATTTCTGGTCCCACATGGATGTATGAACCTGTATGGGTGGCACGTGGTATGCTGGAGCCAATGGCGTTGCAGATACCATAAATGAATGCACCCTTGCTTTTTGCCAGTTCGATGGCAGCCAATGTGTCGGCTGTCTCACCCGACTGACTGATGGCAATGACAACATCTTGGTCGTTGATGACAGGCTTGCTGTAACGGAACTCACTGGCATATTCCACTTCGACTGGAATCTGGCAGAAGTCTTCAATCAGCTGTTTGCCAATCAAGCCTGCATGCCAAGAAGTTCCACATGCCACAATGATGATGCGGCGTGGGTTGATGAGCTGCTTCCGATAGTCGATGATGGCTGAAAGCACCACATTGTTTGCTTCCACGTTCACACGACCTCTCATACAGTCTTTCAGGCAATCGGGCTGTTCAAAGATTTCCTTCAACATGAAATGAGGGAAACCACCTTTCTCTATCTGTGCCAGGTTGAGGTCCACCTTCGTCACCTCATGTTCCATCTTTTCGTTGTTGAAATCGACCACTTCAACCTCTTTGCCGCGACGGATGACGGCGATGTCCTTATCGTCCAGATAGATTACTTTGTCTGTGTATTCAATGATAGGGCTGGCATCCGAACCCAAGAAGAATTCATCTTCGCCAATACCTACCACCAACGGGCTACTCTTTCGAGCCGCAATGATTTGGTCTGGGTCATCTTTATCGAGAATGGCGATGGCATACGCACCAATCACAGAACGTAAAGCGAGGCGAACCGCCGTAAGCAAGTCCACATTCTTCTTCGTGCGTACATATTCTATTAATTGTACCAACACTTCAGTGTCAGTATTGCTCTTGAACTCGATGCCGTGTTCCTGCAATTGTTTTTTCAGCACAGCATAGTTCTCGATGATGCCGTTATGGATAATTGCCAAATTGCCCGTGTAAGAGATGTGTGGGTGGGCATTTGTAGAATTAGGTTCTCCGTGTGTTGCCCAACGAGTGTGGGCGATGCCGACGGTTCCTGTGATATCTTTGTCAGCAGCATAAGCCTCCAAGTCTGCCACCTTTCCCTTGGTCTTATATATCCTCAAATCTCCATTTTCAGTCAGGAGAGCCACTCCTGCACTGTCATAACCTCTGTATTCCAAACGCTTAAGTCCCTTAATCAAAACAGGGTAGGCACTACGTTTACCTAAATATCCTACAATTCCACACATGATAGCATTTCATTTTGTTTGTGCAAAGGTACGGAATAATTCTCTTTTTATCATTATTTTCCTTGATATTTTTTATAATTGAAAGTGAAAATATGATTTCTCGTGACGAAATGTCACAAAAAGAGCACATCCAATTGACGGATATGCTCTCTTTGTTGATATGACGTTTTTGTGTTCATTATTGCAATTCTTCATTGGTGTAACCCTCAGGAATTCTACGACAGTTGTAACTTGATGCCATAATTTCACCGTAAGCACCTGCCGAGAGAAGAGCGATGAGATCACCACGTTTGGTCTTTGCCAAAGGAATGTCTTTGTCGAAGACATCGGATGACTCGCAGATGGGACCCACCACATCGTAGGTGTCTGTCTCTGTCGTGTTACTGGTGATGTTGACAATCTTATGGTGTGCATCGTAGAGAGCTGGACGGATGAGGTCAGTGAAACCAGCATCTACAATCGCGAACTTCTTGATGGCGTTCTCCTTCACATAAAGAACCTTGGTGATAAGGGCACCACACTGACCTACGACGGCACGACCGAGTTCGAAGTGAACACTTTGTCCTGGACGCAGTTTGAGGTACTTGTCATACACGGCAAAGTAGTCCTTGAAATTGGGGATAGGGTTGCCTTGTGGATTTGAGTAGTCGATGCCAAGACCGCCACCTACATTCACAATCTCAATCTTGATGCCAGCCGCCTCTAGTTGGTCTTGCAAGTCGTTGATGCGGTGAGCGAGGGCGATGAAGTCATCCATCTCCAGAATCTGGGAACCGATGTGGAAATGCAATCCCTTGAACTGCACGTTCTTCATGCCTTGTGCCAGACGAATCACCATCTCCATATCTTGCATGTCGATGCCGAACTTGTTCTCAGCTAAACCTGTGGTGATGTTGGCGTGCGTGTGAGCACCTACGTTGGGATTGATGCGGAAGCACACTGTGGCAACCTTTCCCTTCTTGGCGGCAATCTCGTTGATGACTTCTAATTCAGGAATACTCTCCACATTGAAGCAGAAAATGTCCTTGTCGAGTCCCAACTCGATTTCCCAATCGCTTTTGCCCACTCCTGCAAAGACAATCTTGTTGGCAGGGAAACCTGCTTTGAGCACTTGCTCTATTTCGCCACCTGACACACAGTCAATGCCGAAGCCCCCCTCATTGATGATGCCCAGCACCTTCATGTTGGCGTTAGCCTTTACTGCGTAGTGGACAAAATAGTTGTCGTGTTTCTTGATTTCTGCGTTGATGGCGTCGAGCGTCTGACGCAGGATGTTTGTGTCGTAATAGTAGAAAGGCGTGCGGATATTCGCAAGCCTTTCCATATTTAAATCTATGCCCATATTTTTATTCGTTAAACAGATGGTCACTGAGTGATTGAAGTGCCTTCTTCTTGTCATCTGCAGAGATGAGGAAGGAGATGTTGTGGTTCGAACCTCCGTAGGAAATCATGCGGACAGGTATTTCCTTGAGTGCCTCTGTAGCCTTGCTTTCGAAACCAACGTTCTCAGCATCGAGATCACCCACCACACAAATGATGCACATATCCTTGTCCACATGCACATGACCAAATTTCTTCAGTTCGTTCACGATGGCATCAAGGTTTGTGATATTGTCGATAGACACGCTCACGCCCACTTCTGAAGTGGCAATCATGTCGATGGAAGTCTTGTACGATTCGAAGATTTCGAACACCTTGCGCAAGAAACCATATGCCAACAGCATGCGTGAAGAAGTGATCTTGATCGCAGTGATGTTGTCTTTGGCAGCCACAGCCTTAATCTTTCCACGTTCAGTCTCGTTGCTGATGACGGTGCCTGGAGCCGTTGGATCCATCGTGTTGAGCAACTTCACAGGAATGCCTGCATACTTGGCTGGCTGCACACATGTTGGGTGCAGGATCTTCGCACCGAAGTATGCCAGTTCGGCAGCCTCCTCGAAGTGCAGATGATTGACAGGAGAAGTGTTCTCCACAAAGCGTGGGTCGTTGTTGTGCATACCATCAATATCGGTCCAAATCTGGATTTCTGATGCACCCACTGCAGCACCAATCAGTGATGCTGTGTAGTCAGAACCGCCACGTTGCAGGTTGTCCACCTCGCCGTAAGCGTTGCGGCAGATAAAACCCTGTGTGATGTAGATTTCCTTGCCAGGGTTCTCGTCAAGCTGCACCTTGATTTTCTCACGGATATACTCGAGGTCAGGCTCAGAGTTCTTGTCTGTGCGCATGAACTCCAAGGCAGGAATCAACATGGCATTGTAACCCTGTTCGATGAGGTAGTTCGTCACCATGTTGGTGGAGATGATTTCACCTTGAGCCACGATGATTTTCTCCTCGAACATCGTGAAGATGCCCTTGGTGAAAGAGCGCAGGTATTCAAACTCCTCCTTCATGAACTGAAGAGTCTTCTGCTTCATTTCATCGGTGGTGTAGAGTTCGTCCACATGCTTCTTATATTTCTTCTCCAATGCGTTGATGGTTTCGTTCGCACCTTCTGGGTTCTTTTTGTAGAGATAGTCAGAGATTTCCACCAGTGAGTTGGTTGTGCCCGACATAGCTGAGAGAACAACAATCTTCTGCTCACCGTCAGTGATGAGTTTTACGACATCCTTCATTCGCTGAGGAGTGCCTACGGATGTTCCGCCAAACTTAAGTACTTTCATAAATATATTATATGTGTATTATTTTTTAATCTATTTCATTTATTGTGTCTTCCTCCACTTCCTGTAGCGTCACGTCAGTCAACTGATGATTCTCACAGAGCAGTTGCCGTCCAGGGAACTCTTCGATCAGGCTGAGGTTGTGCGTGATCATCACGACCGTGCTTCCTGCCCGACAGATTTGGCGCAGGAGTTCCACAATCTGACGACCGGTTTCAGCATCAAGATTGCCAGTAGGCTCGTCAGCCAGGATGAGTTTGGGACTGTTCAGGATGGCACGCGCAATGACGATGCGCTGTTGCTCGCCACCTGACAGTTCCGAGGGCATCTTGTAGCCCTTGGTCGACATTCCCACCAACTCCAGCACGTCGCTGATGCGTTGGTTGATTTCCACCTTGTTCTTCCATCCCGTTGCCTTCAACACGAAACGCAGGTTGGCATCCACCGTTCGGTCAGTCAGCAGTTGGAAATCCTGGAAGATGACACCCAGTTTCTTGCGCAGGTCGGGCAAATGTCGGCGCTTCAATCCGTTCATGTCGAAGCCCATCACTTTTGCCTCGCCTTCCTTCACGGGTATCTCGCCGTAGAGGGTTTTGAGGAAAGAGCTTTTGCCGGTACCCACCTTGCCCGTCAGATAGACGAATTGTCCTTCGCCAATCTGCACGTTCACATCTTGCAAGACCAACTGCGACTCTTGATAGACGTTGACGCCTCTGTAATCAATCAGGTTCATTGTTTTAATGTTTATGCCAGTTAGGGTCGTGACGTTCAGCCAGCTCTGCAGCCAGGTCTTCGATGGTCAATCCCTTTGAGGTGAGCAATACGATGAGGTGATAGAGCATGTCAGATGCTTCATACACGAGTCGCTCGTTGTTGTTGGCAACAGCCTCGATGACAGCCTCCAATGCTTCTTCACCCACCTTCTGTGCCATGCGGTGACAGCCATCCTTGAAGAGGGAAGTGGTGTAACTGCCCTCAGGCATTTCCTCATGACGCTTCTCGATGAAACGCTGCAGTTCCACCAAGAACATGATAGGGTTGTCGTTCTTCTCATCCCAGCAAGTGTCAGCGCCCGTGTGACACACAGGTCCTACAGGGTTAGCCTTGATGAGCAGCGTGTCCTTGTCGCAGTCGTTCAGAATCTCCACCACGTTCAGGAAGTTGCCGCTTGTCTCACCCTTTGTCCAAAGAGTCTGGCGGGTGCGGCTATAGAAAGTCACCTTGCCGGTTTCCACAGTCTTCTTGTATGCTTCCTCGTTCATGAAGCCGAGCATCAGCACCTTCAGCGTCTTGGCATCTTGCACGATGGCAGGCACAAGACCATCCATTTTCTTGAAATCAATTTCCATTATGTCACTTTTAATAATTATCAGATCTATTAAAGTCTCACGTTCACACCCTCGCTGGTCAGATACTGCTTCAGCTCAGGAATGGGTATTTCTCCAAAGTGGAACACGCTGGCAGCCAGCGCTGCATCGCTGTGTCCATTCAGGAACGTGTCGCGAAAATGTTCTTTACTTCCAGCACCACCTGAGGCAATCACAGGAATGGTCAGGGAGTCAGCCAGTTTCCGGAGTGCCACATCGGCAAAGCCTCGTTTCACACCATCATGATTCATCGACGTGAACAGGATTTCACCAGCACCTCTCTCGTTCGCCTCTTTTGCCCAGTCGAAAAGTTTGTATTGGGTTGGCACACGGCCTCCATTCACGTAACACACCCAGTCGCCATCAATCAGCGGGTCACCATTCTCGTGTACTGTATCATCCTCACATTTCGCATCGATTGCCACCACACACACCTGGCTGCCGAAGTTCTTCGCAATTTCGTCAATCAGTTCTGGCCGTCTCAAAGCTGCTGAATTGATGCTCACCTTGTCGGCACCGGCATTCAGCAGACGATCCACATCCGACAATTCATTGATGCCGCCACCCACAGTGAAAGGAATATTGATTTCCTGCGCGATGCGCTTCACCAGTTCCGTGAACGTCTTGCGTCCCTCGTGCGAAGCTGTGATGTCCAGATACACCAACTCGTCGGCACCTTGCTCGCTGTATAGTTTGCCCAGTTCAATCGGGTCGCCAGCCTGACGAAGGTTCACGAAGTTCGTGCCCTTCACCGTTTGTCCGTCCTTGATATCCAGGCAAGGTATGATTCTTTTTGCTAACATCTTCTCTAAACTCTATACACTCAACTATCCCACGTATTTCTCCAATTCCTCCATTTTGATCTTCCCCTCATAAATCGCCTTGCCAAACACTACGGCAGGAATGCCTGCCGAGTTCAGGCGGTCAATGTCCTCCACACAGCTCACTCCTCCACTGGCAATCAGATAGAGGTTGGGGAATTCCTTCATGATGTCCTCATACAACTGGATGGCAGGACCCTCCAGCATGCCGTCCTTGCTGATGTCCGTGCAAAGCACATTGTCCACACCCTTCGCCACATAGCGATGCAGGAATGGCAGCAGTTCATCCTCTCCCTCTTCCTTCCAGCCATTGATGCTGATGCGTCCGTTCTTCACGTCGGCACCTAGGATGATCTTGTTGTCGTTGTACTTTTCGAGCCAGGTTTCAAACAGTTCTGGCTTCTTCACCGCCACACTACCGATGGTCACCATCGTGGCACCGCTGGCAAAAGCGATGTCAATGTCCTCGTCCGACTTGATGCCGCCTCCGAAGTCAATCACCAAAGAAGTGTGGTCGGCAATGCGCTCGATGGTCTTGTAGTTGACGATGTGTTGCGAACGTGCACCATCCAAATCGACTGTGTGCAAACGACGGACACCATGCGCCTCAAACATCTTGGCAACCTCCACGGGGTCTTCGTTATAGACCTTCTTCGTGTCGTAGTCGCCTTGTGTCAGACGCACACATTTACCGTCAATAATGTCTATCGCAGGAATTATCTCGATCATTGTATCCTAACTTTCAATTTCCCAATTTTCAACTTTCAACTTTCAATTGAATAAAGTTTTCCAAAATCCTTTCGCCCACCTTTCCGCTCTTTTCCGGGTGGAACTGCGTCGCATAGAAGTTATCCTTGTGCAGCGCAGAAGAGTAGGGCTGAATGTAATTCGTCGTGGCAATTGTCCAGTCACAGGTCGGCACATAGAAACTGTGGATGAAATACACGAATTCTGGCTTCTCAAACCCTGCAAACAGGGGACTCTTCACATCCTCCACCGTGTTCCATCCCATCTGTGGCACCTTGTCTTCGTGCGCCTGGGGAATGAACCGCTTCACATCCACGTCAAACACGCCCAGACAGTCCGTGTCTTGTTCCTCACTGTGTCGGCACAACAACTGCATGCCGATGCAGATGCCCAGCACAGGCTGCTTCAGGTTCACGATCACCTCATCCAGTCGATGTGCCTTCAGATAAGCCATCGTGCTGTGCGCCTCGCCCTGTCCGGGGAAGATGACACGGTCAGCCGATTGAATCAGTTCGGGGTTGTCGGTCACCATCGGTTCCAGTCCCAAACGCCTCACAGCATTTTCCACGGAACCAATGTTGCCCGCATTATATTTTACGATTGCTACGTTCATTTTGCTTCACTAAACCACATAAAACGGCGACAAAGGTACGATTTTTTCACGAAATACACACAATATTTAATAAGAAAACCCCACTTCTTTCCCTTGTTTTTCACAAAAAGTCCAACAAGACGCCTCGTTCGGAAAAAAGTTTGTCACAAATTTGGTGGTGTTGTCAACTTGATATATCTTTGCAATCGTGAACTGAAAGTCATCATGAGACCCCCCCGACAAGAATAAGTGGATATTGTCAAATCTCATGCTGAAAAGTTCTTCTGCCCGATGCTCTATTCTGTGGACTATGAATACGATGTCACATCGGTGACTCAGAACATCAACTACCTGAAAACTCTGGGCTATCAGAAAATCGTCCCCAGTTTGCAGGCTTACCGCGATGCCAACACCGAGACACTTGCCGCTGACGTGCAGGCGACACTCAATGCTGGATGTCCGGGCTATCTGCTCTTTCGCACAGGAACATACGACATCGCTCGCCCCGTCAAGACTGGTAATGGTACTATCGAACTGACCTATGTCCGTGGCACCGAAAGCCTCTCCTTTCCTTTGTCTTTTTACCTTAGACTTTAGACCATTAAAAAGTTCCATCTCCCTTGGGTTCTTACCGATTTTGAGTTCGGTTTCTCTTGCATTTACCTTAATTGCCATAGTTAGTTAGATAGTTTTTAGATTGTTAATAATTAGTTGGTTAGTTGTTTTGATTAGAGCTGGAGTTTAGGGCTCTGAGTGGGGGCTGACGCGCGCAGAACAGCCGTAGGCTCTTTCACCTTTCACCTCTTACCTTTCACCAATTTTTTGTTCCCCTATAGGGAAAATTTTGTTACCCTTAGGGGCTGCAAATTTTCTCCTTAGGAATACGATGCAAAGTTACGGCATTTTGAAAGGGTTAACAAATTAAAGGGCAAAATAAGCACGCAAAAAAGCACGGTCACTTTTGCAGGGTGTCATGGGTGTCAGGTGTCAAGGTGTCAAAATCGATTTTTGATGGTGTCAAGTCGCCACTATAATAATATATTATATTATTTTATAGTGAGTCAAAATCAGTTTTCAGAAATTGAAATTGAAAATGACACCGATGACACCTGACACCCAAACTGAAAAAAATGAGCTGAAATTTTGTGGAGTCAATAATAAATGCTAACTTTGCAACTACATAAAAGTGAAGATAAAATGGCGAATAACCTAAATCAAAACCATTCACTCCTCGCTGGCTATCGAAGGGAACAAACTGAGCGAAGACCAAGAACGGAATAACGGAACTCCAACATAGAATTATGATGAGAATACTAACATGCATATTGGCTGCCTTAGGACTGACATCAGCTTGTGGCCAACAAACTTACGAGAATACAGATGTTCAGGGATTTGTAGAGCTTATTGCAGATTCCACAGTCGTTATCTTAGATGTGAGAACTACCGACGAGTTCGCAGAAGGTCATATTCAGGGAGCCATTCTTATTGACCAAGGCCAGGACGATTTCGTGGAGAAAGCGAAAGCGACACTTCCAGCTGAAAAAACTATTGCCATCTATTGCAGAACAGGTCGTCGTTCTGCCAATGCTGCTGGCAAACTGGCTGATGTTGGGTATAAATGTGTAAATCTGAAAGGTGGTATTGTTGCTTGGAAAGAGGCAGGGAAACCAGTCATAACTAAATGAGTATCTTCGGAATATTTTATTAGTTGTTGGGGCGTATAGTCTGTATGGGATATGTAAATAGAGATGCCATATATTTCTTGGTGATAGCGGTGCTAGTACTGATATTCATTTATCGGCAATATACTGTTAATGCCAGATGTAAAGAGGTCGGGCAGAAACTGACCTTTTACACATCTTGGAATAAGCCTTTTTGAGTGTTAATTGGTTGTGAAAAAATTAAGGATTTTTCTTAAGCGGTGTTAACACTTTGGGCGATTTGTTAAACTAAATCAAAGAGAAAGAAAAATAGGGGAGAAATGTTTTGTGGTCACGTGAAAATGTCGTTATTTTGCGCTCGAATTTGAAAAATCAAGCATTAACAATAACTATTCTTATAATAAACAGACTATGAAACAGACTACTAAAAGATTCTATGGCACACTTGTAGGTGTTGCCTTCCTCTCTGGATTGACTGGGGCGTTTGCATATTCCCTCTCTCAAAAGTCAGTGGATAAGGTTTTGCCTGCTTTCTCCTTCACGGAACCTAAGAAGGCACAGGAACCAGAACGCAGCATGATGCAACTCTCGACTGCAGCATCGCCTGCCGCTCAGCCCGTGGATTTGACGGAGGCTGCCGAGAAGGCTTGCAATGCGGTTGTATATATTAAAGTGGTGCAGAAGGGGCGTCAACAGACCATCGAATATCGTGACCCATTCGAGGATTTCTTTGGTGACTTCTTCGGTCGTGGTAGCGGCGGCTCTCAGCGTCGTCAGGTGGAAACGCCTAAGCGTGAGGCTGCCGGTTCGGGTGTGATCATCTCAGATGATGGCTATATCGTGACGAACAACCACGTGGTGGAGAATGCTGACGAAATCACCATCACACTGAATGACAACCGCGAGTTCAAGGCTACGGTCATCGGCACGGATGCTGACACGGACTTGGCTCTGTTGAAGATTGATGCTTCAGGACTCCCTGCTATCGTGATTGGCGACTCTGACCAGTTGAAGGTGGGTGAGTGGGTGTTGGCTGTGGGCAACCCGTTCAATCTGACTTCGACGGTGACGGCAGGCATCGTGTCGGCAAAGGCTCGTGGCATTGGTGCACACAAGAATGGCATTGAGTCGTTCATCCAGACAGATGCAGCCATCAATCAGGGCAACTCTGGTGGTGCGCTGGTGAACACACGTGGCGAACTGGTGGGCATCAATGCGATGCTGTATTCACAGACGGGTTCGTTTACAGGTTATGGTTTTGCTATTCCTACGACTATCATGAAGAAGGTGGTGACCGACTTGCAGACTTATGGAACGGTTCAACGTGCGATGATTGGCATCAGCGGTATGACACTCCACGATTATATCGATGCCAAGAAGCGTGATGACGAAAAATTCTCTGCTGACTTCGGCACAGTGGATGGTGTCTATGTGGCAGAAGTGACGGACGATGGTGCCGCTGCAGATGCAGGTCTCAAGAGTGGTGATGTGATTGTGTCGGTGGATGGAAAGAAGATCACGAAGATGTCAGAATTGCAGGAAGCCACCACGAAGTATCGTCCTGGTGACAAGGCACAGATTGGTTACATCCGTGACAAGAAGGAAAAGACGGCAACCATCACCTTCCGCAATGCGAAGGGCAACACCAAACTGGTCAATGGAAATGTCAAGCTGGATACGCTGGGCGCAGAGTTCAAGGAACTGACCGAGAACCAGCAGAAGACGCTGAACCTCTCTTATGGTGTGCAGGTGACAAAACTGAAGAGCGGCTATCTGAAGGATGCTGGTGTGCCTGAAGGCTTCATCATCCTGAAGGCAAACAACCAGAACATCAAGACGGTTGCTGATATGGAATCAGCCTTCAAATCGGCACAGGGAAGCGATGAGCAGACCCTCTGGATTTGGGGTAAGACTCCAGCCGGCAGAGCGATGTCATTTGCGGTGTACCTTGGTGAATAATTGGTCGAAATGTTAAAAAATGAGGGATTTGAAGATTTTTTTCTTCAAATCCTTTGTTTTTATATTTAGAATGTATTACCTTTGCCCATAGAACATAACGAAAGCCGTCTGATTCGGTGAGAGAATCGAACAAAAAGGGACAGCTGACGTAAACATACAGCCGGGGTACAGGATCGATCGGGATACTCATCAAATTATATACTGAAACCGAGATGATTTTACCGTTCCAATGGCGGGCCACAACCCAGAAGTCGCCATGTCGTCGAGCATGGGGTTTCGGCATCTGGAAACCATAGAGTCGGTGGATTACAAAGGTCGGTAAATACTCAAATCTTATCACGTCGGAGTTTCATCACATCTCCTCCCGGCTATTTATAAAGGGTGGACTTATTCATTTAAGTCCACCCTTTACAAGGAAAGTTGCCGGAGTGGTCGATCGGGCCGCACTCGAAATGCGGTGAACGGGTAACTGTTCCGGGGGTTCGAATCCCTCACTTTCCGCAGAAAGGATTGCAAGAAAGCAATCCTTTTGTATTTTAAAACGTCATTCTCACTTTGAAGCGGATGCCCCATCGGTTGGTGTTGGGGTCGTGACGATAGGTGATGCGACGAACGTAGTCAATTTCAACTAACTTGAAGATGTTGTGAATACCGACACGCCATTCGATGTATGGGGTGCGTTCATTCATGCGGACGGTGTTTTGTTCGTACGTGCCGTCGGCTTGGAAGTGACCTGGGAAGTAAAAGAGGTCGGGGTCAGAGTAGTTGAGGGTGGCAGGATTGTTCTTGTCGGTAAGTTGTCCCCACAGAACATTGACGCCCACGCATTCACGCCATTTGAGTTTATGGATGAGCGGAATGCGGTTGAGCAGCCAACCATTCAGGTCCCACTCGAAAAACATCGAAGCATAGCGGTCGTTGAGGAACTCGAGGTTGGAGATAAGGTAGAAGGTGTTATCCTCGATGATGTAGGAGGCGTTGGCAGCAGGATGGATGAGGAGCGGGAAAGGCACTTTATTCCATTGTGCACCCGCCTTGATATCAGTGTCAATCTTACCAAACTGACCTAACCAGAGACGTTTGTAAAATCCCAGTTCTGTAAGGTTATAATTGTATTGCCCCCCTAAGAATCCATTGATGCCTCGAGTGTAGCTAAGGGAAAGGATGGGAGCGTCGTGATTCACCTTGATGCGGCGCTGCTTGGTGTTGACATAAGTGACATTAGGTTCGTAAGTCACACCGACCTTGAACTGGGCGGTAGTGATGCCTGAGAGCCATTGGGTGGGGTCGTTGACTGGTGTGCCGACACCATCCAGTCGCTGATAGAACAATGCATCAACAGGATGATTCCGAGTGCGGGTGAACTGTGCATAGAGTTTGACACCCGTCTCAAGTTCACGGGTGTAGTCAATGTGCAATTCGCGTGCATGGTGGTACTGATCCACTTTTGAGGCATGGAAAGCGGTGAACATATTGTCCTTGTCGGTAGGCACATACTTGTCAAAAGGCGAAATGACATCATCCCACCAATAGACCGACAAGTTGTGTTGTGGAAACTCGCGTGGCAAGTAGGCTTTCTTGTTGAAGGAGTAGGTGAGTTGTCCCTTCCAATAGACGTTGTGGGTCTTGGTGCCATAGGCGACATAGCCGTTGACAAAGAGGTGAGGGAAGAGGTTGGCGGTCGTGAGTGCTGAGGCACGGAAACGCAAACCGTCATAGTGGTTGGCTGAGATGATGGTGTTGACAGGACCTATATCCACGTAGTTAGGATGGAGGGAGTCGCCTGTCTCCACGAAATTCTCCACCAATGCCTTGAAGCCGAAAAGGAAGATAGAGAAACCCTTGATATGGGTGAGACGGTCAAGGAAACTGTCCATCTTTCCCTCAGACGAAGAGAGTTTCACTTGTCGATATTCATTCCAGAAATCTTCGTCGTGCATGGAGGCATCAGGTTCGCGCAAGGTGTTTCCCTTGATGTTCTTGAACAAGGAACGAGGAATTTCCTCAAAGCTCACGTTGCTCATTCGGGTCACTCGTTGCACCTGGAACTTACCCAGCCACTTGGTGAGTTGCAACTCCACCAGCATGTCGTTGGTGGCTGCAATACGATCGCCTGATTCCAGTTCAGTGAAGTCTTGTGAAATCATCATGTTCTCCACGAAATTCACATCGCTGCGACGGGGGATAGTGAGTTCCACACGACGCACTTGAAACGTGGAGTCGGGGGTTAGCAGAATGTACAAATGTCCTGAAAATCCAAAGTCCTGCTGGTTGTTTGGCAGGAACCCCACATCCACCACTTTGTCTTGCTCGATGAAGAGGGTGTCTTGCAGGTAATAGCGATAGAAGGATATCGCATTGTCGGCAATAGGCGAACGGAAGGGGTATTGGAGAAGTCGGCACTCATTCTGGTAAATGTCCACATCGGTGAAGACATCCTTCAGTGTGGTGGTAAAGATTTCACCCGTATTCACCAACTCCGTCACACCTTTGTTGCTTTCACCTTTGATGACCTGCTTTTCCGATTTGGGGTCTTTGCGATAGAATACATCTGCCAGCGTTTCATCGACCGTCAGTGGCAAGATGAGTTTACCCGTCTGTGGAGAGCGTTCCACGTGGTCTTTCAAAAAGGCGAATCGTTTGTATTCTCCCTCGTCAAACACTTTGTCACTCACCTCGTTGAGTGAGAAAGTCATCTTCTCGTATTTGGTATAGGTGAAGAAATCTTTGGCATGAAGGTCGCTCTGTTTTTTGTTGGCAATCACCTTCTTCATCAGTTCCACAGCTGGGTTGTTCTTGCGGCTGTAGCGTGCACGTTTGGTGGTGACGGTCACACCTGTCAGCGTCTTGGTGTCAGGCACTAATTTCACGGTGATGTCTTTGTTCTTGCCAAAATCTTTCAGGCGAATCGTCTGTGTCTGATACCCCAAGGAGGAGATGCTCAATTCTTTCCAAGTGCTGTCCTCTTTGATGACAAAGCATCCCTCCTCATCCGTTTGCTCACCCACGTTCTTGCCATCGTAATAGACATTCACGAGGTCAAGCGCCTCGCGGGTCTTGCTGTCTATGACACGTCCCGTCACTTGCGCCTGCATCGAGCAGCACAGCATCATGAATAATATGCCAATGACAGCTTTCTTCATTCCTGATGGAACACTTCCAATAATTCTCCTATATTATATATAATGTGTGTGGGCACAGATTCGTCCACTGTCTCGTTTCCCCAACCAACACCTTTCATCCATACAGTCTGGCAGCCAATCTGTGTGGCTGGCACGATGTCTTTGGAGAAACTGTCACCCACCACGAGGATATCTTTGGCAGGCAATTCTTCTTCAGTCTTTCTCATCACATCCCTCAGGGCATCCACGCCTAATTGGAAAATCTTGGGGTCGGGCTTTCTCACGCCCACCACAGCACTTTCAATCACTCGTTGGAAATACTCCAGACGGAAATCCTTTAAGATGGTCTCGATGTTGCCATAGAAGTTGCTGACCAATACCAATGGATATCTTTTTGCCAATGCCTCAATGACAGGACGGCTTTCCTCCAGCACGTTCAGCACATACTGATAGCAGTAGTTTGCCACAGCATCGCTCTTCTCTTTCCTTTCTGCCTCCGACACTTGCCAAACGCCTCTTTCCTGCAAGTCCTTCGTCTCAATGTCACACTTGATGGTGAGCAGGTCGTGAAAGTTATGATGAGGCTGAATGTAAGGATGTCTGCCTAGTGCCCGTTCTGCTACCACATAGCTGGTGCGAAACTCCTCCTTGCTTACAGGAATGCCCACGTGCTGGTATCCTTCCCACAACACTTCGCTCCAATGCTGTGCATTGGTGTCGATGGTACCTCCGTAGTCAAATATAATCGCTTGAACCATACTTACAGTTTGCTGTTTAGTTGTTTGCAGAATCCCTCATGTGTGTGGCGCATATAAAAATATAACGACGTCATCACCACAATTTCAAACACCAGATAGA
This sequence comes from Bacteroidaceae bacterium, assembly GCA_017651245.1. Taxonomy (GTDB): domain Bacteria; phylum Bacteroidota; class Bacteroidia; order Bacteroidales; family Bacteroidaceae; genus Minthosoma. The sequence continues at coordinate 13,498 of JAGCDQ010000035.1, read as the reverse complement.
GCCAGGGGAGGTCGATGAGACAAGACACATAAAATGCGATGGCACGTGTGTTGAACGTAAGGATGTTTGCCCATTTCATCATTGGCAGGCTCAACAGGCGGAACGCATCGCGGAAGGCCTGTGGCACCTTATCTACAGAACCATATCTTTCTTGAAGATTCTTCCAGAGTTGTTGGAACTGAGGTGTTTGTTTTTCCTGACTCCGTGTATAGTTGATATAGGTGAGCAGGAACAACTTGTAGATGACATTTCCCTTCCAAGGTGTTTCTTGATAGATGCGTCGCTGTTGTGCAGCGTTATCCAGTTCGCTTCCTTCCTTGCCCTTCAAGAAAAAGAGGTGAATCTGACGATAGTAGTCGGAAAGTCCGCATTGACGAGCATGACAGACAATGCCAGAGAACCAGGCGAAGGCATAGAAGACAAGAGTGGCAATGATGCTGTTGCGTGTGTTATCCTCGATGCCCAACCACTCAAATTCAAGATGGTGGTGAAAGTAGGAACGGAGGGTCAATGCATGATAGAGGGCAAAGAACCACACGTCACCAGCGGCACCATCGAGGATGCGTCCCAACTGCGTCTTTTTACCCGTCATACGAGCTAATTGCCCATCTGCACTATCGTAGAAATTTGCCCAAGCTAACAGGAGGACACCCACGATGTTGTAGAGAAGTCCTTCCATTCCCTCCGTACGGAAACTACCATGAACAAAGAAGTAGGCAGATGCCACACCGATGATCATTGATAGGATGGTGACGGTGTTGGGATGCACGTTCAATGCATCGAAGAATCGCGCCCATTGGTACCCGATGGGACGCGTCCACACTGTGTCTAACCACTCCTCAGTGTCATTCGATTTCAAGGTCTGTTGTATCTCTTCTTTCATTGGATGATTCTTTGTGCAATGGCTGTTGCTGCTTCCTCTCGACAACTGGAGAAACTTGGGAAATCATTGAAGTCGATAAACCAGAATTCACCTTGCTCATCAATAATGGCATCGCCTCCATAGATGGGCACTTGAATCCGTTTTGCTATCAAGTCAGCATAATACTTGATTCTATCAGCATGAACAGGGTATCCCTTCTCCTTGCCGTTCACTTTTTCCAGACCAAACTTCGAATGTCCCTGACTGGCGTAGTTCCATTGGAAGAAATCTGTGCCTTCCACACCATAAAACTTGATGAGGTCACCAGCCTTGTGCTCCTGCACCAACCAAAGGTTCACCTCTCTCTCTTCCATTTTCTTGAAAGCCGTATTGAATTCCTCCTTCGTGGAACAATAGAGGGTGTCTTCAGCCACAGTGGCACTACCATCACTATTTTTCAACCACAAGGGAAGGATGATGTTTTCTTTCTGACCAGCCGAACAAAACAACAAATCACGTTGCTTCCCAATCAGAAACTCAGGTTGTGGAACGCCTGCCTCCAACAGATGTGTTGCCACTGATGCCTTGTTGGTGCAAGTGAGAATGCCATTGATGCTGTTGACGAACTTTTGTTGTGTCGTCAAGTCTGTTTCCTTTTCCAGCATGAAAAGCGAGAAGATATCTCTTGCCATACTGAACACCCGTTCGTAAGGTGTATAGTCGAATCCCACCATATCACTTTCGTGGATGCTCTCCACTTCGTGTCCCATCGCTTTCAGTTCGTCTTTGACAGCGGTGAAGATGGCGGCATCATTTCCTGCCAGATTGGGGGAATATTTAAGTCCTCTGCTGATTCCTAAGATTTTCATACAGGTGTGGTTTGTTCAGTGGTTTCAGAAATGGGAAGTTTGTTGCCCACCTTCATCAGTAGCAATCCGATGGCTGTCCAGAAGAGTTCGCGTACCCGACAGATGATGCTGACAAACATACCAATGTCGGCAGTCATACCCATCTGGGCAACTGACATCGCAAAACCTCCCTCACGACCACCCAACTGAAGGGGTAGGAAGAAAAGAAGGTTGGCGAAGAGACTTGTGAAGGACAGAATCAGGAACGCGTACACGAAGGTAAGCCCTCCACCTGTGCCTGCCTCGAAGAGCAACAGCATGAAATAGATTTCAAGACTTTGCAGGATGCGCCCAATGAATTCGAGGGCAAAACTGCCAAAGAAACTACGCTGGTTCTGCGATTGGAGTTGAGAGATCTGGCGGTCTATCTTCATGAGGTCTTCCTGATGACTTTCTGCAAACTGTCGTCCCCATTTCTTGCAGCCTGGAATGTGACTGATGAAACGGATGAGTTTGACCACCATTCCATTCTTGTAGCCTCGCATGAAGAGGTAGATGCCCGCTCCACAAAAACAAGTCATGAAGAGGAGTACGATACCCATTCCCACGTTGATGGGGAGGATGCCAAACGCAGCCAAGACAAGATAGACGGCGATGCTGGTCGTCCAGAACCAGAAATGGGCGAAGATATGCATCATGGCAAAGAGCAGCACGCTGGAGGTGGCTCGCTGAGTGCCAATATAGGGCTTCAGTTCCATGATTTTATAGGGTTCTCCACCCATCAGTCCTGCTGGTGTGGCATAGTTGAGGGCAAACCCTGTGATGGTGAGTTTCAGAATCTTCCAAAAGGGGATGGGGCAATCACCTGACCCGCGGATGATGATGCGCCAAGTCCAGGCATTCATCATATAGAGGAATATCCAAAGTCCCAAGATGGCGAAGAGCCAATAGCCTGCATGACAAATGTCTGCCCACAATTGGGTAAACGACACCTTGAACGTGAACAGCATCACGATGACTGCAAAGAGTCCAAAGGCAAAGAAGATATTTCTGGTCTTGGATTTCATGCGTGAGAAACCAAAAACTCCTTTAGTTCTCTTCCTCTACTTGGTCGAGTTTCAGTTTGTCTGAGTCATCACGTTTTGCCACATACTGCTTCTGCAGGGGATTGACGCGCTCCTTGTCAAAACGCACACGATTGCGTGCCACATCAACAGCTGTGTAGATGGCCTGACGGAAAGGTTGTTCGTCTTCGAGCAGGTTCTTGCCAGCAAGGTCGTAGCTGACGCCAATGGCTGGTGCTGTACGAAGCACTGGAAGACCGGCCGTGTAGTTGATTCCCTCATTCTGGGCAATCGACTTGAAGGCTGACACGCCCTGGTCGTAGTACATGGCGAGGACAGCATCGAAGTGGTTGTGATTACCTGTTCCAAAGAACTCGTCAGCAGCGTATGGACCTACACAACGTACGCCACGCTTGAAGAGTTCGTCGATGATGGGAACGATGATTTCCTGCTCTTCCTTGCCGTCAGCATGTGGGTTGAGTGCGAGAACGGCAATGCGAGGATTGTCGATGAAGAAGTCGCGCTTCAACGTGTTGTGCAGCATGACCAGGCGTTCTGCAAGGGCATCCTTAGTGATGTGTGCAGGAATCTCTGACACAGGCATCTTGTCTGTTGCCAAAGCAATGCGTAACCTGTCAGCAATGAAAAGCTTGATGGCTTTCTGACCTTCACCAACCATTTCTTCAATGTAAGTTGTCTGACCTTTGAAAGCTTTTCCATCAACACGTTTGATGGTGGCATTGTTGAGTGGGGTGGTGACCAATGCGGCAATCTTCCCATCTCTCAGGTCAATCAACGCTTTGTCGAGCGAGGTGAGGGCAGCCTGTCCTGCTTCCTCTGTCGCTTGTCCAAACTCAATTTTCTGCTCATCTTCACCAAAGCAGTTCACCATATTGAGATGACCGTCTTTTGCCATCTCAGCCGATTCAACCACTTGGAAACTTGTCTCACTTCCCAAAGTCTTGCGATGGTAGGTCGCCACCTTGGGAGAACCGTAGATAACGGGTGTGCAGATGGAAAACATTTCCTCTGCTGCAAATGTATTCAGTATCAGTTCATAACCGATACCATTGATATCACCTTGTGTGATTCCTATTTTAATTCTTTCCATAATTCAAATTAAATCTCTTATCTCTTATCGTATCTTTAGCACGCTTGGCTTGCCAAGAAACCTCAAATCTCAAACCTCCAACCTACTCTTTTGCTATTTCCAACGTATATAACGCAGCCTCCAACCTTCTGAGCATCGTGCGTTTCATCTTGTCAGGTGCATAGACAAAACCCTCGACCACAATGACACGATTGTTTTTCTCATCCAATCTCGTATGACTGACGAAGGGACCACCCATCGCATCGTTGCGCATCTCCCAAAGCCCACGTGCTTCCATCGCGAATTCGCCATTCACAGTGATGTTTTTGGTCCACACGAACTCAGGGTTTGTCTGCATCCATTGATTGGGTTTCTCACCAGGGATGTTACGCTTCATGATGGTGTCGCGCAGGGCAATATAGGGACCCTTCGTGAACATCTTCTCACTCACGTATGGCAGGGAGTAGATGCAAATGTTCTGGATGGAGGAGAGTCCATCGTCACTTGCCCAGATGAAATCTTCACCCACCTTCATCTTCTTGACATCGACAGGAATGTAAAACTCGCAGCCAAACATTTCTTTCACCTGCTTCGCAAACTTGATGTTGTGCTGGAAGTACAAGTCATTGGCAGTACGGTTGATTTCCTCACTGGTGATCAGTCCTTCGATGCCTTTGGCGTGTTCTGTGATATAGACCGATGCTTCCACCTGATTGGGTGCATGAAGCGTGAGAATCATCTGTGGCGTGGAATGCACATCCTTCTCCACCGTCATCTTCGCCATCGTGTATTCCTTACCAATCTGAATGCGGAAGATATTGCGGAACAGGTTCGTGATGTGGTCATAGTGTGCCTCTGTGATGTGGCTCTTGTGAAACTGTGGTTCTTGTTGGGGAAGACCCAGCAAGGGCTTGTCGAGGATACGCTGCAGGGCAGCACCTGCATAGCCGTTCCACACGCTGTCATCTGCCACCACCATCACCTCATACGGATTGCCTGACGAGACAGGGGTGAGCAAACTGGCACTTCTGCGACGGCGCCCATTCTTGGTGGGATTGTCACAAGCGGCAAAGGCAAAGGCAATGAGTAAAAGTATTGCTATAATTCTGAATTTCATGTTGGTTGGTTTACGAGTTATCGTTTCGATGATAAAAGTCCACAAGCAGCCCAGATGTCTTGTCCTCTTGAGGCACGTATCGTGGTGGGAATGCCGTGATTGTTCAGGTAGTCGCGAAAGTGTTCCATCGTGTCCATCTCCACTTCTTTCAAGGGCACTTCAGGCACTCGATGCCAACGGATGAGGTTCACGCGGCAGTTGAGTCCACGTAGCAACTTGGTCAGTTCCTTCGCATGCAGGGGCGTGTCGTTGGTGCCACCAAACATCGTGTATTCGAAAGTGATGCGTCTTTGATGACTCCAGTCGTATTCCTTCAGCAGTGCCACGATGTCGGCAATGGCGAATTGTTTCTCTGCTGGTATCAGTTGCAGGCGTTGCTCGTGGATGGGGGAGTGGAGCGACACAGCAACGTGGCATTCACTCTCATCCAACAGCCTCTGCATGTTCATCTTCAATCCCACCGTCGAGATGGTGATGCGATGTGGACTCCAAGCCCAGCCATAATCGGCTGTCAGAATCTCTGTCGATTTCAATACGTTGTCCAGATTGTCGAGTGGTTCCCCTTGTCCCATATAGACGATGTTGGTCAGGGGCGTCTTTCCCTCCTCAGCGACCAACTGGTCCACGCTGTAGATTTGGTTGAGGATGTCCCTCACTGACAGGTTGCCCTGCCAACCCTGCTTGCCTGTCTGACAAAAGAGGCAGTTCATCTTGCAGCCCACCTGACAACTCACGCACAACGTGGCACGTTCGCCATCAGGAATATAGACCGTCTCCACAAACTTTCCCTCTTCTGTGGGAAAAAGGTACTTCACCGTTCCGTCCTTGCTTTGGCAAGTCTCGACGGGAGCCATGCACCCCACACAAAACAACGAATCCAACTTCTCGCGGTTTGCCTTGGAGAGGTTGGTCATTTCGTCGATGGTATGCACATGCTTGCCATAAATCCACTGTGCCATTTGTTTGGCTGTGAATTTAGGCATAGAGAGTTGCAGGCACACGTCCTGCAACTCCTCTAATGTCATACCTAATAGTGAGGTCTTATTCATTTTGTGATTGACTTACATGCCGGATGGCGAAAATCGCCCAGCGCATGGGCTGGTTACCATGCGAAGAGTGGGTACTTCTTCATGGTCTCGTTCACCTCACCACGTACCTTTGCAATGACTGCCTCGTTTTCTGGGTCGTTGAGCACTTCCTCAATCCATGCAGCGATCTGCACCATGAGGTCTTCCTTCGCACCACGAGTGGTGATGGCAGGAGTGCCAAGACGGAAGCCAGAAGTCTGGAAGGCAGAACGGGTGTCGAATGGCACCATGTTCTTGTTGATGGTGATGTCAGCAGCCACCAGTGCGTTCTCTGCCACCTTACCAGTCAGGTCTGGGTACTTCGTGCGGAGGTCAACGAGCATAGAGTGGTTGTCAGTGCCACCGCTCACGATAGCGAAGCCACGCTTGGTGAGTTCGTCAGCCAACACAGCAGCGTTCTTCTTCACCTGCTTGGCATACTCCTTGAACTCAGGCTTCAGTGCCTCACCGAATGCCACAGCCTTGGCAGCAATCACGTGCTCCAGAGGACCGCCCTGCTGTCCAGGGAATACGGCTGAGTTGAGGAGTTGAGACATCTTCTTCACCACACCCTTTGGTGTTGTGTAGCCCCATGGGTTGTCGAAGTCCTTGCCCAAGAGGATGAGACCGCCACGAGGACCACGAAGAGTCTTGTGTGTGGTGGTGGTCACGATGTGAGCATACTTTACAGGGTTCTCCAGCAGACCTGCTGCGATGAGACCTGCAGGGTGAGCCATGTCAATCATCAGGAGGGCACCCACTTCGTCAGCAATCTTGCGCATGCGGGCATAATCCCATTCGCGGCTGTAGGCAGAACCACCACCAATGATGAGCTTGGGCTTGTGTTCCTTTGCCAATGCCTCCATCTCGTCGTAATCCACACGACCAGTCTCCTTGTTGAGGTTGTAGCCTACAGGCTTATAGAGAATACCAGAAGTGTTCACGAGAGAGCCGTGAGAGAGGTGACCACCGTGATCAAGGTTCAGACCCATGAACACGTCACCTGGCTTCAGCACAGCCAACAGCACGGCTGCATTAGCCTGAGCACCAGAGTGGGGCTGCACGTTGGCATATTCAGCACCAAAGAGCTGGCACGCGCGGTCGATGGCAAGCTGCTCGATTTCGTCCACCACTTGGCAACCACCATAGTAACGGTGACCAGGATAACCCTCGGCATACTTGTTGGTGCAGTAGCTGCCCATTGCTTCCATCACTTGGTCGCTCACGAAGTTCTCTGATGCGATCAATTCAATACCTTTCAGCTGACGCTGATGCTCCTTCTCGATAAGAGAGAAAATAATGTTGTCTCTTTCCATTTTTAGTTTTTATTGTGTTTATTATGATTGTTTCCGTTGGGAATTCTCCTAAGAACATGCAAAGGTAATAATAAATTAGGAATTAGGAAGTAGGAATTAGGAATTATTTTCTATATGGAAGATTCTTTTCTGTGAAAAAGTAATAATTCCAGATTTATATTCGTATCTTTGCACTGATTTTAGAAAGACAAAGCCATGCAACCGTTAGCAGAGAGATTGCGTCCGCAAACGTTGGACGATTACATAGGACAGAAGCACCTCGTGGGTGAGGGGGCGGTGATACGCAGGATGATTGAACAGAAGCGTGTTGCCTCTTTCATCTTGTGGGGACCTCCAGGGGTGGGCAAGACGACGCTGGCGGGCATCATCGCCAAGACGCTGGAGGTGCCGTTCTTCACGCTGAGTGCCGTGACTTCGGGTGTGAAGGATGTGCGTGAGGTGATTGAAAAGGCGAAGGCAAGCAGTTTCTTCGGCAATGTGAAGGGTGGGGTGTCTCCCATCTTGTTTATCGATGAAATCCACCGCTTTTCGAAGTCGCAACAGGACAGCCTTTTGGGGGCTGTGGAGCAGGGAGTGGTGACGCTGATTGGTGCCACGACTGAGAACCCTTCGTTCGAGGTGATCCGTCCGTTGCTGAGCCGCTGTCAGGTGTATGTGCTGAAGAGTCTGGAGGTGGAGGATTTGCTCAGTTTGCTCGACCATGCACTGAAGACGGATGTGTTCCTGAAGACGAAGGAGATTGATGTGCAGGAGACGACGGCGATGATGCGATACAGCGGAGGTGATGCGAGAAAATTTCTCAATATCCTTGAATTGGTAACGGAATCATCATCAGTGATTAACGATGATGTCGTTACAGAAACGCTTCAACAGAATCCGTTGGCGTATGACAAGGATGGTGAGATGCATTACGACATCATTTCTGCCTTCATCAAGAGCATCCGAGGGAGTGATCCTGATGCTGCCATCTATTATCTGGCTCGCATGATTGAAGGGGGTGAAGACCCGATTTTCATTGCCCGCAGATTGGTCATTTCTGCCAGTGAGGACATCGGCTTGGCGAACCCTAATGCACTCTTGTTGGCGAATGCCGCTTTCGACACTGTGTCGAAAATCGGAATGCCTGAAGGACGCATCCCATTGGCAGAGGCAACGGTCTATCTGGCGACTTCTCCCAAGAGCAATTCTGCCTACGAGGCGATCAATGAGGCGTTGCAATATGTGGGTGAGACGGGCAACCTGCCTGTGCCGTTGCACCTGCGCAATGCACCTACCAAACTGATGTCGCAGCTGGGTTATGGCAAGGACTACAAATATGCCCATGCCTATAAGGGCAACTTCGTGCAGCAGCAGTTCCTGCCTGACGGGGCGACGGATGCACGTTTCTGGCATCCGCAGGAGAATCCGTCTGAGAACAAGCTGCACGAACGAATGATGCAGTTGTGGGGCGAGCGATTTGAAAAATAATCGCAGAAAAAGAACCAGAACTATTGCAGAAATCAATAAAAGCAATTATCTTTGCAAATAATTCACCTTAATAAATTTCAATAGCTTATGAAAAAGTATCTTTATTTGTCGGGTCTCATGTTGACCGCAATCGCATTTGTAGCATGTTCGGATGGAAATGGTGACGGCGGCAGTTATGCCAACTTCAATAATTTGAATGTGACAAGTGTTGTTGCCAGCTCCAGCAATATTAAAAACGCTAAAACTTTGGCAGTGGGAAGAAAGAACGGTACACTCAAGACACGTGCCGCAGGTGATGTGACAACCGTCAACACATTGCTGAAAGTATCTGACGACATGAAGTTCATTGAGGTGAACTACACGTTTGACGTGGAGGTGGCTCTGAAAGACGAGAATGGAAAGAATATCTTGGTGGATGGTAGCGATGAGGAAAATCCTGAAGTGCAGACCATTATTGAAAGGGTCAACTCCAGCATTAAAATCTCTCCTAACTTCATCTTTAATGTAGGTGAAGATTATCTGTGGCTGAGCAACTGCTTTTATGAAATTCCTGGTTACAGCGAGATGGAGGAGAGCCCTGTCAAGAAGATTCTCACGCAGATTCGGGACGGATATAATGAGGCACATCATAATGTGCATGGTGGACAGTATCTGATTCGCAAGAGTGACGGTGCTTTGTTTGAATGGAGTATTGCGGACGGCGCTCCTAACGACTTGAACGATGGCTACAATCCACAGAGCATGCTGAATGGCTGGCTCCATGCTGTGGGCAACCACATTTATGTGCGTGAAGGTGGATATGAGATTGACCATTATCATCCAAGTGGGCGTGTGCTGTGCATCACCGACAGGGGATCTGAACTGAGCTATGAGCAGATCATTCCAGCTGAGGTGGACGGATACGATGTGGCTCACATCCTCCCAGCAGGCAACAATCTGGGCGTGGTTTGTCGCGAGAAGAACACGAAGTTCCCCGTACCATACATCTACAACACTTCGACTAAAACGCTGAAACGGTTGACCGGGATTGATGTGGACGAAAATACTCGTTGGTCGTTGATTACGATTGCTGGTGAATTCTATGCTGTACGCAACCATCACCATCCTGATGGTGTGGATGAGCCGAACAGTCTGGGGTTCTACCGCGTCAACACCAACGACGCAACAGTGGGTGAGAGGGTCTATGAAGAGGCAATATCGATTGGCGTAGGTTTCGATGACGACAAGTTCTTTGCTAAAGGTTTTGCCACAACAGAATCCACCTTCAAGTTCATCCTGAACGACGATGGCCAGAACCCGCCAGTACGTATCATGTGCACTTTCAATCCTAAGGCAACAGGTGAAGGTAAGTTTACGATGCGTAACATCCCTTCTTACTATCCAGGCTCGATCAATGCCTATATCGAGGGCATTGGATGTGGCAATGTGACGAAGGACGGCTTCTACGTTTGTGACATCACCAAGGATGAGGGCGAATGGGTCAGCCTGGATTGGAGCGATGCTGCTCAGTATCAAAACCTCGAAAGGAAGTATGTTCATTTCGAAGCGGCAAATATGTCTATCAAGTATGAGGCTACGACCAAGAATGGTGACAATATTGCTCTGTGGGTTCCTATCGTTGGCGAGAACAGAGGTAAGGTGGCTGTCTATTCTGATGCAAATGGCGGTAGTTATGATATTGATGTGATGGTTGATTTGTAATCAGAGTTGTTGCCCTTAATAACCATAAAGCTTCTAAAGTTGATGGACTTTAGTAGCTTTTTTTATGGCTTGTTGTACGCCGAAGATAGGCTGCATCTCGGAAATACAAAGAAAAAGGAATTTTCCTTTGGTGTTTCGCTTGATTTGTACTATCTTTGCACCGTTTTTTGTGCGCGCATGTGTGCGTGAACATTTTGACTTTAGGTAAAAAGAGATAAACTAAAACATTACGATATGAACATTTCTTACAAATGGTTGAAGGAATATGTGGACTTCGACATGACAGCTGAGGAGGTGGGTAAGGCACTCACCAGCATGGGCTTGGAAGTGGAGGCTGTGGAGGAAGTGCAGAGCATCAAGGGTGGTCTGCAGGGACTCGTGGTGGGTCAGGTGCTGACTTGCGAACCTCACCCCAACAGCGACCACATGCACGTGACCACAGTGGATGAAGGTAATGGTGTGGTGGAGCAGATTGTCTGTGGTGCCCCTAACGTGGCTGCTGGCCAGAAGGTGATTGTGGCTCAGCTGGGTTGCAAACTGTATGATGGCGACCAGGAGTTCGTCATCAAGAAGAGCAAGCTGCGTGGCATCGAGTCGAACGGTATGATCTGTGCAGAAGACGAGATTGGTGTGGGCACCAGTCACGACGGCATCATCGTGTTGCCAGCGGATGCAGTGGTGGGCACCCCTGCTGCTGAGTACTATGGTTTGGAGAGCGACTTCGTGATTGAGGTGGACATCACGCCTAACCACTCAGATGCTTGTTCGCACTGGGGTGTGGCTCGTGACTTCTATGCCTACCTGAAGCAGAACGGGTTTGAGACTTCGCTGCATCGTCCCAGTGTGGACGACTTCAAGGTGCAGTCGAACGACCTGAAGTTTGATGTGGTGGTGGAAGCAGGTGAGGCTTGTCCTCGTTACTGCGCTGTGTCGGTGAAGAACTGCGAGGTGAAGGAAAGTCCCAAGTGGTTGAAGGACAGATTGACGGCAATTGGTCAGCGTCCTATCAACAACATCGTCGATATCACCAACTATATCATGATGGCGTACGGCCAGCCTTTGCATTGCTTCGATGCCGATATGGTGAAGGGCAACAAGGTGGTGGTCAAGACGATGCCGGAAGGCACGCCTTTCGTCACCCTCGATGGTGAGGAGCACAAGCTCTCTGACAAGGACTTGGCGATTTGCAACGTGGAGGAGCCTATGTGTATTGCTGGTGTGTTTGGTGGAAAGGGTAGTGGTACTTATGAGACCACGAAGAACGTGCTCTTCGAGAGTGCTTACTTCCACCCAACCTGGATTCGTAAGAGTGCCCGCCGTCATGGACTTCAGACTGATGCCAGCTTCCGTTTCGAGAGAGGCATCGACCCAGCAGGTCAGATTTACGCCATCAAGCGTGCTGCGATGCTGGCACAGGAACTGGCTGGTGGTGAAATCAGCATGGAGATTGTGGACGTGAAGAACGACACGCTGCCTCAGGATGCCATCATCGATGTGGAATACAAGTATGTGGCTGACCTCATCGGCAAGGAACTCCCTGTGGAGACACAGCAGAACATCTTGAAGAACCTCGGCTTTGAGATTCTGAAGAGCGATGCAGAGACGATGCAGGTGAAGGCTCCTGCTTTCCGTGTGGATGTGAAGAAGCCTTGTGATGTGGTGGAGGAAATCCTGCGCATCTATGGCTACAACAATATCGAGATTCCTTCTCAGGTGCGCTCATCGCTCACCACGAAGGGTGAACTTGACAAGAGCAACAAACTGCAGAACCACGTGGCTGAACAGCTGGTGGGCTGTGGTTTCAATGAAATCCTGAACAACTCGCTTACGAAGGTGGCTTACTACGAGGAGGGAGAGGCCTACAAACTGGAGAACTGCGTGAAGCTGATGAATCCGCTGAGTCAGGACTTGGCGGTGTTGCGTCAGACCTTGCTCTTCGGCGGTCTGGAATCCATTGCCCGCAATGTGAACCGTCGTATGCCTGACCTGAAGTTCTTCGAGTTTGGCAACTGCTACTACTTCTCACCTGAGAAGAATCAGGAGAAAGTGGACGAGAACGGTGAGACGCTGAAGGCAAGTGCTGAGTCGTCGAAGAAGATTCTGGCTGCCTACAGCGAGGACTATCACCTCGGACTTTGGCAGACAGGCAAGCGTGTGAATGGCAACTGGGCTCATGCTGATGAGGACAGCACCGTTTATGAGATGAAGGCTTACGTGCTGAACATCTTCAAGCGTCTGGGTGTGCCATTTGGTGCGCTGGTGTTTGGGGAAGAGAAGAATGATGTTTTCTCTCTCGCAACGACCATCTCACAGCGTGGTGGCAAGAAGATTGCAGAGTTTGGTGTCGTGACCAAGAAGATGGCGAAGAAGCTGGATGTGGAAGCACCTGTGTTCTTTGCTGACATCAACTGGACGAACCTCATGAAGCTCATCAAGAAGGTGACGGTCACCTACTACGACCTCTCGAAGTTCCCAGCTGTGAGCCGCGACCTCGCCTTGCTTGTGGATGAGGGTGTGCAGTTTGCCCAGATTGAGGCAGCCGCATATCAGGCAGAGAAGAAACTGCTGAAGGAGGTGAAGCTCTTCGACGTGTATGAGGGCAAGAACCTCGAAGCTGGCAAGAAGTCGTATGCAGTGAACTTCACCCTCCAGAGTGAAGAAAAGACTCTCAACGACAAGGCCATCGAAGCCATCATGAGCAAGATTGAACAGAGCATCTGCAAAGCAACAGGTGCAACAGTGCGTGGTAAGTAATCAAATTGTAAATAGTAAATCGTAAAATAGTAAATATCATTATGGGAAGAGCATTTGAATTCCGTAAAGCAAGAAAACTGAAGAGATGGGGTAACATGGCAAAGACTTTCACTCGCCTTGGCAAGCAGATTGCCATCGCTGTGGCAGAAGGAGGTCCAGACCCAGACAACAACGCACACCTTCGTGCTGTCATCGCGACTTGTCGTCACGAG
>JAGCDQ010000034.1 GCA_017651245.1 Bacteroidaceae bacterium | reverse complement strand
GGGGCTATGCCCTCCGCGACGTCGGAGCTGAAGGAGACGTTGCATCCAGGGAGAACTTCGACCCACTGGGCATCCACACGGGTGAGAGTATCGTTGTTGCACCTACTTGTTCGCTCACCGAGGAGCAGGTTAAGATGCTGCAAGAGATCACCATCAAGTGTGTTCGTCACCTGAATATCGTGGGTGAGTGCAACATTCAGTTTGCCTTCAATGCCGAGACAAATGACTATCGTATCATCGAGATCAACGCTCGTCTGAGTCGTTCTTCTGCCCTTGCATCCAAGGCTACGGGTTATCCGCTCGCTTTCGTGGCTGCAAAGATTGCGCTGGGCTACACTCTCGACCAAATTGGTGAGATGGGAACTACCAGCTCAGCATACGTAGCCCCATCGCTCGACTATATGATTTGCAAGATTCCTCGCTGGGACCTCACCAAGTTTGCTGGCGTTAGTCGCGAGATTGGTTCGTCAATGAAGTCTGTTGGTGAGATAATGTCTATCGGTCGTTCCTTCGAGGAAATGATCCAGAAGGGTCTTCGTATGATTGGACAGGGCATGCACGGCTTCGTAGGCAACGACCACACACGCTTCGATGACGTAGAGAAGGAACTATCTCACCCTACCGACCTGCGCATCTTCGCCATAGCACAGGCAATGGAGGAAGGCATGAGCATCGACCGCATAGAGGAACTGACAAAGATCGACAAATGGTTCCTGGAGCGCCTGAAGCACATCGTTGATCTGAAGCACGAGTTGGAGGCAATCAACCGTCTCGAGGATATCAGCGACGAGAAGATGTTAGAGGTTAAGCAAGCTGGCTTCTCTGACTTCCAGATTGCCCGCTTCGTTCTGAAGCCAACTGGCAACATGGAACAAGCCAACCTCAGCGTTCGTCGCTATCGTAAGCAGCAGAACATCCTGCCATCAGTGAAGCGCATACCTACCGTTGCCAGCGAACATCCTGAGCTGACCAACTATCTCTATATGACATACACCCACACCCCGGCATTCGCCACACCTGACGGCAAGCCATACGTCACAGCCCATGACATCGAATACTACAAGAACGAGAAGTCAGTAGTAGTGCTCGGTTCTGGTGCCTACCGCATCGGATCAAGCGTGGAGTTCGACTGGTGCTCTGTCAATGCCATTCAGACAGCTCGCAAGCTGGGTTATAAGTCCATCATGATCAACTACAACCCAGAGACCGTGTCTACCGACTATGACATGTGCGACCGTCTCTACTTCGACGAGCTCACAATGGAGCGCGTACTCGACGTGATGGATCTGGAGCAGCCACGTGGTGTCATTGTCAGTGTGGGAGGACAGATTCCTAACAACCTTGCAATGAAGCTCTATCGTCAGGGAGTACCCGTACTGGGAACAAGTCCTGTTGACATCGACCGTGCCGAGAACCGCGACAAGTTCTCTGCTATGCTCGACAAACTAGGCATCGACCAGCCAGCATGGCGCGCACTGACCAGTCTTGACGACATCAAGGAGTTTGTAGAAGAGGTAGGATTCCCTGTTCTGGTACGTCCAAGCTACGTGCTCTCTGGTGCTGCCATGAACGTTTGCTACGACAACGAGGAGCTGGAGCGTTTCCTCCAGATGGCAACCGAGGTATCGAAGGACTTCCCGGTAGTGGTATCCAAGTTCATGACTGACACTAAGGAGATTGAGTTTGACGGCGTTGCCGACAAGGGCGAGGTAGTAGAATATGCCATCTCTGAGCACATCGAGTTCGCTGGTGTACACTCTGGCGACGCTACCATGTGCTTCCCTGCATTGCACATCTACTATGACACTATCCGTCGTATCAAGAAGGTTAGCCGCCGCATCGCCAAGGAACTCAATATCTCAGGACCATTCAACATACAGTTCCTTGCCAAGGACCGTACTCTGAAGGTCATCGAGTGTAACCTCCGTGCCAGCCGTTCGTTCCCATTCGTCAGCAAAATCCTCAAGCGCAACTTCATCGAGACAGCTACGAAGATTATGCTCGACGCCCCATACGAGACTGCCGACAAGTCGGAATTCGACATCGATCGCATCGGAGTGAAGGCAAGTCAGTTCTCCTTCGCACGTCTGCAGAATGCCGACCCAGTACTGGGTGTAGACATGAGCAGTACCGGTGAGGTGGGCTGTCTGGGCGACGACTTCAACGAGGCACTATTGAATGCTCTCATCGCCACAGGCTACAAACTGCCAAAGAAGGGCGTTCTCATCAGCTCTGGTCCTGTACAGGGTAAGGTTGACATGCTCAATGCTGCTCGCCTGCTCGTGGAGAAGGGCTATAACGTGTATGCTACAGAGGGTACAGCACGCTTCCTCACCGAGAACAAGGTACCGGCAATCCCCGTTAGCTGGCCTGACGAGGAGCCAACCTTCAAGGGAGTGGAACTGGAATACCTTGAGAAGCTCCGCGACGAGCGTGACTTCGGACAGAAGCGAGTACCAGTGATGCAGCTCATCGCCAACCACGACATCGACCTGATCGTGAACGTTCCAAAGAACCATACCAAGCGAGAGCTCACCAACGGCTACAAGATTCGCCGCGCTGCCATCGACCACAACATCCCGTTGATGACAAACGTGCGTCTCGCCAAAGCATTCATTGAGGCATTCTGCGAACTCAAAGAGGAGGACATCCCCATCAAGAGCTGGCAAGAATACAATGCATAACAACAACAAATCCTGCACCTTTTGGTGCAGGATTTATTGTATTATATCCCTATAACTACACATCCACTCCTATCAAATCATTAGACAATTGCAGTCAAACGAAATGACAAAATCATTCGTTTGAAAAAGTAATAAATATTATATTACTCGGTAATAATTATTCTATTGATCAGTAATATATATTATATTACTTTGAGAAAAATGCTTTTTCTCGACAAAATTCAGTATCTTTGCATCCATAATAAGATAATATTTTACTAAAAAAAGGAAAGGAAAAGAGTTATGGGACTATCAATCCGACTATTTAAACACAAGAAGAAAGAACTTAACGGAAAATGGTATGGCAAGGCTACATCTACGGGCGAAGTACACACTGAGGAACTGGCACGAAACATCTGTCATGACACAACGCTGACAGAAGCCGATGTACACGCTTCTATCATCGCCTTGGTAGAGGAAATGAAAAGACAACTACAGGACGGAAGGACCGTGGTGCTCGATGGATTCGGCCGTTTTCACCTCACCATCAAGAGCGACATGGTAGAAAAGCCTGAGGATTTCAACCTGAGCAAGCACGTAAAACGCATCCTATGCAAGTTCACCCCAGCCGCCCGACGCAACCAGTTCGACCGCCATCTGGAGCGCCCCTTCACCGATGGAGTCAACTTGTACATGGCTGAGGAATACATCTCTCCAAAGATGGATACGACAACCAAGGTACAAGAAGAATGACTAAATAATTAGTCAGAGAGAGCGGATGAACAATAAGGATAAAGACATAATGGGCAAACGCTGCCTAACCAAGAACTATCGATGGCCAGGAACATACCATATCACCATAAAGGTGAAGAATTGGAAGATGCAACCACTTGGAAGAATCACAGGCAACCTGAGTAAACCCGACGGCGATGCAGATGCGCCAAGGGTGGAGCTAACACCCATAGGGCGGATGGTAGAGCACGAACTGCTGCATAGCATTAGCAGCCACTACCCGATGGTGGAGGTGCAAGACCATGTCATAATGCCCGACCATCTGCACTTCATCGTGGTGGTAAATAAAACCATTATCAGTAAGAGCGGAAGAGAGGCACACCTCGGACAGATCATCGCTGGCTTCAAAAAGGGATGCAACCGCCAATACTGGGCACTCGAAGGCATAACGCCAATCACGCCGCAGGGGAAAACAGATACGCCGCAGGGCAAACCTGCGGCTGCCGGAAACGGAACCACAACAGCTGGAGACGAAGCCCCAACAACAGAAAGCGAGATCGCACACTTGCGCCCTGCGGTTTACCCGCAGGGCTACAAGGTTCCTTCAAATGCCAGCACTGGGCGGGAGCCGCTTTTTGATTATAGGTATGTGGATGTAATGCCCCTGCGCGAGGGGCAGTTAGCACAGCAGCGCCAATATATAAAAGACAACCCTCGCAGCCGACTGCTCCGCACCTCTAACAAGGCATGGCTGATGCCACACAGGGCTACTGCCGACAGCGCTGTAACGCTGCCGGCACTGAAAGGGTACCTGCACCGAGTATGCGGGCATCATGCCTTTGATGATATTATCTGGGAGAGTATCAAACAGCGCCTGCTCTTGAAAGACGGCAGAGTGGTCTGCGACAGCTATGGCGATATCGATTTGCTACATGGCAGGCTACTGCCTGTTGTATGCCACAGGCGAGACGCTCACCTTTTCCCCATACAGAAAGAGCGTTGCCTGACTGCTGCCGCAGAAGGAGCCATACTCGTTTCTGCCCGTATTTCCAAGGGAGAGCAGGAGATTATGGACGCAGCCATCAGACATGGGGCTGCCATTATACTCGTCATCGACAACGGAATGCCACAGGTGTTTCATCCCTCAAAGGAGCGTATCACCCTTTGTGCCACACGTCATCTATTACTGATGACTCCCTGGCAATATGCCTATCGGCACAGCGCCGAGGGCATCTCCGTGGCAGAATGCAAGGCAATGAACTGCATTGTGCAGGCACTATGCAGGCAGGACGACGCATGGTGGAAGACTGGGGCATAAAAAACGAAGTGCTCGAATCTCACGACTCAAGCACCCCTACCTTAAAAACTAATACCATGAATAAACGTTATATGGTAATAGTTTGTTAGCGTTACTTTCTTATAGTGCAAAGATAAGAAATTTTATCGCATTACACCAAACTTTCTCCTATCTTTTTTCACTTTTAAGGTTCAACACCCCACTCGACCTGTCGTTTTTCTTGTTCCATTCACCCTCATGACGATACGGGATTTCAAGGCCGTGGTTCATGAGACAATCGCCTGATGTAGGTGGAAGTTAGGTTTAAAATATATTTCAACTGCACAAAAGTAGAAATAAAACCAAAGAAACACAAAGAATTGCCAGCAAAAATTGGTCGTTTTAAAATAAACGATTAAATTTGCAAAGTTGTGGCTTAAATATTTACAATATCATGAGAAGACTCTTAATTATTATCGCCATGCTCTGCGTGTATGCAGGCAGTATTCAAGCAGGAACAAAGGTAGACAGACCAAAACTGGTAGTAGGACTAATGGTAGACCAGATGAGATGGGACTATCTCTATTACTATTACTCCGACTACGAAGAGGGAGGACTGAAGCGACTACTTGCTGAAGGGTTCTCGTGCGAGAACACGATGATACCATATATCCCCACCATCACCGCCATCGGACACACCAGCGTGTATACAGGTAGCACCCCTGCCCTGCACGGTATCTGCGGCAACGACTTCTTCATCGACGGCAAAGCCGTGTACTGCTGCGGTGACAGCACCGTAAGGAGCGTGGGTTCCAACAGCAAGAAAGGACAGATGTCACCACGCAATATGATAGCAACAACCATCGGTGACGAACTGAAAATAGCCACCAACTGGAAGTCAAAGGTCATAGGAGTGGCACTGAAGGACCGTGCCGCCATCCTGCCTGCAGGTCATTCTGCCGACGCAGCCTACTGGTGGGACACCACCGTGGGTCACTATATTACCAGCACCTACTACATGGACAAACTGCCAAAATGGGTGGAGGAGTTCAACAAGGAGAACCACACCGCACCCAATTTCGACATCAGGGACACCGACCAGGGCGTCACTATGACATTTAAGATGGCTGAGGCAGTGCTCGACAACGAGCACCTGGGACAGCGTGGCGAGACCGACATGCTCGCTGTCAGCGTATCGTCTACCGATATCATTGGCCACAGGGTAGGCACCCGCGGACCAGAAAACAAATCCGTTTACCTGCAGCTCGACCGTGACATCGCCAAGTTCCTGAAGAAACTCGACGACCAAGTGGGCAAGGGCAACTACCTACTGTTCCTCACCGCCGACCACGGAGCTGCCCACAACTACAACTACCTGAATGAGCATAAGATACCAGGTGGAGGACTGGAGTCATGGAAACACGTAAAGACTCTGAACCAACACCTCAGCGAGAAACATCCTGGAGCAGGTGACCTCATTCTTGGCTCGCACAGCCTGCGCTACTACCTCAACTACGAGAATATCGAGAAGGCAGGCCTTGATCCACAAAAGGTGAAGCAGGAAGCAATAGCATGGCTGAAGAAAGACAGACGTTTCCTGCAGGTCATCGACTTCGAGCAGGCAGCCACGGCACCACTGCCAAAGACCATTCGCGAGCGCATCTGCAACGGATACCACTACGGCCGTTCGGGCGACATCTATGCCATAGCACGCTCACAATACACAGACACAGAGGACTCACCCACCTACAAGGGCACGACCCACGGCAACTGGAATCCCTACGACTCGCACATCCCTGCCGTATTCTTTGGCTGGCATGTAAAGCATGGCAGCACATCGAGGCCAACATACATGATAGACATAGCACCAACGGTGTGCGAATTGCTGCATACAGAGATGCCAAGCTCTTGCATAGGCAACGCAATTGAGGACATTGTAGAATAAGAAAGCCTACCCCCCTGCCCCTCCCAAAGGGAGGGAAGTTGGGGTTCAAAAATAATCAGAATTATCAGAGTAATCAGAAAATGAGAGGTTATATTATAAACAGGGCAATAATTATCGGAACACTACTATTCCTCCTGTCCTCATCTGGGAGGATCGGAATAGGCATCGCTTTTGCACAGAACAACAAGCAGCGCCCCAAGGTTGGGCTCGTACTGGGAGGCGGTGGCGCCAAGGGTGCCGCCCATGCAGGAGCATTGGAGATAATAGAAGAGGTAGGCATACCCATTGACTATATCGCCGGCACGAGTATCGGCAGCATCGTCGGAGGTCTGTATGCCTGCGGCTATCGCGCCAAGGACATCCAGGATATGTTCCATTCACAGGAATGGTCATCGTTGCTCACCGACCGTCACGACAGCCTGCGTCACAGAGTCTACGGCAAGGACGAGGACGGAGTAGGCTATGTCTTCGGCTTTCCCGTACACCGCAAAGGCACAAGGAAGGCTGATGAATCAAAGGGTATCATTCGAGGCGACAACGTGATTGCACTGCTCGACTCCATGCTGGGACAGTATAAGGACTCCATGAACTTCGACAAACTGCCCATCCCCTTCCGTTGTGTAGCCGCCAACATGGAGAAAAAGGAGGAGGTTGTATTCAAGTGCGGCAAGCTATCCACTGCCATGCGCTCGAGCATGTCCATCCCAGGAGTGTTCAAAGCCGTGACCATCGACTCGCTGGAACTGCTCGACGGCGGCATGCTAAACAACCTTCCAGTGGATATTGTCAAGGAGATGGGTGCCGACATCGTCATCGCCATCGACCTGACACAAAACAAACACGAGGACGACAAATCCGACCGCAAGAACCCCCTCGGCATAAGGGGAATGGTAGGTTGGGCGATAGAACGCCCTGACTTGGAGAAATATCAGGAGAACAGACAGCATGCCGACGTGTACATCAACCCCGACCTGAAAGGCTATGGCGCTGCCAGTTTCAAGCAAGAAGCCATAGCAGAGATGATATTACGTGGCTACGCAGCAGCAAAAAAAGAGCGCAAAGCCTTGGAAGCCTTGCGCAATAAATTGAGATAACTAATTCTCTACCGAGGTTACGGTAGGTTTATCCATCTTCTCCACCTGCGGTGCGGGCGGAGCTGGTGGTGCAGGAGTAGGGTCGGATGAGATGTCAGCCGACTCTATTATTTCATCATCGTCATCCACAATGCTCTTCTCCAGTTTCTTCTTTGTATCGTCAGAGGCCTTTTCGTCCTTCTTGTCCTTGTCACTTTCCAATGCCATATCCTCGTTGGAAACCTTCTGATTAGGGAACAGGTAGTCGCCTACCACATCGAACGTATCGGCATACATTGCCTCGCGAGCCTTCTCCTCCTCCAGCTTCTCCAGTTTCTGAGGATCGTCATCAGTCCTTACAACACAGTTGTATATCACCATTATAAACAGTATCACCACTATTCCAGCGAAGATACGTAGAAAAAGTTTCTTGTGTTTCATATTACTATACTTCTAATTTGTCGGGATTAAACGAGATAAAAAACAATTAAAACAATGCTGCACACGCCCTTTTTATATCCACCAACCTTGCCACCAAGTTCTTCTTTTGCCTGGATATAGACATATTATATCGAGCCTGCATATTGACCAGCAGTTCGGGATTTATTCCCAATGCAGCCTCAACCATCAGTGCAAAGTCTGTAGTAACAGGACGCTTGCCATTCAAGATCTCATTGAGTTGTGTATACGGCACGCAAAGCACTTCTGAGAACTTCTTCTGCGAAATTCCCCTTGTTTCCAGTTCTTCTTTCAGGACATCACCAGGATGAGTTGGTATTCTATTCATATCTATATTATCTTATTAATAGTGGTTTGTAATATCTGTAATCGTGCATATAGTCAGAACTCTTTCAGTCCCTTCTTGTCTCAGTTTAAATTCAAGTCTATAATGATAATATATTCGAATCGAATAATAGCCATTATCCAGTGCCTCAAAGTTCAATGAGTTAAAGACGAACAAATCCTCAATACGAGTTGCAGCCATCAACGTATCAATACGTTTCTGGTATTTACTGACAACAGCCTTTTGAAAACGACATTTCTTATTCTTACAACGACCATTCTCGTAGAGCTCTTCCAAATACTCTTTCTCGTATTCAACAACCATGCCATCTCTTTTGTGTGCAAAGATAAACATTCCTTTCAATATTCACAAATTTAGTGAAGGAATTTTATGCGACATATTGCAACAAAACAACAAATTCACAGAAAAATCTCATGTAAGAAATAAGCATAACTAAGAGCCACGGAAGGACTCATACGTCCTTGCCGCGGCTCTTAGACTAACCACATTTCCAGCTGTGACTATTTCACAACGACCTTAAATAGCGTTCCGTTCTTCAGCTTCACTATGTTCATTCCTCGCTGCAGTCCCGTAGTCTTCTTACCATCGATGTCATAAGTCTCCTTTATCTCCATCTCCGTACCATCATCCATCGTTATGGCGTTGATGCCAGAGGGATCGGCAATAGTAACGGTAAATGTCTTGTTTGCCGGTTTGATCTTCTGAGCATCAGGAGTAGACAGAACGACATCCGTCACATTGCAACGGGCATCCCCACTTGGAGCATTCTCGTCTGCCACCAAAGACAAAGAGAACAACACGCCACCATGCTCTGGAATACTGCTTGCATCAGAGTAGTATCCAAGAACCTTATAACGGTTTTCTCCTTGCGGAGCCACTGACAACGTAAATTCCTCATCCTCTAATCGGTCGCCTTTAGTTACTTTCACCTTGCCCTTGTTATTCAAAGCAAAACTCAAGCCTTCGGGTAACTGTATTTCAAACTGGACACCACTATATGCATGATCCATATTTACCAACTCAAAATCCAATGTGCTTGTTTCCCCCTTTTGCATTGTCAGGTTATTTACAAAGATACCATCGTTGTTGGCTTCCATGATAGTGGAGGACTTTGCTTTTCTTTTAACATTGCTTGCACCAGTCGTATTGCCATAAAGAATAATGTTGGCTATGCTTACTATATCATTCACATCTATCACGCCGTCATAATCCGCATCTGCAGCCTTGACCATGAAGGATGTCGGTTGTTGGCCAAGAATATAATTTGCCACAGCAGTAACGTCCACGACATCAACGTCTCCGTCATTGTTTACATCTCCGTTCATCACGCTAACTGACAAAACGCTTGTAATATCTTCCAAGTTGATTTTCTTTGCATTGGTAGTGGAAAGAACGATGTCTGAGAGTTTGATTTCGTAATCTCCTTCAGCCAAGGTATTGCTCACATCCAAGGTTATGCCAATTATGTCCCCAGAATTTCCTGTTATCGCATCGGAGCCATTAGAGAACAACAAGATAGTATAAGTGCCGTCATCATTCTTGCTTCCATCCAAAGTATGGTCTTCATCCCTCTCTGTTTTTGAGAGCGATAGTATAAGTGCCGTCATCATTCTTGCTTCCATCCAAAGTATGGTCTTCATCCCTCTCTGTTTTTGAGAGCATTAGCTTCCCTTTATTGTCTTCAGCCACCGTAACACCTGTCGGAACCGTCAATTTAAACTGCATTCCAGTGATGGCATCATCATTCGCCATACCAACATTTAACAAAGCCTGCTTTGCCACATACGCTGAGAGATCGGGCAATATTAGCATGTTGACACTATTGTTTACCTCTACCATTCTGGTAAAGTCTTTCCATTGGTCAGCCTCCTGATATTTGGCAAGAGAGCCATTTGGTATCGTCAGAGTACTATTCGCCTTGCTTATACCCGTCAGCGCACCGCCTTCGCACACAGGTGGAATAGTTGCCCAACTTGTTAAATCGGCCAATGCTGTACAGCCATCGAAAGCATTAGCTCCAATAGAAGTAACCCCGCTACCTAACGTCACACCGTTCAGATTAGAACCGTTATAGAAAGCATAGTTGCCGACAGAAGTCACTTCACTACCAATGACAAATTCCTTCACCTGATTACCAAAGATTGTATTCAGGTTTGAGGACGACGTATACGTCTTTGACATTATGTCATTACTATTAATTGCAACATTTGTCAGACTGCCGCATACATGGAAAGCCCAAAAACCAATGTTTGTCACACCATTAGGAATTTCTATTGAAGTCAAACCACTGCAATGCTCGAAAGCACGTTCGCCAATCCTTGTCACACTATTAGGAATTTCAATATTGGTCAAATCTCTTAAATTGGCGAATGCAGAATTACCAATACTAGTCACACTGCTGGGAATTACAGTATTCACAAAACCCATAATTAATGTATTTGACAATGATTCTATAATAGCATTACAGTTGTCACGAGAGTCATATACGGGATTCCCATCATCCACAACAATTGAAGTAAGACCGCTGCAAGCATTGAAAGCGCAACCGCCAATGCTTGTCACACTCGAAGGAATGATTATTGAGGTAAGACCTTTGCAGCCACTGAAAGCAAAGCTACCGATACTCGTCACACTATTGGGGATATTGATTGAGGTAAGACCACCGCAAACTTGGAAAGCACAACTGCCTATGCTTTTCACATTTTTGGAAATCTCTATTGAAGTAAGACTACTACAACCGTTGAAAGCATAGTCGCCAATGCTTGTCACTCTCTCAGGAATGATTATTGAGATAAGACCGCTGCATCCAGAGAAAGCATGATCGCCAATTCTCGTCACATTTTATGAAATGATTATTGAGACAAGACTACTACAATCCTCAAAAGTATAATCCCCAATACTTGTCACTTTCTTAGGAATGATTATTGAGGTAAGACCACTACAAAAACGAAAAGTTTCACTACCGAGACTCACCACACTGTTTGGGATTTCTATTGAAGTCATACCACTGCAGCCATAGAAAGCAGCCCCACCAATATTTGTCACACTATTTGGTATCTCAATTGAGGTAAGACCACTGCATCCAGAGAAAGCACCAGCACCAATATTTGTTACGCTATTCGGAATCTCGATTGAGGTCAGACCACTGCATCCAGAGAAAGCACCATCACCAATATTTGTTACGCCATTTGGAATCTCGATTGAAGTTAGGCCACTACAGCCAGAGAAAACACTACTACCGATGCTATTCACGCTCGATGGAATGGTTATCGAAACTATGCTGTTACAACGACAGAACGCATAGTTACCAATACTTGTCACACTCAATGGAATGATTAATGAAGTCAGACCACTACAGTTGTTGAAGGCATCGCTACCAATAGTAGTCACACCATTCGGAATCTCGATTGAAGTTAGGCTACTGCAGCCATAGAAAGCACCATCGCCAATACTATTTACACTGTTGGGAATCTCCAATGAGACAAGTCCGCCGCAATCATTGAAAGCAGAGTTACCAATACTCGTCACTTTATATGATGCCCCTTCGTATGTGACTATTTCTGGAATTACTATTTTGCCTGTATATTCATTTGAATAACTCCTGACATACGTCCCTCGAAAACTAACTGCTAATTCCGTATTGTTATTTATCCATTTATAATAAATGGTAACACCATCATCATTCGCCACCTCAATGTCGTGAGCTAAGGACGTTTTCCCTACCATACTCATGAGCATGGTAAGAAGAAATACAAGTTTAATGTGTTTCATAAAACAAAACTTTTTCTCTGCCTACAACTCTCCCTACTTCGGCTAATTAATATTCAAGCAGTAGTTTACGGATACAAAAAAGACGTGGGAGATACCTTCCGTTGCTTATCCCACACTCTGGCTCTCGCATGCCTAATCCAAGGATAAGCAACCAAGCCAGCCCACGCCATTGCGTATTATATAGGTAATGCCGTGAGCCAATGGTGGCTTACAAACATCGGGATATAACACACCCAACGTGGACGCTTCGTTGCGGTATCTTCTTGGATTATCAGAGTTGCGAGATCTGAGTGTAGAAGATAACGTTAGAAAACGTCCTTCGTCCCTGAAGGCACGGAGAGCCGCGAAGGCTCTGGTGTGCGATAGTCAGGGACTGATCCATCGATGTCTTGACCCGCCCTGTCCACTAATGGACTGGCTATGTCGGTGACAAAGATACGAAATAATTCGTAATGCGTAATACAGATTCGAAATTTATTTTCGCTTTGCATGCAAAGAATGCGTATTTTTTTACTTTAGATAATTTTGTATTCCACTCGACTTTCGTAACTTTTGGATAAGTTACTTGCGCTCGGGAATAAAAACAAAAGCACGCTTTTGTTTTGTATTCCGCTCGCTTAATCGTAACTTTGCACTCGTTTTTTAAAATATCATTATGTACAAACCAACTTTCAACAAGCGCAGAGTGCTGAAGTTCACACACTTCACCAGGAAGGGCTATGCCCTCTTCGCTTGCCTTGGCAGGGTGGTTGTCATCGGTACGCTGAGTGTCGCTACGTTGCAGCACGCAACGGCAGCGGGCATAAGCATAGAGACCGAGAAGGTGACAACAGACTCAACCCTGAACCAAAGGCTGGTGGAACTGGAGGAGGTGAGCGTGACGGGTACGCGAGCGCCGCTGACAGAACGTCAGCAAGCGAGAATGGTAACTGTACTGAGCCGACAGGATATTCAGGCGGCGCCAGTACAAAGTGTAAACGACCTGCTGAAGCAACTCGTAGGAGTGGATGTCAGACAGCGTGGTCCGATTGGAGCACAGACAGACATGAGCATACGAGGCAGCAACTACGAACAGATAGCTATTCTGTTGAATGGCATCAACATCGGAGACCCGCAGACAGGTCATAACGCCTTCGACTTCCCCGTGGACATTAGCGACATCGAGCGCATAGAGGTTCTGGAAGGTCCCGCAGGAAGGGTTTATGGTACATCTTCATTATTAGGTGCCATAAACATTGTAACAAAAAACGGAAACCCGTCAAGAAAGACTTCACCATTAAATTTTCGATTAGAGGGTGGAAGCTACGGCTACCTGAACATTGGAGCACGCATAGAGGCGCCATTCTCCCAATCGCTGTCGGCAAGCTACACCCGTAGCGACGGCTACAGCAGGAACAAGGATGGCAGACTGAATGCGGACTATGAAGGATGGAAAGCTTTCTATGAGGGCAGCCACACCAATACGCTGATGAGGGTACGCTGGCATGCTGGATTGTCACATAAGGATTTCGGATCGAACACCTTCTACGGAGCGAAGTGGGACAACCAGTTTGAACATGTCTTCAAGACTTTCACCGCCCTATATGCCGAGAACACACGCGGTGCCTTCCATGTCCGACCAGCAATATACTGGAACCATACGCAGGACCGCTTTGAACTGTTTCGAGGCGAGCCCGACAAATATCCGTTCAACTACCATCGCACGAACGTATACGGAATGAGCATTAACAGCTGGTTCGACTGGTGGGGAGGACGCACAGCCATAGGCGCAGAGATGCGCAACGAGGAACTGGTAAGCAGTAACCTCGGAGAGCCACTGGACAACCCGAAACACATTCACGGCACCGACCGCAAATACGAATACGGGCTGAACCGCTCGAACGTCAGCATCACTCTGGAGCACAACATCTTGCTGGAGAGGTTTACCCTCTCTGCTGGACTGACAGCCGTACACAACAACTGGGCAGACATCGACCTGAAAGTATACCCAGGCATAGACATGAGCTACTGGCTGACAGACTATCTGAAAGCGTATGCATCATACAACACATCACTGAGGATGCCATCTGTAACGGAGCTGTACTACTCCGTGGGAGGTCACAAGGCAGACAAGCACCTGAAGCCAGAGGAGGTGAGTGCATGGGAAGCTGGACTGGAGCACCACAGCAACGGCATAACAGCCAAATGGAGTATCTTCTACAATCGACACAAGAACCTGATCGATTGGATTCGCCATACCGACGAGGGCGAGGATGCCCCGTGGCAGTCAGTGAACTTCGGACAAATCAACAACATCGGCACAGAGGCTTCGATCGCACTGCAACTGAACCAACTGCTGCCGACACAAACGGTAATGCGGACGCTGTCAGTGGCTTACTGCTACCAACACCAGAACCAAAACAAGGAAGAGAACATACAGAGCCGGTATGCACTGGAGTATCTCAGGCACAAGCTGACATGCCACCTTGGACTGAACATTGTGCGCAACGTGACATTTGACGCCCACTATCGCTGGCAAGACCGTACCGGAACATACACTAACACCGACGGAACGGTAGTAAACTATGCAAGCTATGGGGTACTGGACGCACGACTTACATGGCAACAGCCATATTATAATATATATGTAGAAGGCAACAACCTACTGGACAAGGAATATGTGGACTATGGTTGTGTGCCACAACCGGGCATCTGGGTGATAGGCGGTATAAACATCAAATTATAAAACAGGCAACGGGAACCCACGCATGGAGGTTCCCGTTGTTGTATTCATCCACTCATACCCTACTCATTGCTCATGATATGGAAGCAATGCTGATTGCGCTCAAAGATGACCCTACACTTACCGTCTTCCCTAAGTTTCAGCAACACCTCTCCCAGATAGTTTGCCATCTGGTCGTTATTCACAGGGTCGCCATCGGTACTGATACGGTTGAAACGTGTGTACGACAAGTCGAACGTAGTGGCATACATGTGCGCAGAATTCTTCGAGGCGTTGCCATTAACCTTGCGAAGACTGTTCACATCCGCACGTGTACGCAACATAGACGTGGCAATGATACGATGCTGGCGGTATCCGTTCTTCTTTAGCTTCTTCTGGAACTTCTTACCAATAGTCTTCAACAATTTAGCAGCGCCGTCGGCAAGATACGGTATGGAGTGCGTCATGGGATCCAACTTATAATATTTAGTATCAGTGATGTGGTTAAGATGGCGTACTTTCTTTCTTGCCTCTTCCCTGTTTTCTATCGGCAGAATACCTATGCGCTCCGCCTCCTTCAAAGTCATGACATTGGCATCCTTGAAGGCATAGTCAGCACTCACATTAACACTGTTAGCCACAAAAGTCTGCCCCTCGCCTACAAACTTAGACGAGTGACATCCCGTAAGTACAACTGCGAGAGCCACCCACATTATATATATTATCTGTTTTCTCATACCTCCCTGCATGTGCCTTAAAACAAAAAGAGGACGTGTCTTACAACATGTCCTCATTAAATAATGGTCGGGATGACCAGACTCGAACTGGCGACCACACGCCCCCCAGACGCGTACGCTACCAACTGCGCCACATCCCGATGCCTGCAAAAAGCAGCCACAGTGGCTTAATTGCGGATGCAAAAGTAATGCATTCGCATGAGAATTGCAAATTTTAAGGCATCTTTTTCGACTATACGAATTATATTTACTACTTTTGCATGGTAATATACAGAAGTAAACAACTCACATGACACAATACATAATAAAGGCTCCTGCCCTACACAACACAACAATACAGCTGCCAGCCTCAAAAAGCATTAGTAACAGAGCACTAATAATACATGCGCTGAGCGGCAGACAAGGACAACTAACCAATCTCTCCGATTGTGATGACACAAGAGTTATGGTAGAGGCACTCGAGCAAGACCCGGAGGTGATAGATATCATGGCAGCAGGTACCGCCATGCGTTTCATGACTGCCTACCTGAGTGCGACAACAGGAAAGCACACCATCACTGGCACAGAGCGAATGTTGCATCGACCGATAGAGCCTCTGGTGAACGCCTTGAGAAAGCTTGGTGCCGATATAGAATATGCCGGTGAGGAGGGATTTCCACCACTGACAATAAACGGATGTCAACTGGATGGCGGCGACATCGAGATTGCCGGCAACGTAAGTTCACAATACATATCCGCACTATTACTTATAGCGCCAATGCTGAAAAACGGTTTGCGAATACACCTAACAGGCGAAATCGTATCAAGACCGTATATAGACTTGACACTACACCTGATGCATGCCTTTGGCAGTACAGCAGAATGGGCTGACATAAGCACCATAGAGGTAGCGCCAAAACCATACAAAACTAATAACTATCATATTGAGAACGACTGGAGTGCAGCATCATACTGGTATGAGATCTTGGCTCTGTCACACAAGCCACAGCTTAACTTCACACTCTCCGGACTCGTGGACTCATCACGACAAGGCGATTCGGTGATTAGATATCTGTTCAATTTCCTTGGAGTGAAAACAACCTTTGCCAACAGTGGGTCGGAGATTTCAGATGTCACTCTCTCAGCAAAACCATACCAGCCATCACGCTTTGACTATGATTTTATAAAGCAACCAGACTTGGCACAGACACTGGTGGTAACCTGTTGTGCCATGGGCATTCCGTTCCACTTCACCGGACTGGCAAGCTTGATAATCAAGGAAACCAACCGCATCGAAGCTCTAAAGACAGAACTTGCAAAGCTGGGATATGTCATACATGACCACAACAACTCGGAACTATCATGGGATGGTGAACGATGCGAGGCACAGTTCGAGCCTGCCATTGACACCTATCAAGACCATCGCATGGCAATGGCATTCGCCCCTCTTGCCATACCACTCGGAGAAATACGCATAAACAACCCGGAGGTGGTAAGCAAATCATACCCACACTATTGGGAAGATCTGAAAAAAGCGGGGTTCATAATTGAAGAAAGTAACGACTGACAGGCACAATGCAGTTTGCAATAGTAGCAATAGTAGCACTCGTGGTACTGGGCATCATAGCAGCTCTTGCCTCACTTGGCGACAAAGATGATTGCATCAAAGTCGCCAATAACTGTGACGGATGCGTCAGCAAAAGCGACTGTAAGCTTCAAGAGATTGCCACCAAGAGCAAGCAGAAAAAGGCTGCGGCTGCCAATACAGAGAAAGCCACAACAGTTCTCATCCTCCTCACTATAACAATGCTTACGGCATGCTCCACACAGAAGAATACATCATCACACAGATGGTGGCATTCGTTTAATGCAAAATACAACACCTACTATAACGGAGCAGTAGCCTATATTGACGGAAGTCTGGAAAAGGAAAACGGGAACAAGGACAACTACACAGAGATAATCCCACTCTATACCGTAGCAAACAAGGGTAGTCGCGAGCTGGGAAAAGGAAATTTCGACCGTGCCATAGAGAAGTCACAGAAAGCCATCCACCAGCACAGTATCAAACACAAGCCAGAATGGACGAAGAAACGCAGAAAGACCGCCAAGGACATAGAATGGCTGAGCCGAAGGGAATACAACCCATTCCTGTGGAAGGCATGGATGCTCATGGGACGATCACAGTTTCATCAGGGTGCTTTCGAAGAGGCTTCTGCAACATTCGCATACATGGCACGTCTATATAACACACAACCAGCTATCCTCGGCAAAGCACGCGCATGGCTTGCAAAAAGTTACGTAGAGGCGGGGTGGCAATATGATGCAGAAGACGTAATACGCACCATGCAACGCGACTCTATGGACTGGCGTGCGGTGAAGGAATGGGACTACACCTATGCTGACTACTACATACACGCTGGTGACTACAAGCAAGCCATACCATACCTAAGAAAAGTTATCAAGCACGAGATGCGAAGAAAGCAGAAAGCACGCGAATGGTACCTGATGGGGCAGTTGCTGGCAGCGGAAGGACGCAAGGAAGAGGCATACAAGGCTTTCAGACACGTGGTAAGAATGAATCCGCCATACGAACTCGATTTCAACGCTCGTATATCAATGACTGAGGTGATGGCACACGGTAGGTCTAAGCAAATGATAAACAAACTGCGGCGAATGGCTGCCAACGATAACAACAAAGACTATCTTGACCAGATATACTATGCCATAGGAAACATTTATCTGGCAGACAAGGATACCACAAGGGCAATAGCGGCCTATGAAAAGGGTAACGAAAAGTCACAACGCAATGGCATAGAAAAAGGCGTATTACTGCTGCACCTGGGAGACCTATACTGGACAAAGGAGAAATTTGCTGATGCGAGACGATGCTATGGCGAGGCCATAGGACTGCTCGACAAGGACCGTGCTGACTATGAACAGATGTCAGAAAGGTCAAAGGTACTCGACGAACTTGTGCCATATACTGATGCCATACAACTACAAGACTCACTTCAAGAGTTGGCACACATGCCCGAGACTGAGCGTAATGCAGCCATCGATCGTGTGATAGAGGCGCTCAAAAAGAAAGAGAAAGAAGAAAGGAAGCAACAGGCAGAGGCTGAAGTACAGTCGCGCTCACAACAAGGCATGTCTGACATTGACACAAGGGGTGGACAACGCAACACTCCACAACAGCAGCAACAGATACCAGGCATAAACAATGCCACATGGTATTTCTACAATCCTATGGCTGTGGCTCAGGGTAAGGCTGCCTTCCAAAAGCAATGGGGCAAACGCGAAAACATAGACAACTGGCGACGAAGCAACAAAACAGTGGTGAGCGACTTCGGCTCAAATGACATAGAAGAGTTGACTGAGGAACAACGCGACTCTATAATGCGTGAAGAGCTACAGCAAGACTCTCTGGAACAAATCACTGACAGTGCACAAAACGATCCGCACAAACGAGAATACTATCTGGCACAAATTCCATTCACAGAAGAACAGATGGACGCAAGCAATAAGATTCTTGCCGACGGTCTTCATCACGCAGGTATCATCTTCAAGGATAGGCTGGACAACCTCTACTTAAGCGAGAAGCATCTCAGGAGGGTCACTGATCAGCATCCCAACTACGAACAGATGGACGATGTATTGTATCATCTTTTCCTACTATACTCCAGGAAAGGTGATACCAGCAAAGCTGACCTATACATCGACTCACTGAAAAACAACCATCCCGACAGCAAATGGACCACACTGCTCACCGACCCCTACTTCCGCGAGAACTCACAGTTTGGAATACACATAGAGGACTCTATCTACGCAGCTACATACGAAGCATTCAAGGCTAACCGCAATCAAGATGTCAAGAGTGGAGTAAAGATGTCTGAAACAAGATTCCCTATGGGTGCCAACCGTGACAAATTCCTGTTTATCGGTGGTCTGAATAAACTGAACGACGGAGACCCTGCAGGCTGTCTTGACGACATGAAAACTTTGGTAGAAAACTATCCACAAAGTAGACTCAGTGAGATGGCAGGCATGATAATCAACGGAGTAAAGGATGGAAAACGCTTGCATAGCGGCGGTTTCGATCTCGGACAGGTATGGGACAGACGATCCGAAGTGCTAACCAATCAAGACAGCCTGCAGGCAAGGGTATTCTCTGCAGACCGAATAGGCAACTTTATGTTCCTGCTAACCTACGAGCCCGACTCTATAAACGAGAACAAACTGCTGTATGAGGTAGCAAAATTCAACTTCACACACTTCCTCGTTCGCAACTTCGAACTGAACATTGAGAACATGGACGGTCCACACCAGATGCGGATAGACGGTTTCCGTAGCTACGACGAAGCTTTCCAGTATGCACGCGAACTATATCAAAACAAGACTGCGGCACAACAACTTGCAGGGACAAGGGGAACCATAATAAGCAAGGAGAACCTTGAACTAATTGGCTCAACATATAGCTATAAAGACTATGACGATTTCTATGCCAAACATTTTGCACCACTGACAGTTAGCAAGCGGTACCTGCTTTCTGAACCTGCTGAGGTAACGATGCCGGAAGAACGAGACTTGAAGGAGGAAATCAGCAGAAAGGTGCAGACGGTTGATGACATGAACGCTGAAGGAGAATACAATGAACAGGAACAAAATACCTTCGAGATTTCTGTGGAGGAAGAAGAAACGCAATCAACTGAAGTTGAAGTACAACCCGCTGAGGAAATAACCATTCCAACTGAGGAAATCAGGATTCCCAACGAGGAGCCAAACACTTCGACAGAGGAGATAAGCATACCTGAAGAAGTTAACATGAAACCACAAACCAGTCAAGGCGTAATCGAGATACCCGTGGAAGCTCCAAAGCAAATAGAAGTGGGCGCTGACCCAAAGCCAACAGAACCTGTTGAACCAAACAAATCTTCGGAGTATGTTGAGCCTATAAAGCCCGTTGAACCAACAAAGCCAACAGAAGTGCCACAAAAGCCAAAAGAGGATGTAATATACTTTGACGACTTTGGCAATACTCCTGCTACTCCAAGCAATAAGCCTCAACAAAAGTTAGACTTCAATATTGAGGATGAATACTATGACTTGGATGGTTTTTAAAGTTTAGAGTAAAAAGTTTAAAGGTTAGATAATATGAGCAACGGATTGTTATTATGGGTCGATGACGAAATAGAACTGCTTCGCGCCCACATAATGTTTCTTGAGAACAAGGGTTATGACGTAACAACGGTCAATAATGGCAGCGATGCCATTGACCTTTGCTCACAACAGACCTTTGACCTCATCTTACTCGATGAGCAAATGCCTGGACTCAGTGGTCTGGAAACGCTTCAAAAAATCAAGGACATACAACCTGCAACACCCGTTGTGATGGTCACCAAGAGCGAAGAGGAGGATATCATGGATCAGGCTATAGGTTCGAAGATAGCTGACTATCTTATCAAGCCTGTGAACCCAAAGCAGATTCTGCTCACGCTAAAAAAGAACATTCATCAGAAAGAGATTGTAACGGAAGTCACTCAAACAAGCTATCAACAAAGCTTCATGGACATCTCTTCACAGATACAAGACAGCAATACGGTAGAGGACTGGATTGAAGTATACAAACGACTTGTACGCTGGGAGCTGGAACTCAGCAGCACCGAGAGTGCCATGACCGAAATGCTGGAAATGCAAAAAGAGGAAGCCAACAACGGCTTTGCAAAGTTCATCAAGAAGAACTACATGAGATGGATTGAAGGGTATGACGAGAACAAGCCTATGATGTCACCAGACATCTTCAAACGAAAGGTTTTCACATTGCTCAACCAGAACGAGAAGGTATTCATGATCGTTATCGACAATTTCCGATATGACCAATGGCGTATACTGTCTCAAGAGATTGGCGACATGTTCGACATTGAGGATGACATATACATGAGCATACTCCCTACCGCCACACAATATGCACGCAATGCCATTTTTAGTGGACTAATGCCACGACAGATAGCACAGATGTTCCCCGAGCTATGGGTGGACGAAGAAGAGGAAGAGGGCAAAAACCTCAACGAAGCGCCACTCATTGAAACTCAGATAAATCGTTTCCGTCGCCACGACAAATTCTCTTATCACAAAATTAATGACTCAACCGGTGCAGAGAAACTGATACAACAGTACCCCAACCTGCACGGCAATAACCTAAACGTGGTTGTTGTCAACTTCATCGACATGCTCTCACATGCTCGTACAGAAATGAAGATGGTACGCGAACTGGCAAGTAACGAGAGTGCTTATAGGAGTATCACACTGAGCTGGTTTCGTCATTCTGCCATATCCGAGCTCTTTCGACTACTGGCAACATCCGACTACAAGGTGATAATCACCACCGATCACGGGTCAATACGTGCAACACGCCCAATAAAGATTATTGGCGATCGTAACACCAACACCAATCTAAGATACAAACTCGGCAAAAATCTCAACTACAACGAGAAAGAAGTGTTTGTTATCAAGGAACCGTCAAAGGCTCAACTGCCATCGCCTAACATAAGTACCTCATATGTATTCTCTTACGGAGACGCCTTCTTCGCTTATCCAAACAACTACAATTATTACGTAAGCTACTACAAGGACACTTTCCAACATGGAGGGATCTCCATGGAAGAAATGCTGATTCCAATAATAACATTGACTCCAAGAAAAAGATAACAATAAAACAAAGATGGAAATACACGTTACAGACACTTCTGAATCATTGCAACTAGCTGCCAAAACGTTTGTTGAAAATATAGGCAGCAATCGTATCTTTGCATTCTATGGAAACATGGGAGCAGGTAAGACCACATTCATTAAAGCTATATGTGAGCAGATGGGAGTAGAGGATGTTGTCACATCACCGACCTTTGCCATCGTAAATGAGTACACCGACAGGAACAGTAACACCATATACCATTTCGACTTCTACCGCATAGAGAAGTTGGAAGAAGTGTACGACATGGGGTATGAGGATTATTTCTACTCTGGAAAAATCTGTTTCTTGGAATGGCCCGAACTAATAGAGGACATCCTGCCAAACGACACCGTCCGCGTAACCATCACCGAACAGGCTGACGGCACACGGACGATAGTCTTTTAGTTTCAGGCATATTGCCCAATTATGTACTGGAAAGCTTATGCCAACAATGCTTTAAACTTGGCATCAAGCACACTCTTAGGAGCTGCTCCCACGAACTTGTCAACAATCTCTCCACCCTTGAAGAAGAGGATGGTTGGGATGTTGCGCACTCCAAGTTCCATAGCAATGTCTTCCTCCTCGTCTACATCGCACTTACCAACCACGATTTTACCATCATAGTCACGCGCCAGTTCCGAGATAACAGGTCCTACCATCTTGCAAGGACCGCACCAGGGTGCCCACAGGTCAACAACCAATGGCAACTCGCCATTCTTCAAAGTCTCGAAATTCTCTTGTGTGATCTTTACTTCCATAATCTCATATTTATTTTAAAAGATAACTTCAACATACATACAACAAAAAGTATGCCAACATTAGTTGATACTGTACTCGAGTCCTTTCATCCCCTTGAGAGCCATCAGCAGTCGACGGTCGACATCCACACCCTGACCATTACTTCTAAGCAGGAGTGTCGTTTGGGTCTCCACATCATACATCTGTACAAAGAATGCTGTTTCGCCAGGATGAGCACCGACAACAGCTGACAAATCTGATGCAAGAGTGTCATCCATATCATTACTATTGATCTTTACTGTCAGTCTCTCGAGTCGGCGTTGCTTCACATCATACAACTGATCAACTTTTTCTATGCGTAACTCATAGCGTCCACTTCCTCGGAATCGCTCAACATACTTACCAGTTACATAGATGGTATAATTCTCTTTTAGTTGTCCGCCCCAACGTGCCCAATCATCACCAAACAGAGCCAGTTCGCCTGACGTCTCAAAATCCTCTATAGTTACAATACCGAATGGTTTTCCCGTCTTCTGCGAGAAACGCTCACTAACATTTGTAATAATACCGCCAAAGGTCAGTTCCTCACGTTTGATAAGCTCCGACACATCACTGTCTCGCCCGATTTCTCCACACTTAGTATTACACATATGATTGAGAACCACCTCATACTCATCCAACGGATGAGCAGAAAGGTAAATACCAACAAGTTCACGTTCCTTATTAAGTTTTTCTATTGAAGGCCACGCAGCAGACTGCGGAGCTACAGGCTTAGAAATCTCAACCTCGTTATCATCTCCGAAGAGCGAGTTCCGCATTTCGGCTTTCTCTTGTTGGAACAACTGACCATATCTCAATATAACATCGATAAAAGTCTCACCCTTTGAATTCGGTGCAAAGAATTGTTCACGCATCAGTCCAAAACTATCGAATCCACCGCTATATGCAAGACTTTCCAACACTTTTCTGTTGACATTACGCAAGTCTACACGTTCCATAAAATCATAGATATCCTTATAAACGCCATGCTTCTCACGCTCCTTGATGATACACTCAGCAGGACCTTCGCCCATACCTTTGATACCAGCAAGTCCAAAACGAATCTCTCCTTTCTTGTTTACCGTAAACTTAATTCGGCTCTCATTAACATCAGGGCCGAGTGTCTCTATTCCCAATGCACGACACTCATCCATTAGCTTGGTGATTTCCGTTATCTGATCCTTACGCCGGCTCATGATAGCTGCCATATACTCAGCCGGGTAGTTTGCTTTTAAATATGCCGTCTGATATGCAACCCAAGAATAGCATGTAGCATGACTCTTATTGAATGCATAGGACGCAAACTTCTCCCAGTCCGCCCAGATTTTCTCCAGCACTTGCGGGTCGTGTCCGTTTTTCTTTCCACCCTCAATAAACTTCGGTCTCATCGCATCAACGATGTTCTTTTTCTTCTTTCCCATCGCCTTTCTGAGGGCATCACTCTCTCCTCGGGTGAAGTCAGCAAGCTGACGTGACAACAACATCACTTGCTCCTGATACACGGTAATACCGTATGTATCCTTGAGGTATTTCTCCATGCAAGGAATATCGTATTTCACCAGCGACGGATCATTTTTTCTCTTGATAAAATCGGGAATATAATCCATTGGTCCTGGTCGATAGAGAGCGTTCATGGCTATAAGATCCTCAAACACCGTTGGATGTAACTGGCGCAGATAGTTCTGCATACCTCCAGACTCAAACTGAAAGGTTCCAATCGTCTGTCCTTTCTGATACAGTTCATAGGTCTTAGGATCGTCTATAGGTATTGTATCAAGGTCTATCACCTTGCCAGTACTCAAGCGTATATTCTCCACAGCCTCCTTCAACTCCGACAGTGTCTTCAATCCAAGGAAGTCCATCTTTATCAAACCCGTCTCTTCAATCACGTGACCATCATATTGAGTACAGTTTACCTTTCTGCCCTTCTCATCAGGATCGTCGGCAGTGGAGACTGGCACCCAGTCACTGATAGGGTCTCGACAAATAATGAATCCACATGCATGAATACCAGTACCACGGATTGTTCCCTCAAGCATCTTAGCATATTTAATAGTATTGCGAAGTCTGAGATCGTCCGATACCTCTGCATCTTGCAACATCGGTGTACACTTGATAGCGTTGGGCAGATTCATTTTCATATCGTTCGGCAAGCGATCAGGAATAGCCTTACACAAGGCATTCGACACATCAAGAGGTACTTTTTCCACACGAGCAACGTCCTTGATAGAGTTCTTCGTTGCCATTGACGAGTATGTTATAATATGGGCGCAATTCTCGTGACCATACTTATCTTCCACCCACTGAAGCACTTTTCCACGACCATCATCATCGAAGTCGGTATCAATATCTGGCAAAGATATACGGTCGGGATTGAGGAAACGCTCAAACAGAAGGTCGTACTTCATCGGGTCAATCTTAGTGATTCCCAAGCAATATGCCACCACAGAACCCGCTGCAGAGCCACGTCCCGGTCCTACCATAACACCTAATTCATTACGTGCCGAGTTAATGAAATCCTGTACTATGAGGAAGTAACCAGGGAAGCCCATCGTCTTCATAATATGCAACTCGAAGTTGATACGCTCATGCACATCTTCTGGCAGGGGATCACCATAGAGTCGGCTTGCCCCATCATATGCCAATTTGGCAAGATACTCTGCTTCGAACTTTATTCGGTATAATTTATCGATACCTCCAAGGTGAGCTATTTTCTTTTCTCCTTCTTCTTTCGGAAGCGGATTTTTACCGTTTTCATCGGAGGTAAACTCCAAGAACAAGTCTTCCTCGCTATACTTTTTTCTGACATCTTCCTCTGTTCCGAAACTCTCCGGGATAGGAAAGAATGGCATGATAGGGTCATGGTTTATATTATATGTCTCAACCTTGCTGAGCACATCTAACGTATTAGAAAGGGCTTCAGGCACATCAGAGAAGATGGCATTCATTTCCTCACGCGTCTTGAACCACTCCTGCTTGGAATAAAGCATACGTGTCGGATCATCCAAATCCTTTGATGTAGCAAGACACAGCAGGTGATCGTGAGCCTCAGCATTTTCCTTATCAACGAAATGACAGTCATTGGTACATACTAATTTTATACCATACTCGCGTGCCAACTCAATTAACACTTTGTTTGCCTTTTGCTGTAACGGGAAAGTCTCACGGTTGGCACGTATGTTCGAATCTGTAACCTCATGTCGTTGAAGTTCCAAATAATAGTCATCGCCAAACACTCTTTTGTGCCATTCTATCGACTCTCTGGCACCAGCTATATCTCCCTGAAGAATTTTATGGGGTGCCTCACCTGCAATACATGCCGAACAACAAATAATACCCTCATGATAACGTTCCAAATCTGCACGATCAGTACGTGGTCGCATATAGAAACCATCCACCCATGCACGGCTCACGATCTTCACCAGATTCTTATAACCCTGATAATTCTTTGCGAGCAATATCAGGTGATATCCACCCATGTCGCTCTTGTCACGCTTCAGTTCTTTTCCACCATTTCTTGCAACATACACCTCGCATCCAAATATCGGTTTAAAGGGTTCCTTGCCTTCATCCTTGAGTTTTTTGTTAACAGTCTTACAATAGTCAAACAGCTCCTTCACACCAAACATGTCGCCATGATCGGTTATTGCCATTCCCTTCATTCCATTAGCTACTGCTTTGTCTACCAACTTCCGT
Source organism: Bacteroidaceae bacterium (assembly GCA_017651245.1). Taxonomy (GTDB): domain Bacteria; phylum Bacteroidota; class Bacteroidia; order Bacteroidales; family Bacteroidaceae; genus Minthosoma. The sequence goes on along the minus strand of JAGCDQ010000034.1, from coordinate 77,829 downwards.
ATAGGCGACTGACCATCAAGGATAGAATAATAAGTATGTACGTGCAGATGTATAAAATCTTCCATATATTAAGCAATATTTTGACTTCAAAGTTAACACATTCCCATGAGCCCACCAAAGAAGACAGAAAATATTATCTTTTTTTCAAAGTTTGGAAAAAAATATCCAATCCTAACCACACATTACACATTTATTTCTTACCTTTGCACGCGACTAACAATCTACATAACTTATGTAAATGGGTAAAAGAATCAAAAAACTTAAAAAAATAAGGATCCACCGTGAAGGAACAAACACTTTGCTCTACGGGGCAATAGCTTTGGTCACGATAGCCATTGCTCTGTGGTTCCTCTTCGACACAAAAATACCTTTCTGGACATTCTTGGTAATATTCGGAACTGTGTATGGCATTGTAACAAATTTTTACAGATGCCCTATTCGGTATTTTGGGACTGATGATACCGACAGAATTGTTGTGGCTCCTGCCGATGGTAAAATTGTGGTAATCGAAGAAGTGGAAGAACATGAATATTTTCATGACAAGCGACTTATGATAAGCATCTTTATGAGTTTATGGAACGTACATGCCAATTGGTTCCCTGTAGATGGCAAGATAAAACTCGTGAAGCATAAAGATGGAAACTTCCATAAAGCTTGGCTACCAAAGGCTAGCGAGGAGAATGAACATGCCGACATCATGATCACCACGCCTGAAGATGAGGATATCTTATGTCGTCAGATTGCTGGAGCAGTAGCACGACGAATCGTCACATACGCAAAGGAAGGCGAAGATTGCTACATCGACGAACATCTTGGATTCATCAAGTTGGGATCACGCGTTGATGTATATTTACCATTAGGTACTGAAGTTTGCGTCACTATGGGACAGAGCACCACAGGTGACCAAACAATTATTGCCAAGCTTCCCAATATTCAAAATTAAGAAGCCAAGGAGTCTGAAAAGGTTATAATATAATGAAATTACTCAATATACCCAACAGCATCACATGCTGTAACCTCATTTCGGGATGCATTGCCATTGTCTATGCATTATCATCCAACGCAGAGATGGCATTATTGTGGATTGTTATCGGTGCTATATTCGACTTCTTTGACGGTATGACCGCTCGACTACTACATGTCAGCTCCCCAATTGGTAAAGAACTTGACTCATTAGCAGATGTGGTAACTTTCGGTGTGGCTCCGTCAATGATTCTATTCAACGAACTTAACACACATGCTCTACCAGAGACTTTAGAGTCCGCACGATTCTTCCTACCATTCGTTGCCTTTCTTATGGCAGCTTTTTCTGCCCTCCGATTGGCAAAATTCAACCTTGACGAGCGTCAAGCAATGGGATTCATAGGATTGCCGACACCTGCAAATGCACTTTTTTGGGGTTCACTCATAGTTGGTGCTCCTGAAGTTTTGCACACCACCCCTTGGGTCGTATTCATCCTCATCACTGGCATCCTTCTGAGTTGTTGGCTACTCATCTGCGAGGTTCCGATGTTTGCCTTGAAGTTCAAGCAATGGAGTTGGAAAGGTAACGAGGTGCGTTATCTGTTCATTCTCTCATGCATCCCCTTACTACTGTGGCTACATGTGAGCGGTATAGCTGCCATCATACTTTGGTACATCATCCTGTCTGTCATTGTCAGCAAGAAGAAGGAGGCATAGCAGATGGCATTATTAAAATTCATTTTTATTTTCTTCCTTGTGACCTTCATTCTGTTATTAGTCACAGCCTATACATTTTTCAGGAAGATTATTAATAGTGCTAAGCGATTCCAACAGCGCGAAAACACACATCAAACAAAGGTGAACGGCAACGTAATCTACGACAGCCGCTCACCCGAAGAGTCACAGAAACGCATCATCCCCGATGACGAGGGAGAATACGTCGACTATGAGGAATAAGTTATTTCAGATTGATTGACTCAATCACCTTTGTAAGTATCGGATCTCCTGAAGCCACATGGAATGCGAATATAGCGAGATAATGGCTATCATCCAGCTGGCTCAACATATATCGGAAACTTCCATCCTCTTTTTCTACATACGTTTTATCACCTATGGTCTTATCGTCCAACTGTTTCCAGTCCTTGTGGTCATCCTCAACCTTGCCATCCTTAATCTCCACAGCAATAGCCTGATCAGAAGGTTGTCTTAGAGCCACCTTGACGTAACCCGACTCTATATAGTTCTCTATTTCCCATCCTTCAGGCACATCAAAAGAGAACTTCTCCGTAGCCACGATGCCAGGACCTTTGTCGCCTTCCTTGAGTTCCTTGCTACCAGCAGCCTGTTCTGTTACAGTACTGTCAACTCCACTTGCATCTTTTGCAGACTTGTTACCACACGATGCCACGAGCAGCCCTGCTGCCACAATGACAAAACTGAAAAACACTTTCTTCATAAGAATAATTATTTAGGTTATTACTACAACACAAAATGTGTTATTTCGTGCTCACTACTTCACCAGCGTACCTATTGGTTCCCCGTCCATCACACGCTTCAGGTTGCCTTTTTTATCCATGTTGAACACATAAATAGGCAGGCCATTCTCCTTGCACATTGTTGTTGCCGTCAGATCCATCACCTTAAGTCCTCGGTTGTAAATCTCGTCATATGTAATCTCATCGAACTTCGTTGCCGTTGGATCTTTCTCCGGATCTGCAGTATAGATGCCGTCCACACGAGTACCTTTGAGCATCACGTCGGCCTCAATCTCTATGCCACGCAACGACGAACCTGTGTCGGTAGTAAAATAAGGCGAGCCAGTTCCTGCAGAGAAGATGCACACACAGCCAGCCTCCATTGCCTCTATAGCCTTCCACTTGGTATAGAACTCGCCTATCGGCTCCATGCGAATAGCTGTAAGCACCTTGTTCTTCACACCAATGGCACCCAAGGCGGAGCTCAATGCCAGCGAGTTGATTACCGTAGCGCACATACCCATCTGGTCGCCCTTCACACGATCGAAGCCCTTCTGCGAGCCACTAAGTCCTCGAAAGATATTACCACCTCCTATTACTATACCAATCTGCACACCCATCTGAGCCACTTCCTTAATCTGCTCAGCATAGTCACTCAGGCGCTCCGGGTCGATACCAAAGCCCTGCTTACCCATCAGGCTCTCGCCCGACAACTTCAATAGTATTCTCTTAAATCTTGCCATAACCTTTTAATTATATTGCAAAGATACAATTAAGTGAGAACAATGCAAAAAGAAAGCCACATTTTCTTTTAGGTTTCCAAGCATCAGCGGGGAATCAACTCTGCAAGAGCCGTTCCTCGCTGACAGTATGAGAACATGTATTAGAACCTAACACCCACCGACGCATTGACATACCAGTCGTTCAGGTGTCCGTGCATGGCATTATGCCTATAGTTGAAGTTATTGAACTGTCCGTTGACATTAACAAAATAACGATCCCAGTTGTACGTGACGGAAGCGCGAGCGGTATAGTTGAGAGCCAGGCGATTGCTATGTGAGTTCGCTCCTGTGCTTTCTATCTTATACTCGTCTGAGACATCAGGATATTCAGCATCTTCCTCTTCCGACAAAACCAACTCCAAGAGGTGATATTGTGACACGTCCTTGAAGTTGCTTTTGTATGTATTAACTTTCGTACGGTTCAGAAGCGTCAACATTGGCATGACCATACCATGTATGAGCCATCCCTTAGCTGGTACGTAATTGTATGCATATCCAGCCCCCACCCCTAACTGGTAATGACGCAAGCGTCCGATGTTGTCCATCGCATAGATGAGATCGGCATTGCGATCTTCGTTGTATTTGAAGTCAGCATAGTAGCCCATCACTCCTGCGATGGGAGAGCCGGCAGAGCGCACTTGGACGGTCTCTTGGTTGTAGGCTGCCGCGTAGGAGAACTTCCTGTGGTTGAAAATGTAGAAGCCATCGAATATCAAGGTTTGGATAGTGACAGGTGAAGCAAACTTTTCCTTATATGTTTCCGACCATGATATAGGCTCTGACCAGTCGGTGAAGGCAACATCTCCCGTTTCCTCGTCAAAACTCTCCAACCATCTTACCTTTGCCGCTCCAGCGTATCGTACCTTTGCCTCATCAGTCTTGAACTTATGCCAGCGCAGGTTGACGCTGTATCGGTTGCCCGTGGTCTCGAAGGTGAAGTTCTGTTCCTTGTCACCGCTGACAGGGAAGGAGTAGCCTACACTGATACCCTTATATCCAACCTTCACACCCATCGCCGTGGACACGCGTGTCCTGATACGAGGGCTTGTTGCCATGTCGCCAACACCCATTATCAACGGCATCATACCCTGTCCGTCGAGCAGTTCGCCTCCGTCTACGCTGGAGTGCATCTGTAGGTCTGTCTGTGCCACACGGCTTTTGACGCTTACCTGCCAAGGACGATCAGGAACCTTTATATAGTTGGTGTCCACGCCGTGCACCTCACTGGCATCAGCATATTTCTTCACACGATCGATAAGACTAACCGAGGCACTACCCTCTTGCGCCATTGCAGCAGAAGACATGAGTAGAGCACACAGACTGATTACAAGTTTTCGTTTCATAGTATTTAGTTTCTTGAGTTACTACAGTTTCACAATATCGGGGATTGTATACAACGTCATCGTTGCGGTATCAAAGTACTTCAACGTCACCGACTCGCCAGTGTTACGACCGAAGATAAGCAGCGACGTACCACCATTGACCGACAGCGTAGTCGTACCACGACACTCGCTGCCGACGAAGGCTGCCAGCGTGTTGCCACTGACGGGTATGATACCTACCTTGTTAAGGATACTCTCCACCATCACCGACTTCATCACAGGGTACTTGGCAGAGCCGAGTGTGAATTCAGGGATATAGTCCTCGTCGATACCAGTGGTCTCGTCAGGGTCTAAGGTGATGTCGCCTGTCAGCGTAAAGATGTGCTTCAGGGTCTGACTATAATATTGCAGTGACATGGTCACGGTTTCCGATGCCGACTCGTCACCCCATGCCTTCATCACGAACTTACCATCATCCAACATCTCATCACTGCCAACGATGACAGCCGGATGAGTCAGTCCGCGCAGCTCACCATCAATGAAGAGCGCCAGCATGTCATCTTCGGAGACGTAGGGTCTCAGGGCATCCTCCAACTGCACTTTCAGTATGGTAAAGTTACCATAGTCTTGCGAGATGTCCTGATTAGACCAGTTGGGACGTCCCTGGTTGTTGTTCCAGTCGATCTGCCACACGGGAGCCTCACTGAGTGAGGTCTCCGTATAGGCAGCATTCTTGCCGCTGTTGTTACCACCATCATCGTCGCTGCTGCTGCCGCAAGCCCCCAATACGAGGCTTGCCAGCAGAACGAATATTAACTTTGTCTTTTTCATATCACTTGATTATTAGTTTTTTACCATTGAAGATATAGACTCCTCTGAGTGTCGGCTTCTTCTGCAGCGGCAGACCACTGATGGTATACCACTTGCCGTCCTTCTCATAGTCGGCACGAGCGAAGTTGATTGCTGTCGGCTCGTCAGGAGTACCGACGACATCATTTGACTTGAACATCATCACCTCACCAGTAGTAGCCACTATCTCGCCGTCGCGCTCGATGGCGAACCAGATTGGTGCCTGACTGTCACCAGCGATGCTCAGGTAGTTTACATCATCCGACTGCGAGCCAACAATCACATTGGCAACCTCCTCGCCATTAGAGTAAGCAATCAGGGCATCACCGGTTTCAGCCTCGAAGCCTTCTATCACGGCACTCACGCTCATCGTGCTACGACGACGCGGAGCGGCATTTGGTGTGATGTCTGCCGTCGGCTCCTCACGGAAGAAGTAGCTACCCAACTCGTAGAACGGATAGGTGAACGATGCATCCGAGGCGTTCTTGCGTAGCAACATGTAGCCCTCGCCAGGCTTCATGTACTGCAAGCTACCACGCCAGCGTCCGGAGCTACCCGTCTTGGTGAAGTAAGCAAACTCGGTGTGACTCTTAATCACGTCGCCCGACTCAGCATAGTCAAAGTAGTCGCTCAGTGCCGCCTCCACGGTCAGGTTGGCCATCGGCGTGTAGCCAATGTCGTTCCAGCCCTTCGTTACCTTGATGGTACGCTCTTTCTCTTCCTTGATGATGGTACCGCCAATCTGGAAGGTGCAAGGCTCTTTCACCTTGATAGCATACGACTTCTGCGGTAAGATAGCCATGCTCTTCGTGCTTCCCGAGGCTATCCATTGCTTCTTCGTAGCCTCATAGTTCAGCGTCATGTCGCTGCCGAGGTCTGTCAGGATGTCGCCTTCGTTCCATCGCATGCTGCTGAGCAGTTCGTTCACGTCATTCAGCTGGTCGCTCTTGACGTTGAATGATACCCAGTTCCAGCCCTCCTGCAGCTTGAAGTTCTGTATGAAGGCCTCGCCGCCGTCGAAGCGAACGGGTTGGTCGGAACCCAATACCTCATCCTTCTTAAAGACGATGGATGGAGTAGTGGTCAGCACGATTTCACGTCCTGTGGTATACTGCCACAAGCGGAATTTCAGCGGTCTGCCGTTCGCCTTGCTGTCGTAGACGGTCAGATACAGACCTACATCGCCAGTCTGCGGGTCACGACTGATGTTTGCGAAGCCATGACATACGTTCTCATTGTCGAAGACACCCACGATGTCACGCTCGTCAGAATCCAGCTCGCCATAGAGATATACCATTCCGCTGATGCTCATGGAGTTCTCCAGCAGGTCGCCGTTGACGCTCTGTGACCAGCCTGGCTGCTCGCCCTCGATGGTCAGGTTGAGGTAGAACGGTTCGATGATACCCTCCTCGTCAATGAGGTAGAGGATTTCGTTGTACGTACCGATGTTCAGGTCCTTGCTAACCGTAGCCATAACACCATCTAAGGTCTGTGGTGCTATCACGTCGCCATACTTGTTGAGCGTGAGCCACCTTGGACAGTTCTCGATAGTATAGGTATGGTTCGACGCACCGTTGTTGTAGAACGGCAGTGTCAGCACCTGGTCGGCATCCTCGCCCGTACCATACTTGATGGTGTAATCCAGTCGGTTCACCAGCCACTGCAGGCTACCGTTGGTCACGTAGTAGTATGCTGTCTGCGGCGAAGCCATCGTGTTACCATTCCTATCCTCAACGTCGCGCACCGTCACATAGACGTTACGGTGGTTCAGCTTAGCAGCCGCCTCGTCGAGCTCTATCATGATCTGGTTGCCCCTTCCAATGAACGAGAATTTCAGGTTCGTCACCTCCTCATAAGGCACCACAGGAGCAGCCAGTGCGTCATCGATATGTGCCAGGATCTTATCCATATTGTCTGTGAAGAGGTAGTCGCGTGCAGGTATGTTCGTAGGCTCCTTCGTCACTGGATCTTCCTGATAGCGTATATTGCGATTAGCATCCAGGTAGATTCTCTTACTGTAGACGTATGGTGTCAGGACAATCTCGTTCTGCTGATTGCGCTCCTGGTGGTCGAAGCCCAAGTATGTCTGCAAGCCCACCTCATCACCGTTAGGACTCTTCGTAGCGTAGGTGCTGATGAGTTGCACAGGCAGAGCCTGACCGAACAACAACAGCTCGTCAATGTTACCCTTCAGCGGTCTGATACCATCAGGTGTCACACCGATGTACGACCTGCCGCCCATACCGCCAAGGCTGTCGGCTCCGAACGTTGCGCGCAGCTCCTTGTCCACGTAGATGTTCACCACGTTGCGAGCGCGGTTCACCGTCATGGTATAGTGGTGCCACTGGTTGTCGCTCCAGTTGCCCGGTACCTCGATACCAAAGCCGTTCGAGCGATACATCAGTTTGTCGTTCTCGAATCCAATGTTAAACTGGTTCTTGCTGTCGCTGTTATCCTTCAGTCCGCTGCCGTTGCTCAACAACGTACCGCGTCCGTCGGCATCGGTCTTGAACCAGAACATCAGCGTGTAGTCCTGATCGTCGGTACAGCTCAGGGCATTCTGCGTCATCTCCAATCCATTGTCTTCCTTCTCCAGACGCAGTGACATACCATGTGGCATTGCCCAGTTGGTACCTATCAGTCGGGCGTTGGCACCCTGTGTGAGGTCGGTGGCAAACTCGCCTGAGCCCTCATTCATCGGGTAGTAGTCTATGAGGTCCTTCTCATAGCCCGTCAGACGATGCAAGCCATAGGTGCTGAACAGTCCGATATCCATGGCGGTATACCACAGACGGGCCTCCATCATACGTCCAGAATAGTAGTCGCTTGTAGTACGGTTGAGCTCATTGGTACGACCGAAGATGAGCGGACCGGTACCAGTGTATTGACCTTTCAGTTTGTTGTCATCACCGATAACATGATCATCACAGTAGAACATCAGGTTGCCCTTAGCCTGGTCGATGCAGAGACCGACATGGCGGAAGGCATTCGGCTTGATAGCACTTACTGACGTGAAGGTCTGATCATTGACCACAGCCTTCAGTTTGAAGTCCGAGGTCAGCCACAGCTGCAGCTCCTGTCCGTTGGTGCCATGTGAGAACAGCGGCATGTCGCGTCTGGCAAGAGTGTCAGGCTTGATTCTCATGTCGATGGTCAGATTCTTTCCGCTGAAGTTGCGTTTAGCCTCGCTCTCCATGCTAGCCTGACCCGTGAATTGCAGGCTCACCGTCTCAGATAGGTCGTTGTTGTTCACCTCACCCTTCACCTCGAAGTTGGTGATGGCACTGAGGTTGTTGTATTCGATATCCTCTGAGAAGTTGAATATGATGTTATCACCGCGCGTCAGCAGTCCGCTCTTCGGCTCAGGTGTGCCGAACAGCTGCGGTCGACGTGTGTCCTTGATACCACTGATAACCTTCGACGGCGATGAGAGGAACGTACCACCGTTGCTGCAGAACAATACGGCACGCAGGTCGTAGGTGCGTTCTATCACCGTTCCCTCACCGAAGAACTCGGTCACGATATTGTCGTTAGGTCCCATCAGCTTGCATACACCGTTGGCATTAGCCATGAGTGTAGAGTCGGCATAGAACGAGCAGAGGTTAGTCCAGGCATCATCGCCACGTTGCGACTCCTTATACTGGAACTCGATGTGGTCGAAGTTTTGCTGATGTCTGTCGAAGCCGCTGATGGTTACAGGTATGTACCATCCACGCTCGCTGTCCTGCTGCCCATTGGTGTTCAGCACCCACTTGTCGGAAGGAACAGAGATATTCACCGCTCCAGCCTCACGCAGGAAGTGTACGTCGAACGTGGTGGTTGCTACGGCATGCTCGGCATCGGTGGGCGACATCAGTCCGATGGTCAACCCCTCATAGTCGAAGCCGTTGCCGGGACGTACCTCCAGCTGCAGCTGGGTCGTCACGCCAGGCACAAGGCTCACGGTCATACCGGCGGTGGTCAGCGTCTGTCCGTTCACGCTCAGCTTAGCACCGTTAGGATTTTTCTGGTCTACAGAGAACAACTGATATGCGCTCAGACCGTTGGTAGCCTCGGGCTTCTCGCTCTCATTGGCAAGGAATACGGTGAAGCGGACTGCGTCATTGACTGACACACCGCTCACGCTGTGCTTGTCGAGGCTGATAGTCGGGTTGTCTATCTTCAGCGTACGCTCGTCAAGGATGGAACCTACCTGACAGAACTTGGTCTTGCGCTGATCCTCCCATGGGTTGGCAGTATGGCCACCGCGGGTGCGATAGACGAAGCTGCATGGTCCGCCATGGTCAGGTGCGTTGGTGTTATCTTTGAGATAAGCAACCGCGTCGGATGTCAAGCCATTGAAGTTGTAGTTGCTGAAGATATCCTCCGGATCAACACCATTCTTGGCATTGTATTCGTAGTTACCAAACTCATCGTCTGGATTCTTACCATTCATAATCACGGTACCGTTTGCCATCGGCACACGATAGACATCCACGTTCAGTCGGCTTGTCGGACCCGCAGCGATGGTGAAGCTCTCCGTGCGGTTATAGGCATTGGTCACACCGTTGGTACCAACGATCTGTGAGGTAAGCACAGGCAGAAGGGCCCAGCGGAAGTACCAGCCATCAAACTTGATAGATGAGTTGGTTCCAGTGCTCTTGTCAATAGACGTGCCATCCTTGTTGACACTCGGATCGAGTTTCTTCAAGTACTCTAAGTAACCCAAGAGAGCACCACCCACATAATTTACTATTGTCGAAGCAGCCGTCGTACCGATGCCACTACCCGTGCCTGCGAAGTAGTCGGGCTGTTTGCCCCATGGGAAGTACATCGATGTGGAGTTCGAGTAGTTGCTGTCGAAGGTCTCGCTGTAGTTTATACCCTGTGCACCAGCAATGTCATAGTTGCCAATCAGGTCTGTGGCATTGAGTTTCTCAAGCTCGTTCTGGGCAATCATCTTTGTCCATGCATAGATAATCTCACTCTTCTCTGCGATCTCATCGGGGAAGTCGTTCTTTGTCTTGCCTGCCGGCAGGATGATGGCATAGTGGGTAGTGTCGTCTGCTACGAATTTATCCGTATTGTATAAGCGGTTCTTAAGGGCAAACTTCGGATCATCAGGCAGACGCAGCGAGAGATATACAGGCTTATTCTTTGCGTTGGCAACCTGTATTGCTTCTTCGCGAGTACCAGTGAACATCAAGTCCAAGATTTCCTTGGCCTTGCCAGGAATAATATCGTCGAGTATCTGCTTCTGCGAGTAGATGAAGTTCGACTTGATCTTCGGACCGTGAGCTAACGACTGGTCGCGCACCAGGTGGAACCTGTTACCATTGGCATCCACACCCTCGGCAAGGTGTGCCAGTGTGCCGTACTGGGCATACTGTGTCATCTCACCTGTGGGGTTTATCTGGCCTACGCCTAAGCGTGCCAGCATAGTGTTATACATCTCGTCAGAGATGGCACGGATGGTGGACATAGGTGTCACCTGTACGTTCTGTACCATACCGATGTAGAGGTCAGCATCGGCACCCACCATCGATGGGTCACCGCTGGTGCTGATGTTCTGACCGATAGCCATCGTGTATGACCATGCCTTGCTGCCATTATAGTTGAACACAAGGTCTGTATATGATACATCTACTTTCTCCGCAGAGTGCTCAACGCCGTAGAATCCACCGTCAAATACAGTTTGCACCATACCCCAGCCATCACCAGCAAAACTGCCATTGAACCACGTTGGCTTGTCTGCTAATGTGAAGCTAAACGCCACACCACCAGCCATCGATATGTTCATCATATATGTACTGTTGAGGGTAGCACCCTTGGCGAGTGTCGCCGAGCTGTAGGATCCTGGTGGGTCGCGCAGGATGTCGAAGAGCAGAGGCTGACCCTCAACCAGCAGATCTTTACCCTTTCCGATGGGGAACATGTTGAGCACATAGCCATGCAGGGGCTCTGCCGTGTAGTGGTTGCCATTCTGCTCCGCGCTGAAGGTAACAGTCTTCAGTGCGTTCTCCACACCTAACAGCTGCGATACATGGTCGGCTTGCAGCATGAAGACGGCCTGTCCCTGGTCATCCAAGTGCAGCGTATCCACGGCCACGCCGTTCTTAAAGCCGTTGTGCATGGTAGCTACACCACCGCCCACTTTCACGTAGTCAACTCTCTCGCTCGCATAGTCGTTATTGTACGGATAGCTCTCTGCCACCTGTACCTGGATATTATATTTGCGCTCCAGACTGAACACGGGATAGTTGAAGGTGTAGAGTGCCTTCGTTGTGTCGGCTGGGTTCTTGTAGGCAAGTGGCACTACGGCTCTCTCACCACTCAGGTTCTGGGAGTTATAGCTCTTGTCACCGAAGTACTCGAACGCGTCGTAGCTCAGCTGCTTATATGTCAGCTGTATTGGGCTGCGATAGATTCGGTTGTAGATAGCGTTATATGTTGTATGAGGATTACTGATGGTATTTCCATCAACATCCATGAAGCTACCCACAGAGGTGGTATCCTTCTGGACGAGGCTCTTAGTAAGGTCGACAATCTCGCTTGCCTGTCCCTCCTGGAACAGTGTGGGATAGCCGGTGCAATAAACCTGCTGTACCTTCCAGCGCACTGGTGGCAGCATCAGAACATACTCGCCGGTAGCCGGGTCTGGGGTCACCTCCATGCGCTTACGCTGGGTCTTCACCGTCGTCTTATGACCGCCCGAGCCTACATGCATATATACGGTGTCGCGCTCGGTGCGCTCACGGTTCAGGTTGTCATAAACCAACCACGACTTGTTATCGCCCTCAAGGGTGAGTACCATCTGCAGGTTGTCACCCAGGTTGTTCTTCGACAGGTTGTTGCCAAGTGGCAGCTTGCCCTGGTCGTTACCTCCAACCACGCGGCCAATCAGCTTCACCTTAGTAGAATCCTGGAACTGTACGCCTGCCACGTCGCCCGTGAAATAATGACCACCAGGTCCCTTATACCAGCCCTTATTCACGAACTTGTGACCGTCCTTGACTACCTGGATGGTGTTGTCGCCTGGTTTCACACGGAACGAGAAAGCACCCTCGTCGTCGGTCTCCACATACTTGCCTGTGGCGTTATGTAGCATCTTGCCGTTCACCATGAAGTTGGCACCCTTCACGGGGATGCTGGTGCCCTCGTAGGTGACATAGCCCGAGAAGCGCTTACCGTTGGTAACGGTAAACTCATGCACCGTAACGTCGTTAATCTCGTCATCGAAGGTTGCAGTGTACGTCTGTGTCTCAGCTTCAAGTCCACTTCCGACTGTCACCTCATAGGTAATTCTTGTTCCTCCCTGATAAGGCAGCTCATCAACCACGTAGCGTCCGCTCTCGTCGGTGGTAGTACTTGTCTGTACGCTTCCGCCCACGATGTTTATCGTTGCACCGGCAATGCCTGTACCGTCGTTGAAGCGCACGTAGCCCTCCAGACGACCAGTGTTCTTACATGCTCCACCTACCACATTGGTATAGGTATGGTGCGACCCTTCACAGTCGGCTGTCGCGCGTACCTTATACTCATAGGTCTTCAGAGGCGACACAGTCTTGTCCTCGTAGGTCATCTGGTCGATATTGGGCGATACATCCTGCCATGCATCATCGCCTTGTCCCACCTCACGGCGCATCACTACGAAGTAGTCTATCGGGTTGCCGTCGGTGTTCCATGTCAGCACGACGCTGCTCTGGTGTTGCTCCACCAGCAGCTCAGCGTCTATCACACCAGTGCTTGAATGGTAGAAGTCGTCCAGCGTAGGCGGTGTGATGGTTGCGTAGTTAGGCTCAGCTACTGTCGTGGTCGGTGGCACGATGGTGTCGCCGACCTTTGTCCACGTACCGAGGTTCGCCAGAGCATCCTCCTCTGTGATTTCCGCTGCTATCTTTGCCCTTGGCACAGCCTTGCCATCAACAACATGCCAGTTGTCCTTGTCTAATGCTTCAACCTGCTGACTCGCCGTGATGCTGCCACTATACCAGGCATTGGTAGAATAGGAGTCTTCCATCTTCGGCACCACCTTGCCTTCACTGTCAACCTTCCAGTTGCCGGTACCCAACTGGGCAACCAAGTCGTTTGCCGACTTGTCACCTACCTGGTAGGCTTCCGTCCAGCAGTCATATCCGGTAACACCAATGGAACCGCTGGCGGAACGACGATCTACGGCGTGGTACGTCCAGTTGTTAGAACCGTATTGTCCGTTAGCCCAGTTAGGCTCTAGAGAACTAGTTTGATAAAAGTTCATTCCTACAAGAGTCTGAGAATAAGAAGAAGTGCCTGCGGGGTAGGACGATCCGTTTTCAAGGTTATTATTGAACACATTGCCACTAACTTGTCTACCAAAATAACTTTGCCAGCCAATGAATGCAGCAGCATAATGAAGACGATTACCCGCGATTGAGCCATCGAACAAGCAGTTCGTGATGACCTGCGGTAGGTCATAGCCTTCACCGACGAATCCACCAGCATATTCTTCATCGCTAGTAGAGTCATACTCTAAGGTGGCTGATACTCGGCAGTTCTCAATGTGATTATAGTCACCCCTTGTGTCACCTACAAGTCCCGCCACGTAAGGTCCACCCTTGATGGTGCCTTTAAGGTGCAGGTTCTTGATGGTATGGTTTTTAGTGTAGCGGAACAGGGCAACGTGTTGATTTCTCCCGCCATCGATATTGACGGTGATAGTATGACCATTGCCGTTGAACGTGCCAGTCCACATTCTGCTGTCGGCAGCCGATTTCGTAATACTGATGTCGGCGGCAAGGTCGGCATCCACGTAATACTGACCGTCTGAGGTGTTGATCATGTCACAGAACGTATCCCAATCGGCGGCGTTACGGATGGTGAATACCGAATACTCCTTGGTGGCATAGCTGTTAGTAACAGTCACTTTACCACTATTATCCTGACGTGCCCACGTCTTACACTTATCAAACTTGGTGTTGATAGCCGTAGGCGTAAAGAGACAGTTATCGATGGTTGCCGAGCTACCTTCATCAACCCAGCTGATGAAACCACCGTTACCATAGCACTTATCACCTTCAAAACTTCCGTCAAACTTACAGTTGCGTATCGTAACTTTGGATTTGGATACGCGTCCTACGATACCGGCGAGAGTGCCTTCGCCATCCATGGTGCCCTTCAGGGTGACCGATGATTGGCAGTTCTCGATGGTTGCCGTGCCATCTTTGACTTGTGCAACGATACCAGCAGGATACATCCTGTTAGACTCGATGGTACCTGCAACATGCAAGTTCTTGATGGTGGCATTGCTTACATGCCGGAAAAGAGCAATAAATCTTTCATCAGTTGTCGGTTTCCACTCCTTGTTGAAAGTTATCGTATGGCCATTTCCGTTGAAGGTGCCACGATACATGGCTCCCTCGGTTACACCCACGTGCTCACTGATTGTGATGTCGGCAGCAAGTACGGCATTCACGTCGTACTGGTTCAATGCCTCATTCACCATCACGGCGAACTTGTGCCAATCGCTGGCATTGCGGATGGTGAGCATCGACGAATACTCCATCGTGGCATAGCTGTTCATTACATGTATGGTGGCATCAGAGGTTCCTCGTGCCCATGTCTCGCAACTTGTAACGTTGGTGTTGATATGGTCTGGTGCAAAAAGACTATTGTCGATAATTGCAAAGCTCTTTGCCTGACAATAGCCGATGAATCCGCCATTATGGTGGCTTTGTTCTCCCTCAAAGCAACCATCGAACTTACAGTTGCGCAATACGACTTTTGACTTGTCACCCAGACGGGAAACGAATCCACCATTGGTATAGTTCGTAGTCTTGATGGTCATCGACAAGTGACAGTTCTCAATAGTGGCATTGTTTTCGTTAAAGATATAGCCAACCAATCCGCCTGCATATTGAGCCGTCGTATTGATGGTTCCTGTCACATGCAGATTTTTGATGGTAGCACTTCCGACATGTCGGAAAGGAGCGACGTATTGTTCTGAACTATTGATGTTGAAGGTCAGCGTGTGGCCGTTGCCGTCAAATATACCACGATAAGGTCTGTCGCTTTCCCAGCCAATAGCAATACCAGTGTTGATATCGGTATAAAGGCGAGCATTCACGTCGTACTGCCCCTTGGCACCCTGCACCTTGCTGCGGAACGTCTCCCAGTCGGCTGCATTTCGGATGGGGAAGTAGTAGTCCTTCATCTGGGTCTCGTCATAGAGGTTGAGGGGCGATTTGTTACGGTCCACATATAGTTTGATGTCATACTTCAGACAAGGACGGCTGAGGTCGATCACCTTGTAGCACAGTTCGCGATCTTCCTGATTCAGTTCGACGTCCTTCTCTTCCACCACTTCGCCAGCCAGATTGGTCGAGGTGATGTGTATCTTCATCTTGGCGCGGTCATCCCACATGCCATTAGGCTCGTCGGCATATTGCCACGACACGCGGACTGTGTAGGCATCCTTGTCCTCCCACTGTGCCGAGTAGTTGGCAATGCGCAGCAGGTGCAGGTTGTCCAACACGCACTTGGCGGTGCTGGCACAGGGGTTGTCCAACCCCCATCCCCAATTCTGTGTGATGGCGCGGCGTACGCGATAGGTGAGGTTCTCCAAGTTATAGCCATCCGTCAGCATTGGCTCGGCAAGGGCATCCACAAAGGTGCTGTCAACGTAGGTATAGACCGTCTGGGCAGCATCGCCGATACGGGCGAATGGTACCTGACCGATGCCGACGAAGTCTTCCTCCTTACCCGTCAGCGAGCGCTGAATCTCGAAGAAGTCGATATCAGCGATATCCTCATCGGTGACGCTGCCAATGTTCCACTTCACCTCCACCTTCGAAGTGGCGCCACCCAAAGGGGTGACGGTCAGTCCGTGGGGCGCATGAATCATTGCCAGGTCCTGCGGCTCTGACGCAGCGTCCTTGATGAGATAGTCGCCTATGGTTTGTGCCTCATAGTAGTCGGCAATGATGCGGAAGTTACGGTGAGGCTCGTAGGCATTGAGCTTGATAGAACCGTTGTTCGCGGTGGCTGGCATATCCTTGCTGACCAGTCTGTTGTTAGCGTCGATATATTCATAGCGGAGTTTGCTGATTTTCTCCGGAATCATCGTCCAAGGCACTTCAATCATACCTTTGCTGTCGTTGCTCGGCACTGCAAGGCTGATGAAGGGCGGTGTCACAGCATTTGCCTCTGGCAGGGTGATGGGGTCGGGCTGTTTGAGTCCGGCGCTTTCCTCCAACCATACCTTATTACGGCCTGTACCATCGCGCTGCACATGCCACCTCAACTTGATGGTCTTGCCTAGCAACTCCTGGGGGAACACCCAAACGGCAGAAATGTCGAAGGTGCATGCATCATCGTTGCGAGCAACTTTTCTGGATGACCAGTCATGAGGGTTCAGCCTTTCAACACCATTCGTGTTACCCAACTTCAAGTTGAAGTAGCCAGGAGCCTGAGAGTAAACCATGACGGGACAGGTACTTGCATCACCGGCGATACTGCTATTATTGTTGTTTAGCGCCCAGTGAAACAGATTAATCTCGCTTTGGCCTTCCCATGAGGCATAGAGGTTACCGTCAATGATGTAAGCGTCAGCACCCTCCATGTCGTATAAAGGCACGGTAATGGTGACGGTGTTCGTACCGCTCACATAGACGTTGTACATGTACGACAAATCGGTGTATCTGTCGTAACCGTCATCAGCCGCCGCCCTCTGTGGCAGCATCCAAGCGAAAAGCGCCAGCAGCACGAGCCACGGCCGCCCTCGCAAAATGTTTAAGGTTTGTTTCATAATATTATAGATTAAAAATTATATAACTATTCTTCTTAGTCTTTGTCACCAATGGTGATGTCATAGTTATTTTTGTCATCACTTCTTCTGAATTTGGTCACAGTGTACGAGCCGCTTGTCATCATGCTTGGACCCTTTAAGGCAACGGCTTTCATCTTGGGTTGTATATAGGTTTTCTTCATAACTTAATTATTATTAAAGATTTTAGTGCCATTACTGTTATAGAGCGAGTTCTGGCCGATATTGATCTTCACGTCGTGTTGTACACCTTGCAAAAAAGTGGCAGCGAAGGGGATATAAGCTGTGCCAATATAAACTGGTGAGCTATCACTTGTTTTGGTGATGGAACACTCAATCTCAAGGTAGCTTTGTGCGGTTGCAGAGGCAATGGCTGTGGTACCATCCCATGCTGTCAGCGTCTGCGGAATCATGAAGAGGTAGGTATGTGTAGCCTCGTTATTGCTCTGATCACCGTCCATGGGTATGTAGTCTGTAGAGCCCAGTGTCTGCGGCTCCGAACCAGGATAAATGTCGTAGCTGGCGCGGCTCGTGGTCAGCGTCCACGTCCCTGTGCCGAAGTAATAATAGCCTTGCTTAACGACATTGCAGAGTGTGACGTTGCTAACGCTCAGTGTATAAGCACTAAGGTTTGTCGATTTCTTGATGAACAAGCGCAATGCGGAGCAGACATGGTCAAAAGTCAACTTAAGGTTACCGCCAGTTCCGGCGTAGGTACCGCTGGTTTGAGCCACCAATAAATCATGCTGATTTGCGACATCCCCGTCGACCGTAAAGTCGATGTAGGGATTACCATCATTTCCCACAAATTGAGCAGAACCTGTATCGGATGTGTAACTTGTATAGGCATACCAATTAACATTGTAGTTGTTCAACGCTGCATCATTAGGCCAGTCTCCTCCGCTCCATTTCCCCTCTTCGTTTTTCGAGGCTGACACGGAACCTGGCTCTGCTGTACCATACACATAGCTCATATTGAACGCTTCAAGCGAAGATGTGGTAGTGATGGCAGCTCTTGTACCTACACTTCTTACTCCCTCAGGAATCATGGGGTTCTCCTCTACCTCAATGGTTAACGGGAATGACTGTTTAGGGTTCTCTGGCTGTGGTGGTTCTGGCTCATCGCTGTCATTTGAACAACCAGCCAAGAGAGCCAGCAGCATCAGCCACGACCATCCTCGCAAAATGTTTAAGATTTGTTTCATAATGATTAGTTTTAGATTGTTATTGTATTTCTCATTTTTCGTTCAGGGCATCGCCCGCTTCACTCCCTCTCCGTCACGAAACACGCCACCAGCCCGTAGGTGATGGTGGGACGAATCCAGATTTCGGTGACCAGATAGTTGGTGTATTCGTTGATCGGTTCTATGTAGAGGTCGTAGTTGTAGAGGGAGGCAATGACCATGTCGATGATACAAATAATCCACAGGTTGCGCTTGGTGTAGCTTCTCCAGTCCTTCCGTGCATAGAAGAAGGTGAGCGTGCAGAGCAACAGCACGGAGAGGATGAGGCACGTCAGGCGAAGGGAGAAAAACGCCAAGGGGGGTGGAAAGAGGATGTCGCGCAGCAGCACCGTCATGCCCACGGAAATGGAACACCAGTAGTTGAAATGGTGGCTGTCAAGCTTGTTGAAGAAGTACATCCAGATCATCGCCAGACAGGCAATGTAGAAAAGGTTGAGCACCAGTTCGGGCCACGACTCGCTCAGTCCGAAATGGAAAATGGCATAAATCATCACGCCGACTGAAAGCGTGCCACCGACTGCGGTGATCACGATGTCGAATACCTTGGCCTTTTTCTTAAATCTTAGCATTAGCGATTCAGGTTTTGGGTTATTTGTATTAAATTTTTTTTCACGGTCTTGAGTCGCAAAGTTAATAAAACTTTTACAACAATAACACATCAAAAGCTTTCCACCCCCCAAATTTTGCATATTTTGAAACAATTTTTGCATATTTTGAAAGTCAAGCGGTAAAAAAGGGGTAAAAAAAAGGAAAATTATAAACTGCTTATGGGAATGGAATGACCATCTTTACAAACAGTTCACCTTTGATTTTTCCCGTTTCACCCACTTTCTTCTTTCATTTCGCGCATAGAGGGCGTACCTTTGCAGCAAAATTCAGCAAAAAGGTAAAATTATGAAGAAGAAAATCATTTTGTTGGTCGTCACCGCATTTTTGTCGTGTGTCGGCATATTGGCACAAAACACGTTTAATGTCAGCGGTTCTGTGATTGAGAAAGAAACGGGTGAAGCCGTCGTGGCTGCCACCATGCAGTTGCTCGCATTGCCCGATAGTGCGTTTGTGACAGGAACCACGACCGGTTCTCAGGGTGAGTTCACATTTAAAAATGTCAAGAAGGGAGCCTATACACTGAAGATTTCATTTGTCGGCTACACCACTAAATATGTCAATGTAGATCTGACCACGCAAAAAAAAGGGAATGTGAACATCGGATACATCACGATGTCGGCAGATGCCATCCTTCTGAATGCAGCTAAAGTGACAGCCAATGCCGCCAAGGTTTCGGTATCGGGTGACTCACTGGTTTACAATGCAGCCGCCTATCGTGTGCCCGAAGGTTCGACGCTGGAAGCGCTCGTCAAGCAGTTGCCTGGTGCGAAGGTGGACAAAGAAGGCAACATCACCATCAATGGTAAGAGTGTCAGCAAAATTCTGGTGGACGGCAAGGAGTTCTTCCTGAACGACAAAGAGGTGGCAATGAAAAACATACCTACAGAAATGATTGACAAGCTTAAAACCTACAACAGGAAGAGCGACCTCTCGCGTGTGACGGGCATTGATGACGGTGAAGAGGAGACGGTGCTTGACCTGACGGTGAAGGAGGGGATGAAAAATGGATGGCACGGCAATGTGAATCTGGGTGTGGGCACGAAGCATCGCTACGCCGAACGCTTCAATGTGAACCGTTTCAAAGATGATTTCCAAGCCACCCTCCTTGGTGGTGCCAACAACGTGGCTGACATGGGCTTCGGAGGCGGTGGTGGTCGCTGGGGTGGCTGGGGCGGAGGTCTGCGCAACAGCAAAGAGATTGGTGGCAATTTCGCAACAGCCAAACCTAAGTTAGAGACAGGTGGAAGCTTTCGCTATCGCTATGACGGCAGCGACAACGAGAACAAGTCTTCCACGGAATACTTCAATGCTTCGTTGGCGAAGTTCAATGAGGACTATAGCAAGAACTTCACATCGAACCAGCGTGTGTCAGGCAATTTCCGTCTGGAATGGAAGCCCGACACGATGACCAACATCATTTTCCGCCCCAACTTCTCCTATTCACGCAACAGGGGAAGAGGACATAGTTCCTCAGGATCCTACAGCGGTGATCCTAACGACACCTTGCTCAATAAGTTGGCTGACATCGTGGTCAATACCAACACGAACTACAATCTGAGCAACAACACCAACACTAACTTCAGCGGAGAACTGCAGGCAAACCGCAAATTGAACAATAAAGGAAGAGACATAACCCTGCGTGTGAATGGAAACTTCAGCGATGGCAAAAGTAAGCAGCTGTCAGCAGCCAACATCACTTACAACACGATGGGCACCAATCAGCAGAACAACCGATTCTACGACACACCGTCGAAGAACTATGGCATACAAGGGCAACTCACCTACAGCGAACCGATTGCAGACCGGACCTATTTGCAAATGAGCTACACCTACGATTACAACTATAGCAAGAATGACCGACGTGCCTTCATCTACGACAGCGATGCCTATCAGACCCTGGCACAGAGCATGGCGAACAACCGATACAACATCAATGCCGTGCTACAGTTCATGAACGACATGAAATACGTACTGGATGGCACAGACTCCGTTGCCAACAGGCTGAGTCAATTCTCAGAATACCGCAACTACAACCAGACCATCAACCTCAGCTTCCGCAGGGTGCGTGAGAAGTATAACTTCAGCATCGGACTCGACCTCCTGCCTCAACGCACCACGCTGAACTACAAATACATGGGTTACACCTATCCAGAGATTACACGCAGCGTGTTCAATATCGCACCACGCATCAACTTCCGCTGGAACCCCGACAAGCAGACCAACCTCCACGTGCGCTACAACGGACGTACACGTCAGCCCAGCATGACCAACCTGCTCGACATCAAGGACGACTCCAACCCGCTCGTCATCACTAAAGGCAATCCAGGACTGAAACCCTCGTTCTCGCATAACATCTTTGCCGACTTCGACACCTTCAATGCCGAACAGCAACGAGGCATCTTCTCTTGGTTCTGGTTCAATGCCACCCGAAACAGCATCGACAACAAGACCACTTTCGACAACACAACGGGTGTGCGCACAACGATGCCAATGAACATCAACGGCAACTGGAACGGAGGAGGTGGCTTAGGATTCAGCACCGGCTTGGGAAAAGAAAAGGCATTTAATATCGATGTTGATTTTGGAGGAGACTACGCACGCAATGTGGGTTTCTACAACAATGCGACAGGGGATGACAACACCACAGATCTTAAATCCATCACCAAAAGCATCAGCCTCGACACCGGACTCGACTTCTCCTATCGCACAGAGCTATTCAGTGCCTCTCTCAACGGACGGCTCAACTATGCACACTCCAAGAACAGCCTGAATGACATGGGAAACATGAAGACCTATGACTTCTCCTACGGAGCGGAATTGGAATGGACGACTCCTTGGGGTACATCCCTATCGACCGATATTGGCATGAGCAGCCGCAGGGGGTATTCTGCCCGGGAAATGAACACCAACGAACTGCTGTGGAATGCACAGTTATCTCATTCATTCCTCAAAGGGCGCGCCCTCACCATCATGCTCGAAGTCAACGACATTCTGGGTCAACAGACCAACATCAGCCGTAACATCTCTGCCCTCATGCGTACCGACTCACGCAACAACGCCATCTACCAGTACGGCATGCTCCGCGCCATTTATCGGTTCAACATTTTGGGAGGCAAGAATGCCCTCACCGAAGAAAAGAAACATCATGGTGAATGGGATGGTGACTTCGGAAGCTGGGGTGGCGGATGGTGATGAAGTGGTGACAAAATAAAAAAACATAAATTGTCAATTGTCAAATAGTAAATTATTTGTAACTTTGCCACATGAAACTGAAACGAATCATACAGGGAGTGCTCCTGGTACTGGGGCTGTCGGCAGTGGGACTGATGTTCTACTACGCTGTGTGGCTGATCCTTGATGAAGATTTCAGGGAAATGTGGCAATACGGATGGCCCTGGACATCATGGATGGTGCTGATGGACTATATCGCCACATGTTTGGTGACGACGCTGGTGACGCTGTACTACTGGCGCTCACGTGAAAAGACAGAGCGGGAGCGCGACAAGTTCCGTCTGCAGGCACTGGAGAACCAGTTGAGTCCGCACTTCGTGTTCAACAATTTCAGCATCTTGGCAGACCTGATAGAAGTTGATCCCAAACAGGCATCGGACTATCTGATGAACCTCTCGAAGGTGTATCGCTACACATTGTCACATCTCGACCACGACAAGGTGACGCTACAAGAAGAATTGGCATTCCTCGACCGTTATCTTGCACTCCTGCAGCAACGCTTTGGCGAGGGAATTCAAGTAAGGATAGCACCAGAGGTGTCCGCCAAACAGGGCAAACTGCCACCAGCTGTCCTGCAGATGCTCATAGAAAACGCCATCAAGCACAATGAGCACACGCAGGCACGTCCGCTCATCATCAACGTGACCACAGAGGAACAACGTATCAGTGTGAGCAACCGAAAGCAACCCATCACGACTGCTGAGAGCACCAACGTGGGACAGCATAACATAGCTGAACGTTACCGTCTGTTGACCTCGCAAAAGGTGGTCATCAACAATTCCCCTGAGGACTATTGTGTTACAATACCGCTATTGAGTTAGAAACGATGAAAATACTGATTATAGAAGACGAACAGAGCAATGCCGACCGCTTGCGGAGGATGATTGAAAACGAGCATGAGATTGTCGGTGTATGTGCCAGTAATGCTGAAGTGAAGGCGTTTTTCACTGACCAAGCTGATGTTGACCTGATACTGAGTGACATCCAGTTAGGTGACGGACTCAGTTTCGAGTCGCTGCGAATGGTACCCGAATCCATCCCCGTCATCTTCACCACAGCCTACGACCACTATGCTGTTCAAGCTTTCCGTTTCAACAGCATCGACTATCTCCTGAAACCTATTGACAGTGAGGAACTGCATGCGGCACTTGAAAAGGTGACGTCAATGGTCAATTCTCAATCATCAATGGTCAATTCTGTCTCAACGACTGATGCTATCGCCCAACTTTTAGAATCCGTCAAAAGTCAGACCATCCGCTATCGCGAACGTTTCCTCATACCCTATCGCAGTGACGAATACTTGATTATCCCCGTCAGCAAGGTGAGCCACATCACCATCCGCGACGGCGTGGTGCGCCTCTGTACGCATACCGGTAAGCATCACACCCTGAATATGACCCTCGAAGAAATAGAGAGCCAGCTCGATCCCCAGCGTTTCATGCGTGTCAACCGTCAGTTCATCATCAGCGCCGCTGCCGTACAAAAACTCTCCACCTATTTCCTCGGCAAGATGCGCATCCACATGATTGCCGCCCCCGATGAGGAAATCATTGTCAGCAAAGACAAGGTTGCCACTGTCAAACGCTGGCTTGACTCATGAAACGGATTCTTTTTATTCTTTTGTCAATTTGTAAACTGCCCATGTGGGGAGAATGACCAACAGCAACAACGCAATCTCCACGAATGCGTATGAGCCAAAATAGTCAACCAATGTCTGGAATTTCAGCACCCCATCCACCAGAAAGACTAAAAAGGCAAACCAGCAGAGGAAAAAGAGAACAGCATACTTGATTTTTCGTTTCTTGAGTTTCATTCGTTGAGGTAGTTTTGGGAAATCATGATTTGAAGTTCCAGAATCCTGTCCCAGTCTCAGGGTCAAACTTTCTCCCGATTGAACCTCCAACAGTGGGTCGCAGTTCAATCTCGGCAGTATAGAGTACCGTTGTTGCTTTCAGGTGTCCTCCTGCCATTCCATGCTGACCGTCCTTCTTGAAAGAAAACAAGGCATGAGTATGGTGATAAAGCTGCCCGTCATCAGCAGAAACGACATTACCGTTGAGAGACACCAGTTCCAGCATCCCCTCAATCTTCTCGGTCTCAAAAGTGCCACTCTCAGGGATGAACACCTGCAACTCAGCACTACTGCATCCTCCGATGCCAGAGAAAATGGCTGAGGGAATGGACTCTTTCCTGCAAATATCAAGGAGATTACTGATGATTTCATCACCTCGATCCATTCTGACATAGTATGTTTCACCAATCTTTTTATATTCCATACTTATAGCCCTGTTTCAATCATTTCTTACGATACAATGATCCATTGTCGATGCAAAGATAACAATAATTCAGGTAATTATCACCATCTTTGCAAATAATTCATCAAAACAGCTTAGGCTAATGGTCACCGGCTGTGCGTGAATGGCTGAAAAAGAAACTTTTTTCCTAAATAATCATAAAAAAATTTCCTCCGTACCGTTGGTGGTACGGGGGAATTTTTGTATCTTTGCACTGCAATATTGCAATCACACTAAAACAAATACGATTATGAAAGATTCGATTAAACGAGAGCAGAATGGAGCTTGCTCCGATTCTGCCGAGTGTGAGAATGTTCGCACGAAGTGCAAAGTCCTGATTTTACAAGGCTCTCCACGAGCAAACGGCAACACCGCATGGATGGCGGAAGAGTACAAAAAGGCTGCTGAGGCAGCAGGCCATGAAGTGACACTGGTGAATGTGTCGAAGAAGAAGATTGCAGGCTGTCTGGCGTGCGAGTACTGTCATAACAAGGGTAATGGTGCTTGCATTCAGAAGGATGACATGCAGGAGCTCTATCCGCTGATGAATGAGGCAGAGGCACTGGTTCTGGCAGCGCCTATCTACTACTTCACGCTCTGCGCTCAGATTCAGGCTCCCATCCAGCGCATGTATTGCGTGAATGCTCCTGCCAAGGTCAAGAAGATGGCGCTGCTGATGTCCTCCTACTCACCTAATGTCTATGATGGTGCCACCGCTGAATTCCGCGACATCTGCAACTACTGGAAAGTAGAGAACATGGGTGCCGTCACTGCCAAGATTGACGAGCAGAAGACTGACGAGACCAAGCAGAAGATTCAAGAATTAGCAAGTCGTCTGTAATTTTGTTCTCCTTAATGATAGTCAGATTGCACTTCTTTAAAATAAAAGATGAAGAAAACCACCATAACCATAGTGCTTGCAATCGTTGCATTGACAGTGCAGGCCATTGATGCAAAGCTGTTCCAAAGCGGAACAGCAGTATTAAAAGGACGCATACTGAACAAGCCCGCAGGAGAGTGGAACACCCTGTCCGTCAATACCTTCAACCTGTTTTCCGATGAAGAACAAACCCTCTCCATTCCCGTGGCAGCTGACGGTAGCTTTGAGGGTACCATTCCCTTGCTTCATTCTCAAAGCATTAGGGTGATAGATATGGACTTTATGTTCCTGGCTGTGGGCGACACGCTTGAGATAACAAAGGATGCGACAAAGGTTGATGATGAAGGCCTTGCCTACGTTGGACACAGCACAAGCGCGACTATCAATCAGCTGTGGCCTAAGCTGAGAAGACAGTATTTTGGCGACAGGGAACTGTTTGTCCTAGGTATGCCAAAGGCTGAGGTTCCTGCATGGAAACAAGAAATGGTTAGGCTGATGGATACCATCATAGCCGACATCGAGGCTGACCATCTGCCTTTGCCTGCCGGCACGAGTGACTTCGTCAAGGAGGTGTTGGGCGCCAGTCTGCTGGCAGAGCCTTTTTGGGCCACGATGGAGAATTATCGCTATAACATGACACCAGAAGGAACGTTGTACATTCTCAACCCTGATACAGCCAAGTTGGATGAATATTACGATTTCCTCGCTGCTCGCGAGAAATGGCTGCTCGACAACCCTGCCATGCTGTTCAGAGTCCAGAACTCCGATAACCTGATTAACCGTATTGAGTATTACGCCCTGATAGAACTCGTCTACTTACGCAGCTTGAAGACTGACCAGCCTGACACACAAGACTTCCAACGGGTCTTGCAAAAGGTCAATACGCAATACAACCTGAACCATGTTGACTTGATGCATCAGATTGTGTTCTCTCATTATGCGTTTCGCGAGGATCGGATTGACGAGAATTCATCGCCTGACAACGTGGCAGCCACCTTCTCCGCCATCATTCCCTTCCTCAACAATCCCATCGTGGCAAAATACGCTGTTGAGCGCTACCGCCAGTACGTTATCAGTCGTGAGGGACAGCCCCTACAGGAAGTCTCCAATTCTCCTGAGGGCGACGCCATCTTCGAACGCATCATTGCACCCTATAAGGGGAATGTCCTTCAGGTCCATTTCTGGGGGATGTACTGCGGTCCCTGCCGGGCTGACATGCTGAAAGAGCGCGAGCGGGTGGAGCAGATGAAAGACCTTCCAGTACGTTTCCTTTATATCTGCGACGAGAAAGACAGTCCGCGTGAATCTACCGAACAGTGGCTGCAGAAGAACAACATCAAGGGCGAGCACATCTACGTGACGCACGAAGAATGGAAGTTCCTTGACGCCAAGTTCCAGTTCTATGCTCCCCCCTTCAGTGTAGTTTTCGACAAGCAGGGCCGGCAGCGCAAAGGTGTGACGCTGGAGCAGTTGTTGGAAGAATGACATAACCCTAACTTTTTGGGGGAACAAGGTATGAATACCTAATCTCCTAAAAAGACACAAAAGAATCCTCCGTTTCGCCACGATGTGGAGGATTTTTCGTACCTTTGCAGCAGATTTAATAATAACAACTACTATGCAAGGAAACTTTTCTTACCACAAGCCCATCATCGTTGCCATCGCAATGCTCCTGATGCTGCTGTCGCTGCTTACTCCCACAGCCAATGCGCAAGAAATCATATCGCCGCAGGGTTGTCGGCGTGGTACGCCACGTCCTGAGAGCATGCAGCTTCGCCGTGGAGGCAGTGTGAGCAGAACACCGGGTGGCAACTTCTATCATGGGGAGCGTCACCAGCTGGTTGTCATGGCGGCTTTCAACGATCGCCAGTTCGCAGGAGACGAAGATGCCACATTGGAGCAATGGAACAAGATTTTCAATGGC
Source organism: Bacteroidaceae bacterium (assembly GCA_017651245.1). GTDB lineage: Bacteria > Bacteroidota > Bacteroidia > Bacteroidales > Bacteroidaceae > Minthosoma. The sequence continues at coordinate 50,477 of JAGCDQ010000034.1, read as the reverse complement.
AAGGAATTGTACGAGGAGCCTTTCAAGGGTTCTGTCCATGACTATTTCCTTGATCAGAGCTATGGTGAATTCAACGTCATCTTCGACTTGGTATATGTACAGGTCATTGGCGATGTCGAGAAGTACGCCAGCACTCATACGGATGATGAGAACTCGCAGTATCTGGTTGAGGACATCATGGATATACTCAATCGGGATTCTCAAATAGACTGGGGCAAGTACGACTGGAATGGTGACGGCTACGTCAACCAGGTGCTAATCATCTATGCAGGTCAGGGCATGAACGACTATAATCCTGGAGAGTATTCCCAATTGATATGGCCTCACCAGTGGTGGATGAGTGAACACTTAAAGGATCGCCAACAGGGAGTCTATTGTGACCCCATCCCTGTTTCTTATGACGGCAATGACTATCTGGTCGACTGCTACTGTGCCTTGGCGGAACTGAGCAAAGAAGACACCTACTCCACCTTTGGCACCATCTGTCACGAATACACCCATTGTTTCGGATTCCCCGATTTTTACTATCAGGGTCTTAAGCTGTTAGACCACTGGGACCTCATGGATTCTGGCAACTACAATGGTGGTGGTTTCCAACCTGCCGCTTACTCTGCCCACGAACGTTGGTTGATGGGATGGCTCACACCCATCGAACTGAAAGAGACGACATCCATCGTCGATATGCCTGCATTGGAAGACGAAGACCGTGCCTATCTTATCCGTAACGAAGGATATGAGAACGAGTATTACATCGTGGAGAACCGCCAACCGTTGGGTTGGGATGAATCACTTCCAGGCAAAGGCATCCTGATCTTCCATATTGACTTTGACCCCTCTGTCTGGACGAGTACGAAAGAAACTACCAACACTTTCCTCATCAAGCGTTATACTATCTTCTATGGCAACAATAATTTGGAGCAGGGAACAAATGGATGGGCATATCCTTTTCAGGAGAATAACTCGCTGACCAACACGTCGGATCCGGCTGCCACCCTGTATCATGACAATATCGATGGCACGACGCTGATGTCCAAACCGATTACGAACATAGCCATCAATGGTGGCTATGCATCGTTCGATTTCACCGTACTTCCCATCACATCGGATGTGAACGAGGTGACCACGGGAACAGACCAGTTGCTCTACCGCTTTGGCATGATTGACATCGTGCGTGATGCCAACGGCAATATCCGAAAGGTCATTCACAAGAATTAAACAGAATCTGCCCACACTTTCGAGTGTGAGCAGATTCCCCCAACTTTGAACTTCTTGAACTCTTGAACTTTTAATTTTCAATACTCAATTTTCTTCCGTTCGCAATGTAGATGCCCTTCACGGTCGGTTTGCCATCCAGCTTACGCCCATCAATGGTGTACCACTCACCATCATTGTCCATTGTCAATTGTCCATTGTCAATTATAGTTTCGTCGCCGATGGTCAAAGTTTTTGTGTCAAAGACAAAGTAGTCTGACATAAAAAGGCTATAGAAATCGCAGGCGATGTACATTTTGATGTCATAGACGCCGGGCGCCAGCGGCTCAGGAAGCGTGATGGTGTGGTCGAGGCTGTTGTTACTGCTGACCCATATGTTCTCATAGAAGAAAGGTATGCCTTGGAACATCACGACTTCTTCCTCACCGGAATCGTTACGGCGATAGAAAATGAACTCGATAGCGGCATCGTAGTCCAACGGTGTGCCATTTTCCAGAGAGTATTTGAAGACACCTACAGTTTTGTCATCCTTGTTTGTCTCGCTATATTCGACACCTCGGCAGACGAAGCCCAGATTGTCGAAAGTGATGAGTTTGTGTCCCAGATAGTCGGATAGCTGCATGATGTCAGCCAGCGCCATGTCCTTTACGTCCTCGTTCCCAACCTTTGTCAGCAGAAGCACATACTCCCCATCCTTTGGGGCGGAGAAACAGAAGTCAATATCTGCGCTGACGTTCGCTTCTATCATGATGCCGGTTGGGTTTTCGAAAATCTTATCCGTCAGCACGCCGTCTTCAATACGATATAATCCACAATTCACTGACCCCATATAGTCATCGGCAGAAGCGTTGTGGAAGCTGGCAGTGACCTCCTGCCTGATGCCCCACTGCTTCAGACCCTCCACATGGATGTCCGAGTCGATGAGTGAGAGCTGTGGGTGCGGATGGAGAATCAACTCCGTCATCTTGCCAGCCTCTCCGACGACCACTTCGATGTAGCTGTTAGAGCCAAAGACTGGCTGCCATGGGGCGCCCTCAACATCCTCCCTGCCGACAAACATGAGGTCATAGCGTCCGGGAGCAAGGTTCTTGAACATATCGTTGCACACTTCCTCTGTCAGCACCAGTTGATAGAAGCCCACGAATCCACCTGAAAGGAGTGAGGCAACGCTGAAGCCCGGGACTGTGACCTTGTTCTGGAAAACGACACTATAGTAATCGGGCGTGCCGTCGCTGTTACGGCTGACGAGGGCGATATCGAAAGTGCCAGGTCGGTAAGACAGGTTCGCCATGGAAATCTCCGGTCCTTTCTCCGTCTTATGATTCCATTCGCTTGAGTAGAGTTGGCGGTAGTACTTAGCCGGGGGGGCGAGGCACGGCTTCAGTCCGATGAGCGCTATCTGGCGAAGGGTGTAGCCGTCCTTGGTGTTGCTATTGCCGGAGGCAGGAGGGTTGAGCAGATTGAGTTTGTAGAAGCCGTCATAACCACCAGCCCAGCCCCAGTTGACGCTGAAGTAGCCCTCACCGTTCTGCACCTTGTAGCCATCGATGACAAAGGCATGACCACCGATCATGGAGTGTCCGGCAAAGACCAGTGGACGACCCTCGCTCAGCTCGCTGTATAGCAGAGCATCCCAGCCGCTCACGGTGTAATCGTCGGATTGAACACAATAGACTCCAGGGTCGTAGCCGAAGCTGTTGACCAGCAGGTCAAGATCATACAACACACCATTGGATACCTCAGGAGCATAATCCATTTGCACCGACTGTCCGCAGTAACGCATCAGTGTGGCAACAGGCAACATCTGTTCTTCGGTTGAGGATTCATCGTAATGGTCCGTCATGTTTTCCCAGTCGAACGCCACGGGCTCAAGAGCGGGAATCACCGTGCCGTCAGCCATAGTATATGAAGGCAATTCTCCAGCAATGGGAGCCTGTGGCCAGCGGTGATAGTACATCACCTGTGCCAGTGCCGTAGCCATACAGCCGCAGAGAGTCTGTTTCTCGCCTTTCATAGGGCAGGTAATATTGTAAGGATATCTCTGATCCCACTTGGCGGTCACCATGGGAGCAATGTCCTCGTGGAGCGGCACACTGGTCGCCTTCACGCCAAGGGCTCTGAGGTGGGCGATGCCTTCTGCCGTGGTGTCGAGCCACCACTTCAGGTTGTCAGGGATGCGTTCAGCGTTGAAACCACCTTGAGTGGCGTAACCCAGCACGAGGTTGTCACCCACGCAGTCATCACCACTCACTATCACGTAACCACCATCCGATTCGATGTTAAACACATAATAATCCTTTTGAACTTCAACAGCCCTGAGCGTTGCACCGAAGCCTTCGGAACCGCCGAGGCGCTGCGCATTTCTCACAGACGAGGCATTGCCCCTCAAGGAAAGCAAGAACTGAGCAGCCTTCTCACGTGCCTCACTCTCCGAAACAGGCTCTGCCCACGCCATCATGGTCGCAAGCATCAAGAGCAGCGTCACCGCCACCTTAGAATACCATCTCATTGCTTGATTTGTTGTCATAGTATGTGTTATGTGTTAAGTTGTTCTGCGCGCAAGGGCATCAAACTTCACAGCAAGGTGCCTTTCTAGTCAATTCTTACATAAACTATTTCTGTGGGCAAAGTTACATCATTTCGCCGAAACCTCCAAACATTTACCCAACTTTTTTTTTGCAAAAGTTCAAGGTCAAAGGTCAAAGAAGAGGCTCCCACCCTATTGAGTGAGAGTCTCTTCTTTTCGGTTAGCGTTCAGCGGTTAGCGATTGCTTTTCAAGCCCTTTTTCATTTTCAGGATGCGGCGCACACTCTGATTGATGCGCTCCTCGGTGATGGTTCCAGTCTCCACTGCTTCCATCACAGCATCAAAGGCTTCGATGAAATCCTTTGGACCCAGCACGATGTCCACTCCTGCCTGAATGCTGCGCACAGCAGCTTCGCCACTGGAATAGTGCTGGGTGATGGCGCCCATCTCCATGCCATCGGTGATGATGATGTTCTGATAGCCCAGTTCACCACGGAGCTTGTCTTGCAGAACAACAGACGAGAGCGTAGAGGGAATGTCGGAGTTCGTCACATTAGGCACGGCAATATGAGCGGTCATGATCAACTGACAGCCCCATTGGATACCAGCCTTGAAAGTGACCATCTCGCTGTCCTTCATCTCCTCCCACGTCTTCAGCGACTGCACATAGCCTGTGTGCGAGTCGTTCTGAGTGTCTCCATGACCAGGGAAATGCTTGACGCATCCCACGATTCCGGCATCCTTCAAGCCCTGCAGATAGTTGGTCACCATCGGGGCAGCCACCTGAGGATCGTCTGAGAACGCACGGGCGCCAATGATGATGTTGTCGGGGTTCGTGTTCACGTCTGCCACAGGTGCAAAGTCAATGTCGAAGCCATACTTGCTCAGATAGGTGCCTATCACGTTGCCTGCATGATAAGCGTTTTTCGGGTCGCCCGTCTTGCCAATATCACCCATCGGACCAATCACCTCCACGTCGAAGTTCGGGTTCTGAGCAATGCGGGCAACACGACCGCCTTCCTCATCGATGCACAGCACGGGCTGTCCCTTGAGTTTCCGAATGTCTGAGATGATCTGTGCCAACTGTTTCTCATCATCAATGTTCCAAGCATAGAGGATGACACCGCCCACAGGGTACTGCTCATTCACGCGCTTCATTTCATCCGTCACTTCCTGCAGAGGGTCTATCTGCAAGTCATCATAAGAATTCCACTCTATCGAGGGAGCGAGCGTCTCTGGACGAACGTAGAACATCTGTCCCACCTTTTCGCGCAGCGTCATTTGTCGGAGTTGTTCTTCCTCCTCATTTGATGAACCAGAGGATGAGTCATCGTCCGAACATGATGTGAATAAAAGTGTGCCACAGGCAAGGATGGCGGCGAGCATCCATAGCTTTGATTGTTTCATAGTTTGTAGTTTGGGTATGTTTTAATTATACATTTAGGTTTCTTGGGCAAAGGTACAACTTTCTTCCCCACTCCTCCAAATATTTTACTGATTAATTTTAAAGGTTACATTCTAAGTCATCGTTCAAGTTCTGTTCAAACGAGCTCAACAGCCCTTGCCCGACAACTCAGAATAGCCTACGGCTGGCAGCACTTCCAAGAAAAACAGAGAAAAACAGACGTCAAGATGTCTGCCCTATCCACTTTTGTTATGCATTCACACCGAGAATAGTGGCGTATGAAGGTTTCTTACGATGGAACGTTGTTTGGATGAAGCCTGCATCGTCCAGCATGGCTTTCAGCTGTTCTGGTGGATATGCCGTCATACCGTCCACCAGTTTCGTCCACTTGGAGTCCTCGTCAGCCACCTCCACCATGATGACGAAATGGCCACCAGGTTTCAGCACTCGGCGCACCTCTTGCAGGCAGTTGGGGAGGTTTGGCCAGAAATACACCGTCTCAACAGCTGTCACAAGATCGAACGACTCGTTCTTGTAAGGCAGCTTCTCGGCAGATCCTTGACGGATGAACACCTGTTTGTTGAGCACGTCTGCATTGACCGCACGAGCCTTTGCCACACTCTCCTCCGAGATATCAATGCCATAGACCGTTCCGTTCTTGCTTCGTTTCAGGAGTCGCTGCAGGGTTGCTCCACCCCCGCATCCGATGTCGAGCATCGTCCATCCGTCCTGAATCTCAACGAGGCTCAGTCCCCAGTTCGTCAATGGTGCATGACACCAATTCATAAACTTCAGCATCGCGCGTCCCATCCGTCCTTGCGGATGCGCGCAATTAGTAAAAAAAGTCTTTAAAAGTCCCATAGTTCTTATCTTTTACTTGAGATCCTAATCCTCATACCTTATGCTCTTTTTTGTAAAACAGTTATAATTTTTTTGCAAAGGTACGATGAAAAGAACCATGCCTGCAATACCTTAAATTCAGTAAAACAAAGCCACTCCCTGTTAGAAAGGGGGTGGCTGATACCTATTCTTTATCACACCATACTCACTTGGCGTAACCTGATACCCAAAAACGATGATAGGCATGGATTATGCTTTCACATCGAGGAACCATTTTTTGATGTTAACCTTTCTTCTTTGAAGGCTATTGTATGCTCCTTAGAGAGTCTGACGTGGACTGATTGACCACTTCACGTTCGAAGAAGTCGAGGAAAAACGGCCAGTTGGGACCTGCTTCATGACCGCCGTGGTGCTGACGATAAGTGAGACGCCCCTCCATCAGACCATTGTCCATGCACGGGAAGAGGTCGGTGCCCACACCTTTGTAACCCAACAGTTCATAGACAGGCGATGCCTTGGAGGCTGAGATGAACGAGCCCACCACATCCTGCCATTTATCACCGTTCCAACTGCCTGTGGAAATAAAACAGGCGCGTGGGGCACAAAGGGCTATCAATTCGTGCTGATCGACAGGGAGGTCATTTTCCGTCATCGGGTCTGTGCCATACTTGATGAGGTTGCCGCACACCCAGTGGTACTCCTCGTTGGAGACGATGTTGCCGATGCTCTCACCACAGTCACGACGCCATCCTGCTGCACCAGCCTTGCCTGACGAGGCGATGAACCCTGCTGCAATGCGCTCCTCGAATGCCATCGCCACGAGGGATGCCTTGCCATAACGGGACACACCCTCAATGGCACACTTGGTGGCATCGAAAGTCTTGTCGGTCTCAAGGTAATCTATCAGTCGTGACAGTCCCCAGCCCCATGCGCGGAGTGAACCCCAGTCGGTGGGTTGACGATGCTCCCCTTTGTTGCAGAGACCAATGATGCCGTTCGTCAAACCAGAGCCTGAATCGGCTTGGATGGAAGAGGGGTTGATGGTGGCGGCAGCCCATCCACGTTCGATGACCATCTGCTGCCACGACACGGAACCAGCACGACTGCGCGTGGGGTCACCGCCTCCGAATCCAAACTCTATGATGACAGGCAGGTTCTGCTTGCCCTCAGGATAGACCACATTGGCCTGAATCTCCACGGTGATGGCAGGATAGCTCGAATGATCGACCACACCCTTCAAATAACGCACCACCACAGGCTTTCCGGCAAATTCCTTTTTCTCTTCGTTGGTGACTTCCCATTTCACACCTGGCACATTGTCGGGAATACGCCCATAGACATTGTCCTCGAACAGGCGCACGATTTCTGGACGGCGCACCTTATTCCACATCTTGGCACTGGTGACTTTCTTGCCGCTTTCAGTCACGAGCGGATCAGGATAGAAAGGATAAGGATTCGCTATCAGCTCATCATAGTTGGGATGCTTGCTTTCGTCCTGACTGTTGGGCTGGCGACCTTCACGAGGCTGCCCTACCCCCACCTTTGCCAGCATGTCGGCATAGTCGGCAGCAGCGATCTTGCGAAGGCTGTCCTGTCTGGCAGGATTACCGCCTCCTAACATCATGAACTGTGCGTTTGCTGCGAATGGGATGCACGCCATCAGCATTGTCCCGAAAAAGTGCTTCAAAGTCTTCATATTGTCATTCTTTGGGTAAACATTCATATAAATCGATGCAAAGATAACGATAATTCAGGTAACAATCATTATCTTTGCAATTGATTTTGAAAAAAATATATGAGAATTATGGATAGTAAGAAGAAGTACTTTATGATGGCAGCGACCCTATCGCTGCTCATGGTCATGTCGGTGCTGACAAGTTGTACCGACAACAGTGGCATCTCCGTTGAGGAACCCATGCTGCAAGGCAAGATTTCGTCGTATAACGAATTTGACGGAGCCATGCTGGATTTCACGGAAGCAGATATGGAAAAAGCTGGATTCACACTCGGCGACCTCGTCAGCATCACTCTTGACGGCAAAACATACGATGTGCCCTACTACAATGGGTACTACAACCGCAATGGAGAATTCCTGTGTGTGGCTTATCCCAGCTATCCCAGCATCAGTTTCACAGCCACCAACACCGGACTGCCTCAGGAACTCAAAGGACTGGAGGGACACAGCATCACCATCAGGATGAAGCAAAAGGGGGGCTGTCTCGACGTACAAAAAGCGATGAGTTTGTCATACACCTACGACCGCAACAATTATGCCGACATCTCCGATGCGCAGTTTGCTAATGCCCGCGCCGTGAAAACCGGCAAGATTGTCAACGGCGTGCTGCATCGCAGTACAACACCGTTCTCCAACATTATCAGCCGATGCAACTATGTATCGGAATATCTGGAAAAGTCAAAGGTGAAGACTGTGCTCAACCTCGCTGACACAGAGGAGGATATACTGGGCTACGACATGCCTCCCTACAGCCGCTCACTCTGGGATGAAGGCAACGTGATACTGTGCCCACTGAAGGCTAATCCTACGGCAGATGACTTCAACAACCGACTGATTGCAGCACTGAAGGAACTTCCGAAGCACCCAGCCCCTTATGTCGTGCATTGCATGGAGGGCAAGGACCGCACAGGTTATGTATGTGCCTTGCTGGAGGGATTGTGCGGAGCGACGTATGAGGAGATGGTGGCAGACTATCTGACCACCTATGACAATTTTTATGGCGTCACACCCGAAAAAGACCGTGATGTATGCGACATGTTAGTGGTGTTGAAACTCAACCCATGCCTGATGTTCTATGCCGGTGTCAGCGACGAGGCACAACTGCCAAACATTGACTATGCAAAGGCATTCTCCGACTTTCTGCTCTCTCACGGCATGAGCCGTCAGGAGTTAGACGCGCTGATTCAAGTCTTGACAACGAATTGACGCACCCAAGAGCGTGAACGAATACGGGAAAGGGTATCTCATGAGACTCACCCCTTCCGATAGTCCTTCGGACTCACACCCTTCAGGCGCGAGAAGAATTTGCTGAAGGAGGGAGTGTCGGCAAAGTGGAGCTGGTCGGCAATCTGAGTGATGCTCAGTCGGGAGGTTCGCAACAGGAATGTTGCTTCCATCAGCAGCATCTGATTGATATAGTCGATGACGGTACGCCCCGTGACCTGACGAACCACGCGGGAAAGATAGACGGGAGAGATGTTGAGTTGGTCGGCATAAAAGGCGATGTCGTGGTGCTCGGCAAAGTGGCTGGGCAGCAGACGGATGAAGCCGATAAAGATTTCCTCAACGCGCTGGGGCGTCTGGCGGTGTACGATGGCACTGTTCTGGGCATTCTGCAGGTCGAGCAGGAAGATGGAATAGAGCATGCGCAACACCTCACCTTTATATATATGGTCAGAGTGAAGATAGCCGATAATCTCGCGCATTTTCATGATTAGATGCTGTGCGGCATCTGTGGCCAGTGTCTGCTTCGGCTCATGCAGCTGTACGATGGGCAGGTAGGCCAGATGTACGAGGTCGTGGACGGATGGCGCTTCGATGGTGACATGCTCATCGGCCATCAGGCAGTAGCCGTGAAAGTCGTCGGAGGTGGCGATGATGGTGACAGGGAGGCCTGGCGAATAGACGTACAGATCGTTGGGGCCGAGCGTCAGTTCTCTCCCATTATAGTGAATCGTCATCCACCCTTTGTCAACAACCATAAAGGCGAAGCAGGACAGGAACCCATGCAGCAGGTTGGCACGAAGGATTTGCGCCCCATCTGTTTCCAGGCAGTACATCCCGTTGTCCCAACCTTTTTCGGGCAAGTCGTCGCCTACAAATATGGGCAGATATTCATTCAGTGTATACATATCGGGGGCAAAGATACGAATAAGCGAGCAAAACGCCAAATTTATTTGAGCATTTTCGAGCGTGAGTATCTTCGACCGAAGGTCAAAGTACGAATAAAAAATGACAGTTGTATCGTTTCAGACAATTTTTGTATTGTTTCAGATTAGGTTTGGTGTAAAAAAACTGCGTACCTTTGCAGTGTGAATCAAATCACACTACGAAACTCGGCGGTGCCTCGGCAATTCAAGCAAGTTTGATTGCTCTCGGCTTGCACGAGCTTTGTGGTCGAATTAACTAAATCGTTTAACCACTAAAACAAAAGTATTATGGACAAGCAGAAATCAATTGATTCATTACAGTTTTTCGTAACCCATCTGGCAGAAGGTGCCATCGTTCACAAGCAGCAGGGTTTGATCTTCAAGGCACAGGGCATCACCAAACTTGGAGAGAAGTACATCAACCATTTCAATGAGGAGATGGGTTGGGTAGAGAAGTTCACAGAGCGCATCCTTGATTTGGGCGGAGAAATCAAGTTCGAAGGCATGAAGAGCCGCGACCTCATCTGCGACCCCATAGAATATGTAAAGGCTGACCTCGCTATTCAGGAGCCAGGTGTTGAGCTGCTGATGAAGTGCATGGAGGGCGTAAAGGACGATCCCAACACTTACGACCTGCTGAAGGACTACCTGAAGGACGAAGAGGAAGACCTCTTCTGGAGCCAGGGTGCAGTGGAGCTCATCGAGAAGATCGGCACACAGAACTGGCTGATCACGCAGTTGTAAGACGTATGACGCTCGCGTTTCATCCTTTGACATTGTTTGACCGCGAGGCAATGCAAGCAGTTACGCTGCACTCGGGGCGGCGTAACTGCAATTACACCTTTGCTAACCTTGTGGGATGGCAGTTTTGGTACTACACCGAAGTGTGCGTGCTTGAAAAAGCCATGGTGCTGCGCTATACCTTCGATGGCCAGCGAGCGTATATGGTTTGTACTTCAGAAGACTTGTCGTTGGAATTGATTGAGGCATTATTTGATGACAGCAATGGAGATTTGACCTTGATGGGGCTTGAAGACTCGCAAGTGGAGCAACTCTCAATGCTTAATGGTCCATTGTCAATTACAACTGAGCCGGTGCGCGACCAATACGATTACATCTACCGTCGCACTGATCTTGCAACGCTTCATGGCAAACATCTGGACGCCAAGCGTAATCACATCAATCGTTTCCGTGCGGAGCATCCCGATTTTGAATATCGTCCTCTTACGCCGGAATCCTTTGACGAATGTCGCCGACTGACGGAAATATGGCAGGAAGAGAAGAACCAAAACCAAAACGGAAACGGGAACAAGAATGAGACTATCGATGCCGAGCATCGCGTGATGGAGAACATCTTTTCGAATTGGGACGCTCTCGGCATGACAGGCGGAAGCATCTTTGTGGACGGTCGTATGGTGGCTTTCACATACGGCTCCGCTGTGACAACCGACACTTTGGACGTTTGTGTGGAGAAAGCAGAACGTCACGTGGAGGGTGCTTTTGCCATCATCAACCAGCAGTTCGCCGAGCATCTGCCTGAGCAGTATATCTATCTGAACCGTGAAGAAGATATGGGAATCCCTGGTCTTCGCCAAGCGAAATTGTCGTATCACCCTGAAATACTATTGACCTACAATGTCGTGCATATTACAAAGAATGACTGAAGATGACGCATCGTTGACCGTAGACTGGATGGTGCGACAATACGGTTTTGACCGTGCTGAGGTGGAGTCGTGGGTGGAAGACCTGCATTTCAACTGGCCATTGAGTGTCAAGGCCTTAGATGAAGATGGCCATGTCGTAGGGCTGCTCAATATGAGTGACTATCGAATTGAAGAGGAAACACCGCAGATCCTGAAAGACCAACCAGAGCTGACAAAAAGCCTGAACGCTCAGCATTATATCGCTGTCTTTTCGTTCATCGTAGCAGAAAAATATCGTGGCACCCGATTGAATTACGACATGCTGATGTCAATCATGCCCGAGTTGAAAGCCCACTACGATTTCATCTTCATTCCTGTGCTATATCGCCTCAAGACTCATCAATACTGGCAACGCTGGGGTGCAAAAGAGTTTTACCACGACGAGGATTGTGTGTGTTACAAATTGGATATTTAGTATCCTTACTTCATAAAATAAAGTATAAGACATGAGTATTGCTATAGGTCTTCTGATTCCGTTACTGGGCACAATGCTCGGTTCCGCCTTCGTCTTTTTCATGAAGAAAGACATGTCGCCGAGACTACAGAAGTCGCTGCTTGGCTTTGCATCGGGCGTGATGGTGGCGGCATCGGTGTGGTCGCTGCTAATTCCTGCGATGGACATGGAATCAGAGAAAGGAACCTGGTCGGTGTTTCCTGCTGCCGTGGGCTTTCTGTTGGGTATGGGATTCCTGCTGATAATTGATGAGCTGACGCCTCACCTGCATATTGGTACTGACAAACCCGAGGGACCTCGTTCCAGACTCTCACGAACAGCCATGCTTGCCCTTGCTGTCACGATCCACAACCTTCCTGAAGGAATGGCTGTGGGCGTGGTCTTCGCAGGAGCTGAGAGTGCCATCTCGAATATCTCGCTGGCAAGTGCCATTGCCGTTTCTTTGGGTATCGCCATTCAGAACGTGCCTGAGGGAGCCATCATTTCCATGCCTATGCGGGCAGCAGGCAATTCCAAGTGGAAGTCATTCATCATCGGTTCATTGAGTGGTGCGGTGGAACCCCTTGGTGGTTTGGCGGTCGTGTTGTTGGCGTCGTTCATGACACCCATTTTGCCCTACATGCTGGCGTTTGCCGCAGGTGCCATGTTCTATGTGGTGATTGAGGAACTGATTCCAGAAGCCAGCGAAGGTGAACACTCCAATCTCAGCACCATCGGTTTCGCCATCGGATTTGTCCTGATGATGGTGCTTGATGTGGTACTTTCATGATAGTTTTGACATGAACTTCTCCCGATCCACAATGAATCTCAGGTGTGTTCCTTCTCCGAGCAAACATTCGCCTGAATAAGCAGACACCTTAAATTCAATTTTCTTTCCATCCACCTTGGTCACCTCTGCAGTTGCTTTTACCACATCCCCCATCTTTGAGGGCTATCGGCAGAAAGTTTGACCCTGAGACAGGAACTGGATTCTGGAACTTCAAATAATTTGAAAGATGAATGTAAAGATACTTAGAAATACTTTCCTTGCCGCCATCCTCATCTTCAGTGCAACGGCGTTGGCATCATGCAGTGACGACAATCCTGTTGTTGAGACACAGCAACCCACCATTGAGCGAATTGTTGAGCGCGGCAAGTTGTTGGTAGGCACCACGGGCGACTACCGCCCACTTTCATACAGAGAAAGCGATGGTGACTACTGGGGCTTCGGCATCGAGGTGGCTGAGAAGATAGCCGAGCGTATCGGTGTGGACATCGAATATGTACATACCTCATGGCCAACGCTGACTGCTGACGTTCAGACGGAGCCGCAGACCTTTGACCTCGCCATCGGTGGCATCACCATCACCGACACCCGAAAGGAGACGATGCTGATGAGTGACGGATACCTTGCCAATGGGAAGACCATCCTTTGCCGCTCTTCAGAAGTTGACCGCTACCAATCTCTGGCAGATTTAGACAAACCAGAGGTGCGCGTGATGGTGAACCCTGGTGGGCTCAACGAGAAGTTTGCCAACGAGAACCTCACCCATGCCACCATCATTGTCTATCAAAAGAATGAGGAAATCCCCAATCAGGTGGCAGAGGGCAATGCCGACGTGATGATTACCGAAATCACAGAAGCTCCGTGGTATGTGCAGAACGACCCACGCCTCGCTGCGCCGCTTCTGAATGCTCCTTTCACCCACGGAGAGATTGGTGTGCTGATGCGCAAGGGTCAGGACGATCTGCTCACGCTTGTCAACGCCGTCATCGCCCAAATGAAATCGGACGGCACGCTCCGTCGTTTACATGAGAAGTACGGATTAATATACGCTTATGATTGACCAGATTATGCAAAAGGAGAAATTCGTGATCTATCGGAGAGATGCGAAGAAGGGTGAGCCTACCTATTCACCGAAGTCGCACTCTGCCCCGCATTTCGTAGGACATTACGTAGAGGGAATGGAAGAATGGGCTTCGTGGTACTGCTTCAACAAGAAGGAGGATGGAACCTATGAAGCTGAGCTTGATGAAGCCTGGGACGAAGGTAGCCACTATGGCGGAGGAACCATCGACGTGGATATCCCCAAGGAGTGGTTCGCTCTATCTTACGATGACTTCCTCGAACACGTCATTACCCTTGCTGCGGCAAAGCATTATGGCTTTACCGTAGATGACCTGAAGGAGAAAGAGGGTCTGAAGGAGTTCTTCGGATTTTGCTGAAGTCATCTCATAAACTTCTCCAACTCATCTCATAAACTTCTCCAACTCATCTCATAAGTAACCCATAAGTAACCCATAAGTAAGGCATGAGCACCTCATATCCATCTCCTATTGTAGTTCGGTTGTTGTCCACTTGTTGTTCAGTTGTTGTCCGCTTGTTGTCCAGTGTTTAACTGAACAACAACAGAAAAAGAACAGAATAAGAACTGAACAAGAATTAGGGGTAGGTCGGGGATGAATTGGTACTATATATGAGTAGTATGGGAGGAGTGCATGAGTAGTGTTAGAGGAGTGCATGAGTAGTATTGGAGCTGTGTATGAGTAGTATTGGAGTATAACAAGATATAAATTAGAGTAGAACATCATCATAATCAGAAAGGAAATTAAGTCATGAAAAAGAACAGTACTACAAAAGGATTGATGCTGATTGGCAGCCTCCGTAAAGCGGGAGTGACGACCTACCTGAAGCAGGGAAAGATGATCACGCGCGTTTCAAATTCCGACGAGAGGCGTAGTAACACGCTGCCTCAGTTCGTTCAGCGGCAGAAAATGCGGCATACCATTGCATTATGGAAGTTGCTTAAATTCTGTGAGCCGATGTTTACGGAACGACCAACAGCCTATTCGAATTTCGCATCGCTGGCAAATCGCCTGCCGGTGGTATTTGTGTCGAACATTGGACTGATGAATAGAGCATCATTTCTCATGCCTGGCATTCCGATGAGTGACGGCAAGCTGCCAGCCATCCATGAAGAGTTGGGTGAGGTTGACGGTGTGGCTGCCTTGATAACGGACCTCAAGGGAAAAGATTACGACTGCCAAACAAGGTTGTTGCTTTACACCGCTGACCAATGCATCGAACGCGATATGCCTCTGGTCAGATTCAGCGTGCGCGAAGTGTCGTGGGAGGAAATGAGTATGGTGGATGGTCATTACGTGCTGAAGGGTGAAGCATTTGCCGATGACATGAAAGGATGGGCGCTGGTGCTGGTGAAGAATGAGCGCTGTTCGACACAGACCATCGTGACCCGCTGCACCTTGTACCAACAATACACCACCGAGGATGCTCTGGAAAAGGCTGCCGACAGCTATGGTGGTCTTACGAGGCCACCCTTCCTTTAATCGAGCTAAAACGCTAAAGGAATCCTTCAAATAATGGAAGAAAACCCTAAAATGTATAAGAAACTGGCTCATGTTTCGCAAAAAATGAGTAAATTTGCCAGCAAAAACAGAACGGATATGAAAAGAATTATTTTTAGCCTATTGGCAATGGTTTGTGTGCTGACAGTATCAGCGCAGGGTATTTATGATTTCAAGGTGAAGGATGATGGAGGCAAGGAGGTATCACTCGCTGACTATAAAGGGAAAGTGCTGCTGGTTGTGAACACTGCCACCCGATGTGGGTTTACGCCTCAGTACAAGGACTTGGAGGCACTGTATGAAAAGTACCGCAATGAGGGTCTGGAGATTCTCGACTTCCCTTGCAACCAGTTCGGGCAACAGGCTCCTGGCTCCATTCAGGAAATTCACCAGTTCTGCACAGCTAACTTTGCCATCCAGTTCCCTCAGTTTGACAAGATTGAGGTGAACGGTGAGAACGAGCACCCACTCTACGCCTGGCTGAAAGCACAAAAGGGCTTTGAAGGTGACATCAGATGGAACTTCACCAAGTTCCTCATCTCTCGTGACGGGCAAGTATTGAAGCGTTACGAATCGGCTGTAAAAATTGCTGATATCGAAACAGATATAATGAATTATCTCAAGTAAAGGTTTTTCGGTTCAGAAGAAGCAATATGAAGTGGACAGTCTTAGCGGATAATCGAAGTTGTGACAGTCATCTCCAGACAGAGCATGGCCTGTCCATCCTGTTAGAGACAGACAAATATCGTATCCTGTTGGACACGGGAGCCAGCGATGTGTTTGTCCGTAACGCCGAGCAACTGGGCATTGACCTCAGCAGGATGGATTACGTGTTTCTCTCTCACGGACACAGCGACCATGCAGGAGGACTGAGACACCTCATGAGCCTCAACGATCAAGTCCAAGTCATCGTGTCGCCCGATGCGGTCAAGGGAAAGTTTTTCTCCAAACGGAAATGTCTGCACAGCATCACAACAGAGTGGCCCCAAAACATGGATGAACATCTATTGCTGGTCCATCAAACACAAGAGATTGCCGGAGGACTTCATGTCATTGCCCATATTCCACAAAAGCATCCGATGCCTCAGGGAAACCAGCATCTATTTGTACAGAATGTTGAGGGCATTTATGTAAACGATGATTTCCGTCACGAACTGGCACTCTACACGGATGGCTTGCTCTTCACGGGATGCGCCCATAGTGGTTTGGAGAACATCCTTGCGGCTTGCCCCTACCCTGTCAAGATGGTGGTCGGAGGATTCCATCTGCTGGATGACCATGAAGGAGAGGAAGAACTCACCGAACTGGCGAAGCGACTCATGGGAACCTATCCCAACACACAGTTCTACACCAGCCATTGCACAGGCGACAAAGTTTTCGCCACGCTCAAGGCAGTGATGGGTGAACAGATTCAGCCCTTCTCATGCGGCACCATCGTTGAACTCAGCAAATAACAAGAAGAAGTCATTCACTCCATATCTGTCTTCCGACGATATTCAGCCACACGCTCTTGGTAAGTGGCACAGGCTGTGACGAGTTGACTTTCTGACTGGGTGAACAAGGTGACAGCATCCAGCAAGTCGGTCATCGCCGGCAGTGCCGTCCTCGGTCTCGCCATCCAGAAGACGGGCATCGCCGAATGGCTCGCCAACGGTATCCTCGACGTGTGCGGCACCAACCCGATTGTAGTGATGACTGCCGTTTGTTTGGTCGGCACATTCATCACCGAATTCATCTCGAACACCGCTGCCGTTGCCATGAGCTATTCGCCCATGATGGTCACCACGAGCTTTCTTGGTCCTCCATAATTTCTGTACTCACAGAAATAAATGCCTTGCCAGGTGCCAAGATTCAGGCGTCCATTGGTGATAGGAATGGTAAGGCTCACGCCACTCAGGGTGGATTTGGCATGAGCAGGCATATCGTCGGCTCCCTCTAAGGTGTGCTCATATTCAGGGCGGTTTTCAGGAACCAAACGATTGAAGATGGTTTCCATATCCACACGAACGTCGGGGTCAGCATTCTCGTTGATGCTCAGTCCACAGCTGGTGTGCTTGCAAAAAATGTTGATGATGCCCATCTTAGGTAATGAGGGCAACTGCCGTACGATCTCGTTCGTCACCAGATGAAAGCCACGAGATTTGGATTGGAGTGTGATTTCTACTTGATTGATTGTCATCGTTTCTGAATTTGGGTGCAAAGGTACGAGTAAGTGAGAGAAATACAAAATAAATTCCTGTCTTTTTATTTTCGAACGAGAGTACGAAATAGTTTACAGTTTACGGTTTACAGTTTTTTCTGGAGCATGAAAGGTTTTCGTGATGAAACAAGTGCTTTTCGTGATGACGAAGAGAACTGGTGCATGGATAGAAACAATTGATTATCTTTGCATAAAAATTATGGTATCAGACAATCAACAACAAAGATGGTAAGAGACTTTATTGGCGAGTTGATGGGAACGTTTGTTCTCACACTCTTAGGTTGCTGCAGTGTGGCTGTGGCAGTTCTTTTTGGCGAATATAACAGCATTTTCCAAATTGGATTGGTATGGGGGTTGGGTGTGACATTGGCCATTTTCCTGACACGCAACATCTGTTGTGCACACTTGAACCCAGCCGTGTCTGTGGCAATGGTGCTGGCTGGTCGCATGGGTGCCAAGAAACTCCCACTTTATTTAGTGGCACAATTGTTGGGCGCCCTGTTGGCTGGGTTGATACTCTTCGGTCTGTTTTCTGCGTCCATCGAACACTATGAGGCTGTCCACGAGATTATACGTGGCACAGCGGCATCGGTGGACACAGCCCGTATGTTTGGCGAGTTCTACCCCAACCCTGGCGATGCCACTGTCTCTGTGGTTTCGCTGCCTTTGGCCATGTGTGCCGAGGGTTTCGGCACGTTCCTGTTAGCACTGTTCATCTTTGCGTTGACAGAAGATTGCAACGTGGGACGCCCCTCTTCCGACTTGCAGCCTGTGTTCATCGGATTGACGGTGAGCAGCATCATCTTCTTCATCGCCCCCCTGACACAAGCAGGCCTCAATCCTGCCCGTGATTTGGGTCCTCGCATCGTGGCGTATTTGGCTGGATGGGGCGACGCAGCCCTTC
Organism: Bacteroidaceae bacterium; assembly: GCA_017651245.1. Lineage (GTDB taxonomy): Bacteria > Bacteroidota > Bacteroidia > Bacteroidales > Bacteroidaceae > Minthosoma. The sequence goes on along the minus strand of JAGCDQ010000034.1, from coordinate 32,002 downwards.
CCGATGCTGTCGGCGGTTGGTTCTGGGTGTATGTGCTCGCACCTATCATAGGTTCCAGTTTGGCAGCATTGTTCTTCAAATATGTACTCGAACCCATCAATGAGAAGAAGAACAAGACGTGCGGATGTGGAATGGCTAAATAACGTGATAACGTCAAAAAAACAATATGAACATGAACCAGACAAGATTGATTCTATGTGGTGGTTTCCTCGGAGCAGGAAAGACCACCCTGATTTGGGACGTTGCCCAGCGACTGATGGCTCAGGGCAAGCGTGTGGGACTCATCACCAACGACCAGGCTCCCGAACTCGTAGACAGCCGACTGCTGAAGCAAGCAAATTTGCAAGTGGCAGAGGTGGCTGGCAGTTGTTTCTGTTGCAATTTCAATGGCTTTGTGGATGCTATTCATTCCTTGCGAAAGGATGTGGAGGCTGATGTGATTTTGGCAGAACCTGTAGGTAGTTGTGCCGACCTGACTGCCACGATTGTGCGTCCTCTGAAGCAGTATCACAACACGGAAGTGATTGTCTCTCCGTTGACCGTACTGAGCGACCCTGCCCGTCTAAAATCTATCCTCTATGGAGGTGATGGTGGACTACACGAAGATGCTGCTTATATCTACCGTAAGCAATTGGAAGAGAGCGAGATAATATTGATTACTAAAACTGATTTATTAAGTGACGAAGAGTTGGAGAAACTCATCAAGGACACGCAGGCTTGCTTCCACCACACAAAGGTGATGGCAGCCAGTACAATAAGGGGAACAGGTATCAAGGAATGGTTCCAAGAGGTTGCCAATCGTCAGGGCGAGGGCACGAAGATTCTCGATATTGACTACGACAAATATGCTCATGGTGAGGCTGTGTTAGGTTGGCTCAATGGCACCATTGCATTGAGCGGTCAGAACGTCTTTTGGGACACCGTGCTGAAGGACATCATGGCAGGTATCGCCAAAGTCATCAAGAAGGAAAAACTGCGTGTGGGTCATGTGAAGGTGATTGCCGAAAATGGCAAGCAATATGCCGTTGGTAATATCACGGGTGAAGCATCCACCCTTCAGTTGCGTGGTTCTGCGGGTGTGAGCGACAATGTGAAACTCATCATCAACGCCCGTGTGGAAACCACCCCAGAACATCTCGATGAGATCATTCGGAAGGTGTTGGTCGAGGCGATTGACGGACAATACGAAGACGAAGTGCTCGCCTGGAGGTATTTGCAACCAGGACGACCGAACCCCACCCACCGAATCGTGTAAAACAGATGAGGCCCTCCCCAAAAGGAGGGTTTCTTTTTGTTTGTAAAAATCGGCATGACGTGCTGTTTTTACGTTTTCATGCAAGGAGGTTTGGAGGGCTCCACATTATTTATTAACTTTGCCACGTCAAAAAGGTCATTAATGAACTTTACCGAATGAAATACGATAAATCTTTCAACAAGATTCTGCTGGCCAGCCTGGTGTGCACGGCATTCGTCAGTTATCCTAACCTGCTTTTTCTGAGTTGGGACTGGAATTGTGTGCCTGCCGAGGGACGGACTTGTTTCATTGACAACATGCTCATCCGTTTCCTCCTTTTCTGGGCTATCTCCATCGGACTATTGTTCTTCAACCAACGATGGTTGAAAATGCAATCGCTCTCACGCCGCATCCTGCCCAACGTGGTGTTCACCATCGTGGCATACGGTATCTACAAAGGCATCACGGCACTGATCTGCACAGGCTTCGATGTACGTCCCATCATCCTCAACTTCCAGTTCATCGTCATGGGCATGATGGGTCTGCTGCTCGGCTTCACCAACTATCTGAGCATCATCCACCAGAAAAAGGAGGAAGAGCTGCAACAACTGAGAATTGAAAGTTTGCAGAGCCGTTGCACAGCCTTGACCAATCAGATCAACCCCCATTTCTTCTTCAACTCCTTGGGTGGCATCAGCAGTCTGGTGAGAAAGAAAGACGACAAGTTGACCATCTGTTACATCGACCACCTAAGCGATATTTTCCGTTACATCCTTCAGAGCGAACGAAAGGGACTCGTGCCACTGGAGGAAGAACTGGAATTTGCCCGTTCGTTCAGTGAGGTGATGGAAGTGCGATATGCAGGGAAACTGGATGTTCACATCGACGTACCAGCCGACTGCCTGAATCTGTCCATTCCCGTACTGGCACTTTTGCCATTGATTGAGAACGTGACCGTTCACAACATGATAGACAGCGAGCATAGGATGAGAGTGGACATCGTGATGAATAATGAGAAGGAACTCATGGTCATCAATCCCCTATATCCCAAGCAGTACAAGCCCGAAACGCATGGAACGGGGTTGAGTAATTTGGAGAAACGCTTCTCATTGCTGATGAACCGTCTGATTCGTGTGGAGCAGACAGACAAGGAGTTCAAAGTCATTTTACCACTAAAATGAAAAAGGAGGGAACGACAGATATGAAAGTACTGATTATAGAAGACGAGACTGCGGCGAGCGAGAATCTCATCGCCATGTTGCAAGAGATAGATTCTGAGATTGAGATATTGAAGGTGTTGGAAAGTGTCCAGCAGACCGTCAGGTGGCTGACCAGCAATCCAGCCCCCGACCTCATCTTCATGGACATCCATCTGAGCGACGGTTCGGCATTCACCCTCTTTCAGGAGATGGAAGTCACCGTCCCCATCGTGTTCACCACGGCTTATGACCAATATGCACTCGATGCCTTCACCGTGAACAGCGTTGACTACCTGCTCAAACCCATCAAGACCTCCGAGCTGGAACGTGCCCTTGAGAAGTTCAAGAGATGGTCACACAGCGACGTGATTGAGTATTTGCAGCGCATGATGAAGATGAAACCCGCCGCTGCTTCCAACGACTACACGACCTCATTGCTCGTACCCGTGAAAGATAAGCTCGTGCCTGTCAGCATGGATGATGTGGCATGCATCTACAGCACCGACCGTAAGACTCAAATCTACCTAAAGTCGGGCCAGATGATGCTTTACAACCGTTCACTTGATTCCATCATCGGCGGTTTAGATCCCACTCGATTCTTCCGTGCCAACAAACAATACATCGTGGCGAGAGACTGTGTAAAGGAGATTGTCGTATGGTTCGATAGCCGTCTCCTCGTGAGCATGCCGATTGAACTGCCAGAACCTCTCTTCATCAGCAAGAACAAGGCGGCAGAGTTCAAAAACTGGATGACGACGGGAGGATAGATAAGGGTTAAGGGTTATCGGTTATCGGTTAAAGGTTATCGGTTAAAGGTTATCGGTTAAAGGTTATCGGTTAAAGGTTATCGGTTATCGGTTATCGGTTAAAGGTTAAAGACTAAAGGTTAAAGACTAAAGGTTATAGATTATGATGAAGATAACAATATGCGCTTGTTCGTCGAGGACATTCATTGACTGTGTGGCGGTGGCAAAAGTGGCTGCTGCTGCTCAGGAGGCAGGGATGGAAGTGAAGGTGGTGAGTGACCTCTGTGAATTATGTGAGAACAAGTCGAAAGAGGTGCAAGAGATGGCTGATTCTACCATTGTAGCTTGTCACCCCAGAGCTGTGAAGAGCCTCCTTGCCTATGCAGGAGTGGAGGGTGTCAAGACGTTGAATCTTCGAAGCCTGTCGGCAGAAGAGGTGATTGAAGCTTTGGGCGTCAACAAGAGTCAGATGGCAGAAGGACGAGATATGCAGGTAGATAAGTGGCAAGAGCAGCTGGAAGCGATGCCCCGTAAATTGGGTGAGGATGCATGGTATCCCACGCTTGACAAGGACGTGTGTGCTGAATGTGGAAAGTGTCTGGAATTTTGTCCCTTTGGAGTGTATGAAATGGTGGAGGAACGCATCCGAGTGGTGCATCCTCAGAACTGCAAGAACAACTGCCCAGCTTGTGCCCGTACTTGTCCTGCCAGTGCCATCATCTTCCCCAAATACGACCGAAGTCCCATCAATGGAGGAGAGGAACGACAAGAGAGTGCCATCCGTTTGGACTCGAAAGAACTGTATGCCAAGACTCTTCGTGAGAAACTAGCATCCAGAAAGATAAAACTCGTCACCGAATAGCCCCAACACCTATTCAACAATTAAGTCACTAAACTAATAAACCACAAATACCAAGCCAAATATGAAATCCATCATGAAAGTCGGCTGGAGGGTATTCAGACAAACCCCAATCAGGTTGTTGTGGAAGTTCTGCTGGAACTTCTGCCTACCCAACCTGTCAAATATGCGCCACTTTCAACAGAGGCAAGAGAAAGGTGAACCGTTCTTTCCTGCCTTTAATATGATTTCCGTCACCGAGGCTTGCAATCTGGCTTGCAGTGGTTGTTGGGTGAGCCAGGGAGGCAGGAAGAGTCTGACCCTGGAACAGATTGACGGCATCATCCGTGAGAGCAAGCGTCACGGTTCCAAGTTCTTTGGCATATTGGGAGGTGAGCCTCTTCTCTACAAGGGACTCATCGACATCTTCCAGAAGCATCATGACTGCTACTTCCAGCTATTCACCAATGGAACGCTGCTGACAGACGATATCGCCCATCAACTACGCCAAGCAGGGAATGTCACCCCACTCATCAGCCTCGAGGGATTAGAAGAGGAAAGCGACCGTCGACGTCAGGCTGGTGATGTGTATGGACGCACCCTTCGCGGTGTACGTGCTTGCCGAAAGGCAGGACTCATCTTCGGCATAGCCGCCAGCATCTGCAAAAACAACTACGACGAGCTGGTGAGCCGAGAGCACATCGAGCGGGTAGCTCGGGAAGGAGCCGCTTATCTTTGGTACTACATCTACCGACCCGTTGGAGCCGATGCCCATCCAGAACAGGCACTGAGTGAGGAACAGATACGCGGACTACGTCAGTTCCTTGTCCACGAACGCCTCAATGCTCCAGTCATCCTCGTTGATGTCTATTGGGACGACGAGGGACAAGCCATTTGTCCTGGAGCTACAGGTATGAGTCACCACATATCCCCTTCTGGAGCCTTGGAGTTCTGTCCTGTCATCCAAATGGCAACCGACTTCCTCAACGCCGATGCCAGCAACATGACAGAACTCTATGCACAATCTCAGTTCCTGACTGGGATGCGGCAACAGATAGCCCAAGCCACACGAGGCTGCATCATCATGGAGAATCCCCATCTCCTGGCAAAAATCATACAGGGCTACGATGCCCATGAAACAACTACCCGAGGCACTGCAATGGAAGAATACTCAAAAATGAACACTATTCCAAGCCACGACATGAACACAAAATCCATTCCAGAGCAGAGCCGCCCCTACCGATGGTTGAAACGACATTACTTTTTCGGATTCGGGGCTTACGGGTAGGAGGAAAGTTAAAGGTTAAGGGTTAAAGGTTAAAGACTAAGGTCAAAGGTCGAAAGCTGTAAAAATTAAAGTGACAGTTAAATGAGCGAACAGTACACCATACCACCAACGCTGGAACAGCGGATGCATCTGCGTAGGGCAATCAAAGCCTTTGTGCAGACGCAACACCTGTGTCCTCCTGTGTCACTCAAACAACTGGAGCAACTGGCCGAGACGTTCATACAACAAGCAGAGCAACTTTCAACTCTCAACTCTCAACTCTCAACTCTCAACTCTCTTCTCCCCTGGCTCATGGTGGAGATTCATAACCAGATTTGGTTACCCATTGTGGCAGGCATCCCTCATGAACGTCGGTTGCTGATGTTGCCGAAATGCCTGAGTCGATATGGGGAGTGTCAGGCAGAGTATGATGAATACGGACTGCTTTGCCATCGTTGTGGACGTTGCCACATTCCTAATTTACAGGACAAGGTAGAGCAATTGGGCGGTCTCAGTATCGTGGCAGAGGGATTCACACAGGTCATTGAACTGATTGAGAACCGTGTGGTCGATGCCGTCATTGGTGTAAGCTGTCTTGATTCGTTGGAAAAAGCCTTCCCATTGCTGGTACGCCATGCTGTGCCAGGACTGGCGATTGCTCTCAACGATTCGGGTTGTCAGAACACCCATGTGGACACCGACTATGTGGAGGAATTGATTTCCCTCCTGAGTGATGAGGTCACTCCCACCCTGCTCGATCATGAAGCCATCCACGAACAGGTCAGCCGTTGGTTCACACGTCCTGAACTGGAGCAACTCATGCAGCCAGCCGTTGACCCCACACAGCAGATTTGTCTAGACTGGATGAGTGGAGAGGGAAAACGTTGGCGTCCTTTCCTGCTCTCAGCCGTATGGCAAGCCTTGACAGGCAAGACTGAAATGACCACAGACGTACACCGTGCTGCCGTGGCTGTGGAATGCTTTCACAAAGCTTCCCTCATCCATGATGATGTGGAGGATCAAGATGACACCCGTTATGGTCAGCCCACCATCAATGCCCTCTATGGTGACGCCTTTGCCATCAATGCTGGCGATGCTCTCCTGGGACAGGGTTATCGCATCCTGGCTCAGAGCAACAATGCTGAATTGCTACGCCTCATTGCCGATGCGCACGTCAAACTGTGTCGTGGACAAGGCGATGAACTAATGTGGAATCACACACCTGTCACCATGGACTTCGTCATGAACATCTTCCGTCACAAGACCGTGCCAGCTTTCGAAGTGTCGCTCATGCTCGGACTGAGTTGCACTGGCAACTTCGCCCACCTCCGTCCCATACTGAAGAACTATTCCGAAGCTCTGGGCATTGCTTACCAGTTAAAAGACGATTTGGAGGATGATGAAGATCAATGGTCGAAGGTCGAAAGTCAAAAGTCACGCCCCACTGCTGTGTTGGCTTTACAGACAGAACACCCGACATGGAGTCAGGAAGAAGTGAAGGCAGAACTGCAACGATTGACTGACCACTACCACCAGCAGGCACTTGATGCCCTCAACGGGATGGACGAACTGGAACTGAAACGCCTGCTTTACCAGGTGACAGAAAAGATACTGGGATGAAGACGCCATTATTATATAAAGTATATAGGGCTTTGCGCAGAGGGTGGAACAGCATGACCCCCGAGGCACGACAAGCTGTGAAGACGTTCGTCGCCTCACAAAAGACTGCCCATGGCTACATGAATGCAGGAGGTCACGAAGATGGATACTACAAGCAGTTTGGCGAACTGCTCGAAACCGTCTTCAAACCTGGCAGGCTTCTGTACAAGAGGATGAACCTCACCGTGCAGGAGAGTCGACTGAAAGATACAGCCTACGGACGTTTTTTCGATTTCCTTGCCGGCACTCCTCAACCATCAATGGCCAACCACCAACTGTCTAAGCTCACCACCAATGCCGTCTGTTGTATTCTCACCATGCAACATCAGATGGACGAGCCCTTGGAAAGCAAGTTCGTGGAGTGGCTACAGCAGCGGCAAGATGCATCTGGAGGATTCTTTGCCAATGATCAGGCTCCCATACCTGATATGCTGAGCACAGCCGTGGCATTGTTCACCCTTCGTCTCATCGGAATGGAGGTGCAGGAAGCCATGCCATTCATTCAAGCCCATTGGCTGGACAACGGAGGGTTTGCCCCCACCCTATACGATGATTACAGTGATGTGGAATACGTCTTTTATGGATTATTAGCGTTAGGATCAAAATGAACGTAGAGCAGATAAAACGCATGCAGGATGATGCCCTCCAGCGACTCATGAAGAGCCGTTCGGAAGATGGCATGTGGAGAGGTTCGCTTTCGAGCAGTGCCATCTCCACCGCTGTCAGCGTGTTTGCCCTTCAACGCATCGATGCTGAAAAATACGCCACCCAGATTGATGCAGGTGTGCGTTGGTTGCATCAGACGATGAAGGCTGATGGTTCGTGGGGCGACAGCGTGGAAAGTCCTTCCAACATGACCGCCACACTGCTCACCTACGTCTCGCTCTATGCAGTAGGAGAGGCTCCCTCAGAGTCTCGACAATACCTCAACCAACATTTTCATGGTGACAGCGAAGAGGCTCTCACGCAAGGCGTGCTTCGTTACTATGGTCGCGACCTCACCTTTTCCGTGCCCATCCTCATGATGTGTGCCTTGGCAGGAGTGATCACCAACTGGAAGAAGATTCCCCCGTTTCCATTCGAACTTGCCACCTTGCCCCAACGACTTTTCCGCCATCTCAACCTACCTGTAGTAAGTTATGCCATTCCAGCGTTGATTGCCATTGGCATTTGTCAGATGCACCATAAAGGTGGACTATTCTCACCCGTCCGTCAACTTTTCGTGCCCAAAGCGATGCGCGTGTTGCTTCACATGCAACCGACCGATGGTGGCTACCTTGAAGCAGCCCCCTTGACTGCCTTTGTGAGCATGTGTCTGGCAGAAGGAGGATTCCGTGAGCACGAGGTGACGCAGCGTTGCGCTCAATTCCTCATTGACACGGTACGAGCAGACGGTTCATGGCCTATTGACACCAATCTCTCAGGATGGGTAACAAGTTTGGCAGCCAAAGTGCTTCCCGTTGATCAAACCTCAAATCTCAACCTTCAGCTCGGCGGAGCCAAACCTCAAATCTCAAACCTCATTAAAAGGAACGCCACCACCGTTCCACATCCATTCACGGGAGCAGATGCTGGAGGATGGGGATGGAGCGACCTGAGCGGATCGGTGCCTGATGGTGACGACACAAGTGGTGCATTGGTGGCACTGCATCATCTAATGATGGAAGATGGAAGAAGTCAGATGAATGAGGTTTCCCCTGAGGTGAAGAACGGACTACGATGGTTGATGGGATTACAGAACAACGACGGTGGCATGCCCACATTCTGCAAGGGATGGGGGAAATTGCCTTTCGACCGCAGTACACCCGATATCACCGCCCACGCCATCCTTGCCATGGGACTTTGGTTGCCTACACTCGAAGGCAAACTAAAAGCCGATGTGCAGAAAAGTCTTGACCGAATGCTCCTTTGGATGGAGCATAGCCTAACAGAGAGCGGAGAGGGATGGGTGCCTTTGTGGTTTGGTGACCAAGATGCTGCAGACGAAAAAGCACCCGTGTATGGCACAGCCACAGCCATTGACTATTTGATGTCCTTCCACCACCCTGCTGCCACCCAATTGGCGCAATCACAAATCAACTTCATCCTCCGTACGCAAAACGACGATGGTGGCTGGGGAGGCAACAAGGGGGTGAAGTCCAAAGTTACCTTCACCAGCCGTGCCCTTTCTGCATTGTCCCATTTCCCCGACAATTATGAAGAAGCCAGGCTGCGAGGATGGAATTATCTCTACCAGCGTTTCGAGGCTGGCACCCTCTACGATCGAGAACCCATCGGTTTGTACTTCTCCCGGCTCTGGTATTCTGAGGAGCTCTATAACATCCTATTTCTGTTGAACGCAATGAAAGGAATGACCGAATGAACAAGAAAAAAATCACATACATCACCATCGGCGTCATCGCCTTCTACACGTGCCTGCTCATCGGCTGGCACCTCTACGACCCCAGCACCTCGTTCACTGAGTCGCAGCCTGGTGCTGACCATCGTCCTGCTGGTCATATTCGCAAAGCAGACGATGTGCTCATCGGTGAGTTCTTCATGAAAGAAACCTCCAACCAGCCTTCCTCACAGTTGACGGGAGAATGGCCTTGTTTCCGTGGCATCAACCACAATAACCAGACATCCAAATCCTCCACGATGAAATGGGTGGAAGGCGATTTTGAAGAGATATGGGAAGTGGAGACGGGAGAAGGACATGCCGCACCTGTCATCTCTGAAGGCAGAGTGTATGTACTCGATTATGATGAGCAACTGAGTTCTGATGCCTTGCGCTGTTTCGACCTCTTGACAGGCCAACAGTTGTGGCGACGCTGGTATCGTGTGCCCATGAAGCGTAATCACGGATTCTCGCGTACCATTCCAGCCATCAGCAACGGGTTGGTTGTCACCATCGGACCCGAGGGACACGTCATGTGTTGCGACAAGCTCACGGGCGATATGAAATGGAGTATCGACATGAAGAAACGTTTTGGCACAGAAATACCCTTCTGGTACACTGGTCAGTGTCCACTCATCGACCATGACCAGTTGGTGCTTGCCCCAGCAGGAAAGGACACCCTGATGGTAGGTGTCGATGTCAAGACAGGCAAAACTTTGTGGGGAACACCCAACACGATTGGCTTCAAAATGTCGCACTCCTCTGTCATTCCGATGACGTTGGGCGGTACACAGACTTATGTCTATATAGGCGTTGGCGGTGTGTGTGGTGTCTCTGCCGAAGAGGCAAATCGAGGACAATTGCTGTGGAGCGCCAACAAATGGCAACCCTCAGTGGTGGCACCATCACCCACACAGATTTCCCCCAACCAAGTCTTCCTTGTGGCTGGTTATGGAGCAGGTGGTGCATTGCTGCAGGTGGACAAATCAGGCACATCATGGAATGCTTCCATCATGGACAATTACAAGGCAAACGAAGGTATGTCAAGTGAACAACAGACCCCCATCAACTATCAAGGCACCCTCATCACCATTCTTCCCAAAGATGGAGGTGGAATGCGTGAACGTCTTGCCATGTATCGTCCCACCAACCTACACAATCCCATCTGGACATCAGCCGCTGACGAGCGTTTCGGTCTGGGTCCATACATTATTATTGATGACAGACTTTTTGCTTTCAAGGAAGATGGAGAATTATATGTATATCAGTTAAACACTGATTCCATGAAGCTCTTAAAGAAGCAAAGGGTCATGGAAGAAGGAGTGGATGCCTGGGGACCTATGGCATACGCAGATGGGATGTTGATCGTAAGAGATTCTAAAACAATCAAGTGTCTGAAGATAGCGGAAGACAATACCGCTAAACGCTAAACTTTACAGATATGGATAGACGTAAATTTTTGAAAATATCAGGTTCGTTAGTTGTCGGAGGCGTGATTCTTTCCGTTGTAGGACGTGACATGTGGAAAATGTTCAAGCGTCCAGACAAGCTCTTCTATGACTCCAAGCGTGCCAAAGGGTCGGCTTTGCTGAAAGAAGATGAAAATTTCGTTTCTCCCTACCGTCGTGTGTATGGTTTCGTCGCCCCCGACGAAATTAGTGCGATGGAAGTGGAGGGCGGCAGCCTCTACCTCGCCACACCCAACAACATCTATGTATATGGATTGAGTGGCGAATTGCAAACCAACTTCCCCACCCCCAGCGACATTCGTGACATCACAGTGTATGATGGACACATCTATGCCTTGTTCCCCAATCGAATCGAAGTGTATGATCGTCAGGGAGATATCACACAGGAATGGGATGCTTGCAGCGACAACTCAGACTATTGTTCTCTAGCAGTCTGCGAGGAAGGTGTCTTTGTCACTGATGCCGCTAACAAAAACATCTGCAAGTACCATCTTGACGGAACCCTGGCACGTTTTATCGAAAGTCCTAAAGGTTTCATCGTACCTAGTTATTGCTTTGCCATCACCTATATGGACGGCACCATTTATTGCTCCAACCCTGGTCGCCATCTGGTGGAGAGCTACACTACGGCAGGGGATTTCATCGCCGCATTTGGAAAATCAGGAGCCGAAGCAGGCGCTTTCAGTGGATGTTGTAATCCTGCCATCCTCACTCCCTCAAACCATGGGGAGTTGCTGACTTCAGAGAAGGGCATTCCACGCATCAGCTGCTATCGTGCTGACGGCAAATTCCGCAGTGTGTTGTTGGACAGCAAAGCTTTGGGACGTGGTTCGGCAGCATACGATGTTCGTGTGATGAAAGACAAACTCATTGTGACAGGCAGAGACAAGGTGTCTGTTTTTCAATATGACAAGAGACTCAGTCAGCAAACGGACTGTGGACAGTGTGAAGTGGATTGTCCGTTAAAGTTAGGTTAAAAAAATCAATGTACAGGCAACATGGAAAAGAAGGATAAAGATCAATTGAAGAGTCCGATGGATCGCAGGGATTTCCTGCGCACATGCAGTGCTTTCGTGGCAGGAGGTGTGGCTGTGGCTTCGGGAGGATTACTTGCAGCGAAAGCGAGTGCGAAGGAAGGGGAAGTCTTTTGGCAGATTGACCCTTACAAATGCACTCAGTGCGGACGATGCGAGACGGATTGTGTGTTGACGGTCTCGGCGGTGAAGTGCTTCCATGCCAACAAGGTGTGTGGTTACTGTGACTTGTGTGGCGGGTATTATCGCCCCAATGTGAAGGAACTGAACACAGCTGCGGAGAACATGATGTGTCCCACAGGAGCCATCACCCGGGAGTTTGTGGAGGAGCCCTATTTCGAGTATACCATTGATGAGGATCTCTGCACGGGTTGTGGCAAATGCGTAAAGGGATGCACTTCCTTCGGCAATGGTTCCCTGTTCTTGCAGATTGACCAAGAGAAGTGCCAGCAGTGCAACGAATGTGCCATTGCCAGGGTTTGTCCTTCCGATGCCATTCAGCGTGTATCGAATGCTCATGCCTATAAACTGAAAGACCATGCGTAAGACGTTGACCATACTCATCGGAATCATCTACAGCTTCCAAGCGTTTGCTGTGGCACGATTCCCCAAGCCAGATTTCACCTCGGGTTACCAATATCCTAACATTGTGCATAGTGCTCCCTACGAATTGTTTTGGAACATCCTCGATGTGGTGCTGCTCGTTGGCATGATGGGACTGGTCGTTTGGGCTGCCTATCGAAAGCGTAGTCGCACCATCATCCTGTCGATGTCGTTGGTGTCAGTCTTGTACTTCGGTTTCTTCCGTAGCGGTTGTGTGTGCAGTGTAGGATCCATCCAGAATGTTGTGACGGCAGCGGTATCCTCAGATTATCATCTGCCATGGTACGTGCTTTTGGTGTTTCTTCTTCCCATTGTGTTTGCCTTGCTCTTTGGCAGGGTGTTCTGCTCAGGTGTCTGTCCGTTGGGTGCACTACAGGAACTTGTGAATGTGAGGAATTTCCGTCTATCACGTGCTGTCTCTGCCACATTGACCATGATTCCATGGGTCTATCTGGCTTTCACTATCCTCTATGCTGCAACACGCAGTCAGTTTCTCATTTGTCGTTTGGATCCGTTTATCGGCATCTTCCGACTAGGAGGTGACTTAGGGGTGATGAGTTTTGGCATCGTACTGCTAGTCATGTCGCTGTTTATCGGTCGTCCGTTCTGCCAATTTCTGTGTCCATACGGAGCCTTACTGAGCGTGTTCAGTGCTTTATCGTGGAAAAAACTAGAGATGACCGACAAGGGATGCATCAACTGTGCACTCTGTAGTGTTTCTTGTCCTGTCGATGCTATTCGCCCTCCTCAGGACAGCAAGACGAACGAAGAACGCAAGAAAGGCGTAAAGCGCATCATCCTGTTCGCCCTCTTGTTACCGGTGTTCACATTGGCAGGTTCCGTGCTTGTTGGCAGTCAGAGCGATGCCTTGAGCCTTGCTCACAAGGATGTGTATCTCTATGAGATGCTGCTTCGCCAGGAAGCTCAGCCTGAGTTGGAGGAGCCGTTGGAGGTGGAGACTTTCCACGCACTGGGTGGCGACATGGAAGAACTGAAAGCCAAGGTGGACGGCATCCGCAGTGATTACTCGTTTTATGCTTATCTAGTAGGTGCACTGATCGGGTTTGTGATAGGATTCAAATTGCTGAAACTGTCCCTTAAACGTGGACGCAAGACCTACGAAATCGACATGGCACGTTGCACTCTATGTGGAAAGTGTTTCAATTATTGTCCCCAAAACCAGTCTACTCGCTATACTATTTCCAATCGTAAAACCATCAAAAATGAGAAAACTATATCGTAATATTGCTATTGTCACGACCGTCTTCATGTTGGCATTGACGGTCATGTTGGGTGTGAGCTATTATCAGATGCAACAGGTATCGCCACTGGAAACGGGGGTGATGGAGACCCTGAAGTCATTGAACGAAACCAATGGTGAGAATGAGTCGTTGCAACAGCAGATTCGTGAATTAGACCTTTTGTCGCGAAAAGCCTATTTCGTCAAGGAAGGTCAATTGAAGGTAGGTATCTACCTACTGCTCGGCATGGCACTCGTACTGGTGGTATGCCTCAACCTTTATTATAGGGAAACGAAGAACTTGCCCGAGAAGGAGTTCGACCCCATCGATGAGTGGATGGCAAAGAGTCGTGCACGCAAGTACCTCGGATGGGCAGCCGCTGTAGTGGCACTATTGGTCATTGGCTTTGTGGGAGTTCAGCAATTGGATGTAAAAGGACTGTTGGCGAGATTCTCAGAGGAAGGAGCACTGGCTGAGGTGCAGGACGAGGGTGAGAACAGTGAGATGAGTAGTGAGGGATTGGCAGAGAAGGTTGACACATTGGGAACAGACAGCGTGAAGGGAGAAGCGGCTGATTCGGCAGAAGTGGATGATATGCCAGAACTCAAGATTGCCTCAAGGGCATTCAGAGGGAACAATGCCAGTGCCACATCGGCTGCTAGAGGCATTGCCACTTCATGGAACCTCAGTGCCAAGAAGAACATTCTCTGGCAATCGTCCATTCCCAAGCATGGTTACAATTCTCCAGTCATTACAGGAAGGAATGTCTTCATCACGGGTGCAGATGCAAAGGCACGTGAATTATATTGCTACGATGTGTGGACGGGTGAACTGAAATGGACGGTGAAAGCTGATGGCATTGCCGGGTCGCCTAGTAGTATGCCGAAAGTGAATGCCGACACAGGATTGGCAGCTAGCACAGTGGCAACAAATGGCGAGGAGGTGTGTGCCATCTTTGCCACAGGTGACGTGATTTGTGCCGACATGGAAGGCAAGCGTTTGTGGGCAAAAAATATAGGACAGCCTGACAACCACTACGGCTATTCCTCTTCGTTGCTGATGTATGGCAACACGCTCATCATCCAGTATCAGAACAATTCGAATGCCCAGATATTGGCACTCAACACGAAGAACGGCAACACAGCATGGAGTAAGAGGGGTAATGACAAAATTTCGTGGAGTTCACCTATCATTGCCACATTAGGAGGCAAAACAGCTTTAGTGGTGATGGGCAATCCTGCCATTGCTGCCTACAACATTGGTAATGGCAGTGAGCTGTGGCGTGTGGAATGCATGAGTGGCGAGGTGGGTTCTAGTCCAACCTGTGCAGGAGGCGTAGTGTTTGGTGCCAGCGAATATGCCAAGTGTGTGGCTATCGATGGTGCAACAGGCGAGGTTTTGTGGGAGGCAAGCGACTATCTGCCAGAGTGTTCAAGTCTGGCTGCCACCAAAGACCTTGTGTTTTGTGCCACCAGCTATGGCATGGTGTGTGCCTACGATGCCAAGACAGGTGAGGTGAAGAAGGAGCACGACCTGACGACGCCGTTCTACTCCTCTCCAGTGGTGGTAGATGGCAAAGTGTATCTATTCAGCAACAGTGGTAAAGTGTATATTTTCTCGGCAAGCACGTTCGACCTCATCACTTCGTTCGACACGGGTGAGAAAACCTTTGCCACCCCAGCTTTCACAGATGGGATGATGATTGTGAGGACAGACAAGTCACTGTATTGTGTGAAAAAGTGAAAAGGTTAGAGATGAAAAATGGAAACGAAGGAAATTACATATCGCAAAACGGATGCCATCATCGATAGGGTTGGTACGGGAAGGGAACTGATTATTCCGCTTCTGCAAGCCATCCAGCAGGAATTCAATTATCTGCCTTCCGATGCGCTGAACCGTGTGTATGAACGTACGGAGATTGACCGTGCTCAACTCATCAGTGTGGCAACCTTCTATTCGCAGTTGCGGATGGTTCCCTATGGCAAGCACATCATCAAGGTATGTATCGGAACGGCGTGTCATGTGAAGGGTGCCAACAACGTGTATGATGCGTTCAGACGGGAGTTGCAACTGGAGGGTGACGCCATCACCACTGCCGACGGGATGTACTCGATTGAGAAAGTGGCGTGCCTGGGCTGCTGTGCTTTGGCACCTGTGGTACAGATAGACGAGAAAATATTCGGGCATGTGTTGCCAGGTCGTGTGCGTGAGGTGCTGGATGAGTTTGAGCAGATGGAAGCGGAAAACCTATCTCAGCAGGTAGAACAAGAGGCAGAGGTGCAAGGTGAGGTGAGACTGGGCATGGAAAACTGCTGTCAGGCAAGTGGCACAGCCGAGGTGCATGCCGCTGTGGTGGATGCATGCAAAGACTTGGGCATCCATGTGAGAATCAAGCCCGTATCTTGTGTGGGTACATGCAATCAAGTGCCCTTGATTGATGTGGCCACTCCTGATGGCAACATCGTTCGCTATCCAAACATCAAACCCGATGAGGTGAAGGAGATTCTGCTCCACCACTTCCGTCCTGCCAGTCGACTGCGCCGTTGGCGGAATGCCATCCTCAACCAGATTGACACGTTTCACACCGACCAGACATGGAACAACATCCTTTTCACTCCAGAAAAGGAGCGTACACAGAGTATCAACAATTTCTTGGGGGGACAATTCCGCATTTCCACCGAAGGATATGGACATCTGAATCCACTTGACCTTGATGAATATCTTTCACAAGGTGGATTTGAGGCACTGAAGAAAGCTGTGACGGGCATGTCACCCCAGCAGGTGATTGACGAGGTGCTGAAGAGTGGCATTCGAGGCAGAGGAGGCGGTGGTTTTCTTACTGGCAAAAAGTGGCAGTTGGTGAGAGACAACGTTCACCTGAACCCTAACTCTGAACCCTCAACTGTTAACTCTCAACTCCCCATTGTTATTTGCAACGGTGACGAGGGTGACCCTGGCGCTTTCATGGATCGCATCCTGCTGGAGTCTTATCCGCTACGTGTAATTGAAGGTATGATCATGGCAGGATATGCTGTGGGAGCCAATGAGGGTATTTTCTATATCCGTGCAGAATACCCCCAGGCTGTCATCCGTGTACGAAAGGCATTGGACATGTGCCATGAGAAAGGTCTCTTGGGCGAACATATCTTTGGCACAGACTTCTCGTTTGACATTCGAGTGTTTGAAGGTGCTGGTGCTTTTGTCTGTGGCGAGGAAACAGCACTCATTGCCTCGTTGGAGGGTAAACGCGGTTTCCCCCATCTTCGTCCACCCTATCCTGCCCAAGAGGGATTGAATGGCAGACCTACATTGATTAATAATGTGGAAACGCTGAGTCAGGTGGCATATATCATCCGTCATGGAGCTGAGGAATATACAAAGGTGGGCACTCCAGGCAGTCGTGGCACAAAGGTGTTTGCCCTGGCCGGCAAGGTGAATCATGGCGGACTGATTGAGGTGCCGATGGGCACGACGCTGAGACAGATTGTGGAAGAGATTGGTGGCGGCGTGGAAGGTGGAGAACAGTTGAAGGCTGTTCAGATTGGCGGACCATCGGGAGGATGCATTCCTGCAGAGTTGTGTGATGCCGAGGTAGACTTCGATGCATTGAACCAGATGGGAGCCATCATGGGTTCGGGAGGACTGGTGGTCCTGAGTGAGAGCAATTGCATGGTCGATGTGGCTCGCTACTTCACCAACTTCACCAGTGCGGAGTCGTGTGGAAAATGCACCTTCTGCCGTGTGGGCATCCGTCGCATGCTCGACATCCTCGACCGTCTGACAACGGGAGAAGCCACAATGGAGGACATAGACCGCCTGGAAGAATTGGCACAGAGTATCAAACGCACTGCCCTATGTGGATTGGGCAAGACTGCACCAAACCCCGTGCTCTCCACTTTGCGATATTTCCGTCAAGAGTATGAAGAGCATGTACAGGGAATCTGTCGGACGGGGTCGTGCAAGGAGATGGTGAAATTGGAGATCACAGATGATTGTGTGGGCTGTACAAAGTGTGCCCGTTCGTGTCCGAGCGAAGCAATTGCCTATACGCCCTATGAGAAACATGTCATCGACACGGAGCGGTGTACACAATGTGGATTGTGTGTGGGTGAATGCGATTATCAAGCAATCGTGAAGGTGAAAAAGGGTTAGATTTTAAAGAGTATAGATAAAAAATGAAGATATTTGTCAACGATAAAGAACTGGAAGTCAGTGGAAAGCGCATTCTGATTGAAGAATTGCGTGAGGCAGGCTATAACATCCCTTCAATGTGTTATGCCGCTGGAGCTGAGCACCATCCATCGTGTATGGTGTGCATGGTGCGCAACGAAGCCAACGACCAAATGATTCCAAGTTGTGCCACATTTCCGACGGAAGGAATGCGCATCGACACAGAGTCGGAGGATGTGACGGCATTGCGGCGCATGGCTGTGGAGTTGCTCCTGAGCGACCATCATGCCCGCTGTGGTGGATGTGAAGGTAAGGAGAAGTGCAAGCTGAGAGAGTTGTCAGTGCAATTGAAAGCGAAGTGGACACGTTATGGTGCGTTGACACCCGTCGGGGAGAAAGTGCAGGAACATGTGACGGGGCATCTGTATTACGAACCTGCCAAGTGCATCCGCTGTGGATTGTGTGTGTATAACTCCAAGGATGGATTCACGTTCCAAGGGCGTGGTTTCAACATGCAAGTGGTGATTCCTGAGCCCAGCAAGCCGCATGTGGAGGAATGTCTGGCGGAACTTTGTCCCACTGGTGCTTTGTTCATCAAAAAGAAAGAAAGCGGGGAAGAATGAAACGAATTGTGTACATATTGTCCATCTGTCTGCTGACAGCGTGTGTGGGCACGAAGGAATTCCTGGGTGACCATGCAGGGGTGCAGGACTGGACGATTTTCCGTGGAAGTCCTTCGCTCTGTGGTTACACCGACTGTGCCCTACCCGATGTGCCTCAGTTGCTTTGGAGCGTGACGACCCAGACGCGCACGGTGGCATCACCCATCGTATTCAATTCGGTGGTTTATGTGCTGAGCAGAAAAGGAGAATTGAGGGGTTATACGACGGATGGCGATTCCTGCTTTGAGTATGACTTGAAAACGCCTGTGGAGGCTTCGTTCATCGCGATGGACACGACGCTCTACATCGGTCGCATCGATGGGTTTGTGACGGCATTGGACTGTTCTGATAAAGGAAAGACCAAGAACCTGTGGGAATTTGAGACGCTGGGACAGATTTCCGGTTCTCCCAATCTGGTGGGCGACCAATTGCTGGTAGGCAGTTACGACGGAAGCATGTACACCCTCCAAGCCAAGACGGGCAAACGGACGGGACAATTTGAGACGGGCTATTACATCAACGGAACAGCTGCCGTGTGGAAGCACTATATGATGTTTGGAGGCTGCGATTCATGGGTACGTGTGGTGGATGTCTCCACAGGAAAGATGACCGACTCGCTCGAACTGGACACGTACGTGCCTGCCTCGCCTGCCATACTCGACGGAGTGGCTTGTGCCTGCGACTACAACGGCAACGTGTATGAGATGACGCTGGAGGGGGGAAAGATTTCGAGCCATCGAAAATTGCTGGCATCATCTGCGGACAACGAGGGTCAGGATGGAGGCGTGGTGTCCATGCCGACGCTCACCCGTACCAACGTATACATTCTGTCGGGAGATCGCCATATCAGCTGCATTGAACGGACATCGGGAAAGGTACGCTGGAAGAAAATGTTGAGAGGAGTGACAGGCGAATGTTCGCCGTTGGTGGCACAAGACAGGGTGATAGTCTGCACGAAGGACGGACATGTGTCTATTCTCGATAGTGAAGATGGAACCGAACTGTGGCACTACGAGGCTGGAGAGCCCATCATCGCCTCACCTGCCATCATCGGCGACCGTTTCTTCATATTGACCAGTCGAGGCACGCTGTTGTGCTTTGGGTAGAATTGAGAATTGAAAAGTTGAAGAATTTAAGGATTGAAGTATGAAAATGATTGAACTTGAAAATATAACAAAACGGTTTGCCGACGGACAGCGTTCGCTGACTGTCCTTAATCACCTATCCCTGCGGGTAGAGGAAGGTGAGTTTATTGCCATCACGGGAGAGTCGGGGGTCGGCAAGACCACTCTCCTCAACATTCTCGGCACCTTGTTGCCTGCTGATGAAGGACAGTATTTGATGAGAGGTGAGAAAGTGGAAGTGAACGACAAGAAACCGACGGAAAGAATCTGCCACTTGCGCAACAAGGAGATTGGGTTTGTCTATCAAGACCATCGCCTGTTGCCCCAGTTCACGGTGTTGCAAAACATCTTGCTTCCAACCCTTGCCACCCAAACTGCTTCGACGGAGGAAGAACGGAAACGTGCTTTGGATCTGTTGGAATTCATGGGCATTCTCTCCCTGAAAGACAATCCTGTCGCCCAACTCTCTGGTGGTGAACAGACCCGTGTAGGCATTTGCCGTGCCCTCATCAACCGTCCCTCCATCCTACTTGCCGACGAGCCCACAGGGCAACTGGATGCAGCCAACGCACAAACCATTGCAGAACTCTTCCAGCGGGTGAACACCCAGTTCCATACAACCATCATCATGGCAACCCACTCGGCAGAGATGGCAAAGGTGGCTCAGAAGACGTACGTGCTGGAGGATGGTGATTTAAGGTTGGAGGTTTGATATTTCAGTCAAGGTTATAGTTTATGATGAAGTCGCTCATAGTACAAAGCAGAAAACACTACCGACGATTCTACCGTCTTGTAGCCCTCGCTGTCATTCTGATGACAGCAGTGCTGACGGGTAGCTTGTTGTTGGGCGACTCGGTGCGTGGTACGTTGGTGCAAAGGGTCAGTGAACGACTGGGCAAGACAGAGACCATCATCACCAGTGGCACGGGTTTCATGAGTGAGACCCTGACACAGCAGCCCTTGCTGAAACATGCAAAAGGATATCTCTTGATGGATGGTTTTGTGTCGGTGGATGAGAAATTGCTTCCCGTCTATGTATGGGGCACCGATGACGATGCTTTGTCACCAGGGGAGGTGATGGTCAATGACCCCCTCTACACCAAACTATCAACCCTCAACTCTCAATTTTCAATTTTCAACTCTCAATTTTCAACTCTCGTCCTTCATCTTCCTACCCACAACTTAGTTCCTTCTGGCAGCCTTTTTGTAAGCAAGAGTTATGCCACTCAGATGCGTGTTCAAGTGGTGGGTGTGAAGCCTGTGGAAGATGGAGGCAATCTGCTGTTGAAGAATGAGCAGACCCTACCCCTGAATATCTTTGTCAATCGGAAGTATCTGGCTGAGAAGATGGAATTGGAGGGCAAAATCAACATGATTCTCTCCGACGAAATGATCGACGAAGAAGAGCTGGCTACTTGCTGGGCACCAGAATATTCAGGACTCCACATCACCGACACTACCCTCACCTACGACGGCGTCTTCATCCCCCAAGACATCGTGGCCAAATCTCAAATCTCAACCTTCAGCTCGGCGAAGCCAAATCTCAAATCTCAAACCATCTACCTCTCCTACTTCGTCAATGACCTCATCCACCAATCCGACACCATCCCCTACTCCTTTGTGACAGCAGTCAATGAGTGGCAAGGTGAACCGCTGGATGGTCAAGACATCATTCTATCCGATTATGCTTCAGAGCGCCTGCATGTGCATGAAGGTGACTCCATCCACATGAGTTATTTCATCACCAAGCAGTTGAAGAATCTTGACACAAGTGAACAGACCATGAGAGTGAAGCAGATTGTACCACTCTCAGCCTTTCAGGATGACAGTCTATTGATGGCAGATTTTCCAGGACTGACCCGAGTGGAAAAGTGCACAGACTGGGACAGCGATCTGCCCATCGACATGAATCGTGTACACCAAGAGGACGAAGATTTCTGGCATGCCTATCGCCAGACTCCCAAGGCCATCGTTTCCTACGAAGCGGTCAAGTCCGACTGGAGCAATGCTTTTGGCAATGCCACAGCCATGCGTTTCACCCCCCAGACCTCAACCTTCAGCTCGGCGGAGCCAAACCTCAAATCTCAAATCTCTTATCGTATCTTTAGCACGCTTGGCTTGCCAAGAAAACTCACACCTTCCGATGCCAATGTGCAGCTCTATCATCCCCGTGCCCAAGGTCTGAAAGGGGCAAAAGGCGGTGTGGACTTTGCCAGTTTGTTCCTCTCATTGGGTTTCTTCATCATCCTGTCAGCCATCTTGCTGATGAAGAATCCGTTGGTGGAACTGTTCACCCTTCGTCGGAGTGAAATACAACTCTACCAACAGTTGGGCTTCAAAGACAAGGACATCCGAAAGGGGCTGTTCCGTGAAGCCTTCAGCGTGATTTTCCTCGCCTCACCCTTGGGCGTCATTGCTGGATTAGCATATTCAAGTCTGACGCTTTGGCTGCTAGGCAATGTGTGGAGTGGAGCCACCCATACAGAGGGTTTTGCCCTGCACATCCAACCCCTCACCCTCCTGACAGGCTGGATCGTTGCCCTGCTCATAAGTGCCATCACTCTATGGTTCGTCGTTCGCAACATTCTCAACCCTCAACCCTCTTATCGTATCTTTAGCACGCTTGGCTTGCCAAGAAACTTCAGCCATCATCCTCCTGCTGACCATCACCCTGACAGCCCTCAATTTCATTTTCTTCCACAACATGGTGCTGTTCATTGTCTGTGGACTTTTATGGGTATGCGCTTGGGGACTTTTTCTCCGTATGAAGGTAGAGCGTCAATCCGCAGCATCCATCGGTGGCACGATGAGTCGCACCCAACTTATATGGACTTCCATCCATGCATCCATGAAGCAACACCTACTGGCTTATTGGACACTTTCCCTGGGTGTCTTCACGGTTTTTGCCGTGGGATTGAACCGTCCTGATTTCAGTCAGGCTGTTCAGGCAACGGGTGGTTATCAGTTCTATGTGGATAGCCGTGTGCCCATCCAATACGACCTAAACAACAAAGCCGTACGTCATAAACTATCACTCCAATCGTTACCAGACAGCACCTTATTACTCAGCTTCTTACGACACAGACAAGATGAAGCCAGCTGCCTCAACCTCAATCAGGTCAGCACTCCCACCGTATTGGGTGTCGATCTCAAAGAAATGGAATCCTTTGGTCTCATTCAAGAACCTCACACCTCACACCTCACACCTCATATATACATCGATGAGGAAGCTTTGGTATGGAGTCTGATGAAGTCTGTGGGTGACACCCTCATCTATCAAAATGACAAGGGAGAAAGTGTGCCAGTGGTGATTGCAGGAACCTATCCCACAGGAATATTCCATGGAAATGCCATCATGTCGTCAGAGGACTTCCGTCGTCTGTGGCCCAAGGAAGTGGGTGTGGAAGTGCTGCTGATGAAGTCACCCTGTCCTGAAGAAGCTGCTGAAACATTAGCTATGGCCATGAGTGAATACGGGCTCAACATCCAGACCGTCGAGGAACGAATCAGGATGTTCTTCGAGGTGACGGAAACCTATCTCATCATTTTCCTCACCTTAGGCGGATTGGGCTTGCTTCTTGGCATCTTCAGTCTCATGATTATCGTACGGAAGAACCTTGCAGCCCAGGCTACCACCATTCTGCAGTATCGTGCCATGGGCTTCTCTGAATCACTCGTTGGACAGTTGCTGCTTCGGGAGAATCTGCTTGTTCCCCTCTATGCTGTTGGTGTCGGTGCCATCGGATCTGTCATTAGCATCAGTGCCAATGTGGGAGGAGCAGGTCCTGTTACGCTTTTGCTGGCATTCATCGGACTTGTAGGCATCGGACTCATTCTATATTATGGTATTAAATACATCATTCAACAAACCAACAACAACGAACAAACGATATGAAACGTGCTCATTTTTCACTTTTAATTCTTTCATATTTCACCTTCATGGGTCTCCAAGCTCAGCAGGTTGATTTCCGAGGAGATAACCATTGTGGCATCTATTATAACGAGAGAGATCTCCTAAAGGAATGGCCAGAGGGAGGTCCTGAGAAGCTATGGGTGGTCAACGATGCAGGAAAGGGTAACTCCAGCGCTTTGGTCAGCGATGGGTTCATCTATACAGCTGGTCTTACAGAGGACGAGCAGGAGGAGCAGTTGACTTGTTATAAATTGGATGGCACAAAGGTCTATCAGGTGACCTATGGACATGCCTGGACGAAGTCATATCAGGAAACACGCTCCACACCAGTGATTGACGATGATCGTCTCTATATGGTTAGCAATATGGGAGAACTCGTCTGTCTTAATCGTTCAAACGGAAAGATTCTCTGGACGATAGACTATTGGAAAAAGTATGATTTGACACCCAATAATCAAGGTATTTGCGAGCATCCGCTCATTGATGGTGATAAGGTCATTGTGACCACTTGTGGCAAGGAAATCTGCATGGCAGCCTTCAACAAACTGACTGGCGAGGTGATTTGGGAAACCCAAGGCTTTGGTGACAATGCCACCTATTGTACCTCACGCATCATCGAGTGGAAGGGACGTCGCCAGATTTTTGGTGGAACAGAGATGCACGTTTTTGGAGTGGATCCAGAGACCGGAAAGATGCTTTGGAATGACAGCCAGTGGACTGCTGATCCTACTACAAAAAGATGGATGAATTCTATGATTAACAGTCCTGTCTTCTATAATGGTAAACTTCTAGTCAGTCTGGGTGACGGACATGGTTGCACGATGTATGAGATGGCTGATGACCTTTCTTCGGTCAAGATGCTTTGGAAGAATAAGGAGATAGACCTGTACATGGGGGGCATGATAGAGCTCAATGGTGTGGTCTATGGCAGTACGGGTGACAAGCACAAATGGGCAGCCGTTGATATCGAAACGGGCAAAGTGCTCTACCATGAGGCATGGGCTGGAGGAAAAGGTCGTGGTGCACTCATCATGGCTGACAACATGTTTTATATGTTCGACGAACGTCGTGGCACCATGGGATTGGCTCGTATCAATCCCGAGAAACTCGATGTCGTGAGTGAGTTCCGAATCACCGATGGGTCAGGAGCCTGCTTCTCTCATCCCACCATTTTTAATGGCATCCTCTACGTTCGACGTGGACCGGCCCTCATTGCTTATAACATCAAAAGATAAAGTTTAACATATCATATTCATTTATTAAAACAAAAAGCGTATGAACAAAAAGTTTTTTACACTGCTCTTAAGTGCAACCATCTGCACGGGAGCTTTGGCACAAGTGACGCCTTACGGTTGGCGTGGTCCAGAACACAATGGTTATTATCCTGACGAGGGGCTCTTGAAGGAGTGGCCTGCAGAGGGACCAGAGCTTGTCTTCGAAACCAGCGATGCAGGCAAAGGCTATTCTTCTCCACTCGTTGTGGGAGACAAGGTTTTCCTCACAGGCATGAATGAGGACGAGAACGAGGAAGTGCTGAACTGCTACAACCTCAAGGGTGAGAAGCAGTACACCGTTTCTTATGGTCATCCTTGGAAACAGTCATATCCCGAGACACGCACCACACCTGCCATCGTCGATGGGAAAGCATACGTGGTCAGCGGCATGGGTGAAGTGGTCTGCATCGACACCAGCGACGGCAAGATTCTCTGGTCGGTGGATGCTGGCACGCAATACGGACGTGAGACTGGCATGTGGGGCACTTCGGAGTGTCCACTGGTCTATGACGACAAGGTCATCTACACTCCTTGTGGTCAGCAGACCACGATGGTGGCACTCAACAGGAACACTGGTGAGGAGATCTGGAAGACCCGTGCCATTGGCGAAATGTCTGGCTACGTGTCACCTATCATGATTGAGTACAAGGGCAAGCGTCAGATTGTAGGTTCCACAGCCTTCACTGTATTTGGCGTGAATCCCGACAATGGGGAGATTGAGTGGACATTCGACGATTGGGGACCTCGTCACACAGGAAAGCAGAGCAACTTCCAGAATATCGTTCCCAACTCTGCACTATACAAGGACGGCAAGAT
This sequence comes from Bacteroidaceae bacterium, assembly GCA_017651245.1. Lineage (GTDB taxonomy): Bacteria > Bacteroidota > Bacteroidia > Bacteroidales > Bacteroidaceae > Minthosoma. Next base: position 6,376 of record JAGCDQ010000034.1, on the reverse strand, counting down.
TTTCTTCTGCCACGGTTACGACATCAATGGATTCCAGTTGCAGTTGGCAGACGACATGAAGAGCGTGACCTGCGTATGGCGAACCGAGACCCTCGACACCCATCACGGCGGCTACGTGCTGGTCAACGGCAAGGTGTATGGTTCCAACTGGGTGAACAACAACGACGGCAACTGGTGCTGCATCGACTGGGAGACGGGTGAGACCAACTACGAAGAGAAATGGACAGGCGGTGCTGGCAAAGGCTCCATCATTGCAGCCGACAATAAGCTCTTCATCTACGACGAGCGTCGTGGTTTCGTAGGTCTTGTCAACCCCACCCCTGAGAAGTTCGACGTGGTGAGCAAGTTCCGCATTGCCCAAGGCAGCGGTCCTTACTGGGCACACATGCACATCAACAACGGCATTCTCTATCTGCGACATGGAGAATACTTCGCAGCCTACAAGATTAAGTAAGCCATAGAAAAGACCGATTAGATAAAGTCACACAAAAGTGAACTTAAATAACATCATCATGAAAAGAAATCACGTTATTTAAGTTCACTTTTGTGTTGTGTGAAGTGTTTTTTCGTCAAAAAAAGAATAATTCCTGCCTTCAAATTTCTATCTCCTAATTTTTTTTACGTATCTTTGCCACAACAAAAATATACAAGATGAAAAACAGATGGTGGAATTATAAGTCATTCGCAGCCCGCCTTAGCCTTTGGGTGATACTGACAGTGGCTGCCATTTTGTTGGTTACAGCCGTTGTGGCCAACCTTTTTGTGCGTGACGGCATCCTTCGCGAAGAAGAGTTGAGAGCCAAAGGAGCATTGGAAAATGCGGAGGAACATATTGAAGATGTATTCATCGCTGTGGAGACTGCAGTAAAGAATCACACTTCCGAAATCAAGAAGAACGTACAAGCACCTCACGAAGAGATGTACCGCATCACCCGTGAGATACTGGAAACCAACCCTATGATTGTAGGGTCTGCCATCGCGTTTGAACCCAATTATTATCCTGAAGAGGGTCGTTATTTCTCACCTTATAGTTACCGCGACATGGAAAGCAAGAATGACACCATTCTCTCCAAGCAGTTGGGCACAGCCACCTACGACTATCCTACGATGGAATGGTATCAGGAACCCAAGAAGTTGAAGCGCGGCTATTGGAGTGAACCTTATTGTGACACTGGAGGAGGTGAGATCACGATGACCACATATAGCTATCCACTGATGGACGACAAAGGTCAGGTCTTTGCCGTGTTGACTGCCGACGTGTCACTTGACTGGCTCTCTCAGATGATGGATTCTCTGAAATACTACGAGCAATCCTATAGTTTCATCATTTCCCGAGACGGCACCTTCCTGACGCATCCCAGCAAAGATTTAGTGCTGACCGAGAATATTTTCTCCTTTGCCAAAAAGGTGAACGATGCTGAACTGACTGAGTTAGGTCACGAAATGATTAGCGGAAAGACAGACATGCGGCAGTTCAAATCACCGAATTTGGGACGTTCTTTCCTCTTCTACAAACCTATCAAGCGCACAGGTTGGTCAGTGGCAATTGTGTGCAGTGCAGAAGAATTCTTCCGCAATGCCACCCAGGCAGGACTCATCGTGGCAATCATCATTTTGCTCATGCTTCTGGTACTCGCTTTCATCTTGCGCAAGGGCGTGCACCATCTCACTCAGCCCCTGGTGCAGTTCACCAATGCTGTGAACGAGGTGGCAAACGGCAACCTGCAAGCCACTTTGCCCAAAGTGAAGACGAAGGATGAAATGATGCGTCTGCGCAACTCGTTCATCACCATGCAGAAATCGCTGACACAACAGATGGAGGAACTCAAGCAGGTGAATGAGCAGAAGGGACGTATTGAGGGTGAACTAAAAGTGGCGAGCAACATTCAGCGGGCAATGCTGCCTAAGATATTCCCACCCTACCCTGACCGCGACGACATCGACATCTACGGACAACAGACACCTGCCAAGGCTGTGGGTGGCGACCTTTTCGACTTCTACATTCGTGACGAGAAACTCTTCTTCTGCATTGGTGACGTCTCAGGTAAAGGTGTGCCAGCATCCCTGGTGATGGCTGTGGCACGTTCCCTATTCCGCACCCTTTCCATGCATGAGCCACACCCCGAACGTATCATCTCACAGATGAATGACCGTATGGCTGAGGACAATGAACTGAACATGTTCGTCACCCTCTTCATCGGTGTGCTCGACCTTCCCACAGGACGACTGCGCTATTGCAATGCAGGGCATAACGCTCCACTCCTCCTGACCGAATACAACGACGTGAAGCAAAAAGTATTCCTCCCCTGCGACAGCAACCTCCCTATCGGCATCATGGGTGGTTGGAAATTCACACAGCAAGAAACAACGATCTGTGCCAACACCACCCTCTTCCTTTACACAGACGGATTGACCGAGGCAGAGGACATGGATCAACAGCTGTTTGGGGAAGAGCGGATGGTTGATGCCATTCCATTCTCCAACGACTCACGGGAAATCATCAACCAAATGACAGAGGCGGTGGATGCCTTCACAGGCGAAGCAGAACAAAGTGACGACCTGACCATGCTCGCCATCCGATACACCAAGCTCCAACATCTCGTTCGCTTCCAGAAAGAAATCACCCTCACCAACGACATCGAGCAAATACCACAACTGACAGCATATGTGGACGCCGTGTGCGAAGCAATGGAGTTTGATGTCGCCACCACGATGCAGATGAATCTCGCCATCGAAGAGGCTGTCGTGAACGTGATGAACTATGCCTACCCCAAAGGTGTGCAGGGCGATATCCAAATCTTGGCACAAGCCAACGACAAACGTCTCAAATTCACCATCAGCGACAGCGGCATGCCTTACGACCCCACCACGCACCAAGCAGTGGACACCACCCTCTCGGTAGAGGAACGCCCCATCGGTGGACTCGGCATCCACCTCATCACCCAGCTCATGGACAGCATTAACTATGAGCGCAAGGACGATAAAAACATACTGACCTTGCGAAAGAAACTCTCCTCTACCCGTCCATCATGAAATGAATAAAATAAAACGTATATGGAATACGTTACATATATAATAATCAATCATCAATCATCAATAATAAATAAAACAAACAATGACTACAACAATCAAAGAAGAAAACAATTACCAAGTCGTCTATTTTGACGGACGTCTCGACACGGCTGTATCCACGCAAGTGCAGAAAGACATACAACCTCTTGTCGACGACATAAAAAGCGATGTCATTCTCGACTGTGAAAAATTGCAATACATCTCTTCCAGTGGACTCCGCATCTTCCTCGGTATCCTGAAGAATGCCAAACCCACTGGTCACCACGTTTACATCCGCAATCTGAGCAACGACCTCCGTCAGGTTTTCACCATCACTGGCTTCATCAACCTGTTCGAGTTCAAAGACTGAATTTGATCAATAGAACTAGTTCTTTGGGTGGCAATTCCCTTTGAACTTATCTTCTGTGTTCTGGAAAGAAAACTCTTGGACGTGTAAGAACTCTTCATCTCCTTGAGTAAAAGGATTATAGGGAAGGAGATAATTCTCCGAATAAAACACAAAAGAATCCTCTGTATCGCAATGATATGGAGGATTTTTCGTATCTTTGCCCAGCAACATTGCAATCACACTAAAACAGGCCCAACAAAATAGCACCACATGCAGATAATACTCGCTTCCGCAAAGATTATGAATGACAAGGTGAAATCCGTTCCAGACATCAACCTGTCAACACCCCGTTTCCAAAGTGAAGCAGAAGGTTTCGCAAGGAATATGGCTCAGTATTCAACAGAGACATTAGCCGAAATGTTGGGATGTAGTCAGCAGATTGCCATACACAACAGACTCAGGTTCATGCAATTTTTCGATGAAAAGCCAAAGCTTCCAGCCATCATTGCCATCAACCGGAAGACAGGTGAGATTCGTAGTGGTCAGATATCCGGCTTGAAGAACTATGACTACTGTCTGCTGAAGTTCGGCAATACGCAGTACAGTTCGGCTGAACTGGAGATGGCCTACTATTTTTGTTTTCGTTACGTTCAGATAAAAGGTCGTTTTTAATGTATTTTTTGTGATTTTCCGACAAAAAAACGAGTGAATTGTATTAAAAAAGGTTGTAATGTTACAACCATTTAAAAATATTTTGTATCTTTGTAGCATAAATTAATATATTTAGTGGAGTATGAAGTATCTGAATATTAAGAAGGCATTAGCAGCATGGCAAAATTTACAACCATTGTCTGAAAAAGACAGGGATAGACTTAGCCGTCGTTTCACTGTGGACTTCAATTACAATAGCAATCATATTGAAGGTAATACCCTGACTTATGGTCAGACGGAAATTCTTTTGTTATTTGGTAAGGTAATAGGAGAAGCTGATGTGCGTGATGTACAGGAGATGACTGCGAGTAACGTGGGGCTCCGTATGATGTCTGAAGAGGCATCAGTAAAGGAGGTTCCGTTAACACAGAACTTTATCCGTACGTTGCATAAAACCTTGCTACGTGAAGATTATACTGTCTATCGAGAACTCCCTGGAGGTGCACAAACAAGCTATGTCATCCATGCTGGACAATATAAGACTCGTCCAAACAGCGTCATCACTCGCTATGGCGATCGATTCGAATATGCTTCACCAGAAGAAACTCCCGGTTTGATGACAGATTTGGTGGATTGGTACAACAAGGAAGAGCATGACGGAAAACTCTCTCCTGTGGAGTTAGCGGCTCTATTCCACTACAGATACATCCGCATTCACCCGTTTGAGGATGGAAATGGACGTATAGCCCGTCTGATGGTAAACTTTATTCTGACTCGTCACGATTATCCGATGATTGTAGTGCGCAGTCGTAAAAAGAGTGAGTATTTAGAGTCTTTGCATCAGACTGATATGGAAGTCGGCCCAGTACCCGCTGATGGTGCACATGCTGATATTAAGGAAATCAAACCATTCTTGAAATACTTCAATGAACTGGTAGCTACAGAGGTTTATAATGATGTACTCTTTGTGAGTGAAAAGGATGAAAATGTATGGTGGTATGATGGTGAACGGATAGCTTTCCGTACACCAAACTATACTAAAATACTGAATGCTATGCGAACACAACCTACGCTTACATTGGCAGATATGAAAGAAGTAACAGGCATTAGTATTGCTGCCATTCAGAAACTTCTCGACCAGCTGATTCAGAAGAAGTATGTTGAACGTGGAGAAAAGGACGGAAGTTGGAGAGTGTTTGTGACTCAGTAATTTTTTTTTATAATTCAGAAGGTAAAACCGCTTAAATGTACTAATTAACAGTATGACAATACCAGCAAAATTCAAAGAGTACATCTGGCTTGTGAACACGATTCGCAAGGCCCGTAGGATTTCATTTGCAGAGATTCAGGAAAAGTGGCTGGACACAGACATGAGCGAAGGCGTAGAACTGGCCCGTTCAACTTTCGCCCGTCATAAGGATGCCATAGAGGACATCTTCGGTATTTATATAGAATGTGATCGTCAGAATGGCTATGAGTACTATATAGGAAATGACTATGTGTTAAGAGAAAATAGCGTTCAAAACTGGATGTTGTCAACACTCTCTGTGAACAATGTTATCAGTGAAAGTCTTTCTCTCCAAGACAGAATTTTGTTGCAAGAGGTTCCGTACGAGGGCGATTATCTGAAGATGGTTATTGATGCTATGAAGAAGGGTGTCCGTATTGCTGTTGATTACAGGAAATACGGAACTGACAGGCCCAACCATCTTGACTTTGAGCCATACTGTATCAAGATGTTCAAGCAACGCTGGTATGTTCTCGGCCATTTCCATCGGGATGCTACGGAAGAGAAGCCTGAGTCAGATTACTTTGGAGTGTTCTCTTTTGATCGTATTCTAAATATGTCTCTAACAGATACCGAGTTCAAAATAGACCCGGATTTTGATGCCCAGGCATATTTCGACGAGTGCTACGGTATCCTTGTCGGCGACGGAACGAAAACCGAGCGTATTGTAATCCGAGCATATGGTTACGAAAGATATTATATCCAAAGGAAATGCCTATAGACTTCATTATGCATTATGCCTGGAATCCTGACGATTATCCTGCCGACAAGATAGACCAGTACATGGTAGATTGGGCACGAAGCATCTTTGGCGGCGAATATGCAAGAGAAATTGCAGACATCGTTACGGAATATTCAAATATGAATCTGGAGCGCAAGCCAGAGGTGCAGCGAGTGGGTATCTACAGCGTTGAGACTGGTGAGGCACAGCGAATGTTCAACCGTTGGGATGAGTTGGAGAAACGCACCCTTTCACTCAGCAAGAAGATGCCTGCGGAAATGCAGGATGCCTTCTATCAATTGGTAGAATACCCGGC
>JAGCDQ010000033.1 GCA_017651245.1 Bacteroidaceae bacterium | reverse complement strand
CTTCGACGCTAACCAGACTATGGTTTCTAAGATGGGCGACGGCAACTCTCTCGTACAGGTTGTTGCTTGGTATGACAACGAGAACTCTTACACTTCTCAGATGGTTCGTACTATCAAGTACCTCGCTGAGCTCAAATAAGAGACACTCAACCATAAAACAAAAAGGGGAAGCCAAACGGTTTCCCCTTTTTTTATCCGCAATTGCAATGATGCGCTGTGGAGCAGGCAGCCAGCAGCAACAACATGCCCATTGAGAGTAACAAATAAAATTTATTCTTCATTTTTTCAGTTATATTGATTCTTTTTCGTACCTTTGTGCCGATGTTTCAGTCACAAACTGAACATAATAACGATAACTATTTACATTTTATTATAATAACAAACAACATTATGGCAAAATTTATCGAAGAATTCAAAGAGTTTGCCTTCAAAGGCAACGTGATGGACATGGCTGTCGGTGTCATCATCGGCGGTGCATTTGGTAAAATCGTGTCTTCCATCGTAGGCGACCTCATCATGCCCCTCGTGGCAGCAGCATGGGGCGTGAACGTCAGCGACCTGAAGATTGAGCTCAAGCCCGGTGTGCCAGAAAAGGTGAACGAGGCAGGCGAAGTCATCGAAGAGGCCATCGAAGCCGTCACTTGGAACTACGGCGCATTCATCCAGAATGTACTCGACTTCTTCATCATCGCCATCGCCATGTTCCTTCTCATCAAGGCCATCGCCAAGGTTTCCTCACTCCGCAAGAAGAAGGAGGCAGAAGAGGCAGCAGCCGCTCCAGAGCCAGATCCAACCAAGGAAGAAGTGCTCCTCACTGAAATCCGCGACCTGCTCAAGGAGAAGAAGTAATCAACCCCACAGACGAACCCAAGAGGGGGCATCCACACATCGGATGTCCCCTCTTCTCGTTCAATAACCCTACCTTATCCCCAAATAACCCTGCCTTATTGAGCAATAAGCTGCCTCTGCTGGAAGATAAGCGTGGGGTGTGTTTATGATGGGGACAGAGGGACAAGGGGACAAAGGGACAGCCGAAATCTCACATGTCTACTATTACGACTGGGATAGTTAAGAAGAGCCCGTGCAATCGCACAGGCTCTTATTTCTTTCAATCTATCTCTCCGCTGCCGAAACAGAGGTGATGTTCCTGGTCATAGACCACACAGAACTGACCGGGGGCAACACCATGTATTTTTTCATCGGCTTGGAGGAACCAGCGTCCGTCGTCCTTTCGGGACAGCACTCCACCCAGATATTCGGGCGTGTGACGAATCTTGAAGGTGACTCGCATCCCCTTCTGGGCATCGCCCCACCCTTCGGCAAACGGATTGCCGCTGATGAAGTGGAAATCGTTCATCGTTACATGGTCTTTGTACACCTTCTCGGGGTCGTAGCCATGAGAGACAAAGAGGATGTTGCGCTTGATGTTCTTCTTCACCACAAACCAAGGACCACCGCCAAAGCCCAAGCCCTTGCGCTGTCCGATGGTGTAGAACCACAAACCCTGGTGCTCCCCTATCTTGTGTCCTGTCTCTATCTCACGCACATCGCCGGGATTCTCGCCCAGATGCGCCTTGATGTAGTCGCGGAAATCGATATTTCCCAAGAAACAAATGCCCTGACTGTCTTTGCGTTCGGCATTCAGCAAGTGTGCTTTCTCGGCTATCTCTCGCACTTCGTGTTTCCACAAATGTCCAATCGGAAACATGAGCTTGCTCACCTGCAAGGAATTGATCTGGCAAAGGAAATCTGTCTGGTCTTTCACAGGATCGGGCGAAGTGGAGAGCCAAACGGTGTCACCGATTTGGGTCGTGGTGGCATAATGTCCTGTCGCCGTATAGTCGAAGTCCTTGCCTGCCACCTCTTCGAAGCAACCGAACTTGATGAGCTTGTTGCACATCACATCAGGATTTGGGGTGAGACCGACACGGGCCTTGTCCATCGTGTAGCCGACGACCTTGTCCCAATACTCCTTGTGCAGGTCAATCACATCAAGTTTCAGCCCATACTTCCGTGCCAGCCACTGACAAATCTCCACATCCTCCTCCGAGGTGCAGTTCCACTCCGTGTCCTTGTCGGGACCAATCTTGATATAAAACAGATGTGGGTCAATTCCCTGCTCTTTCAGCAAATGCACCGAAACAGCGGAATCGACTCCACCCGAAACTAATGCTGCAATAGACTTACTCATTTGCTTGCCATTGCAGACTTCATGTTCTTTGATATCTCCAGCATCCTGTCAATCGGTTTCACCGCTTTCTCGGCAATGTCAGCATCCACCTCGATGGTGGGCCATTCATACTTGAGCGTGTTGTAAAGCTTCTTCAGCGTGTTCAACTTCATGAACTCGCATTCATTGCATGAACATCCGATGGTCTCTGTCGCCTCTGGTGGTGCAGGAATGAAAAGTTTGTCAGGACACGCCTTCTTCATCTCGTGCAGGATGCCGCTTTCCGTCGCCACAATAAATTCTGTCGCCTCGTCCTTGATGGCGAAGTTCAGCAAACCCGCCGTGGAACCAATCACGTCTGCCACCTTCTGGATAGGTGCCGGACACTCAGGATGCACCAGGATCTTGGCATCAGGATGCTCTGCCTTGAGGGCAAGAATCTTCTCCAAAGAGAACTGTCCATGCACGTGACAGCCACCATCCCACAGGAGCATACTGCGTCCTGTGACGGAATTGATATAGTTGCCCAAGTTCTTGTCGGGACCGAAGATAAGTTTCTCATCCTCAGGGAATGAGTCAATGACAAGTTTAGCATTGCTTGAGGTCACGACAACATCGGTCAGAGCCTTCACTGCAGCCGTGGTGTTCACATAGCTCACCACCTTGTAGCCAGGATGTTCCTCGACGAATGCCTTCAAGTCTTCAGCCTTGCAACTGTCTGCCAAAGAACATCCAGCATTCAAATCAAGCACCAGCACTTTCTTGTTTGGACAAAGTATTTTGTTCGTCTCACCCATGAAGTGCACACCGCACATCACAATGATGTCGGCATCGGTCTTGGCTGACCATTGTGCCAAAGCCAAAGAATCGCCAACAAAATCGGCAATGTCCTGCACGGCTCCATCTGTGTAGTAATGCGCCAAGATCACCGCATTCTTTTCCTTGCACATGCGACGAATCTCGGCATTCAAATCAATACCTTCAGGAATAGGCTCATCCACATAGCCCTTCTCCACCCATGTTTCCTTGACTTTCATTCCCAACCTAATGATTCTGTACTAATTGCTATTCTTCGTTGTCGTCTTTTTGCTGACAGGCACGTCAGTCATATCGCCCTGAATAAAGATACGTGCCATATCCTCTTTACAATTCGAGAAGATTTGGATGTTCTTCTTAAAACGTCCTGGCATCTTGTTGGAGCCATCGTAAGTAACGGTGATCTCTCCAGTAGCGCCTGGAGCAATGAAGTCTTTCGGATAGTCGGCAACAGTACATCCACAAGAGGCATGCACAGCCGTGATGACCAACTTGGCATCGCCCACATTCTTGAACTTGAAAGTACATTTCTGCACAGGATCATCCATAGAAAATGTGCCGAAATCATGAGTGGTTTTCTCAAACTTGATGAGAGGGTATTTCTTTGCCTGCATTCCAAGTGCCATCGTGAAAAGAGCGATGAGCACAAATAATTTCGTCTTCATATTTGCTATCTTTTATTAAATTTGATGCAAAGGTAGGAAAAAACTCCTAACTCCTAACTCTCAACTCCCAACTTTTTCGTATCTTTGCACGATTTTTGTATTATTTAAGATTCCAAACGAAAATATAAAATAAAATATGAACAAGAACACGTTAACGGCTTTTGTGCTGATGGCATTAGTGGTTTTCGGCTTTATGGCATATGAGAATTATGCCCGTCGCGAACAGATAGCAGAGCAATTGGTGTTGGATTCCATCGCTCAGGTAGAGGCACAAAAGGAAGCTAAGGTAAAACAAAAGGAACAAGCCAAGAAAGCGGAAGAACTGACAGACACGCTCAATCCGCTATTTGAAGCCCGTCAAGGAAACACAAGCACAACAATCATTGAGAACGAATTGCTAAAGGTCACGCTCACGAACAAAGGTGGCCAGATGCAGAAGGTGGAATTGAAGGACAGCACCTACAAGAGTCGTCAGGGCGGCAATGTGGTGTTCTTCGAGAACAAAGAACAAAATATGCGTTTCATGTTGGATGGAAAAACCGCCAACATCGTAACAGATGAATTGTTTTTCACCCCAACTGAAGTAACAAAGACAGGTGTGACCATGCATTTGCCTGTAGGTGGAGGTTCTCTGGACATTATCTATTCGCTGAAACCCAATTCATACATCCTCGACATGGATGTGAAAGCGACAGGATTGGAGGGTTTCTTCCCTTCAAGTACAAAGACGATGCAGATTGAGTGGTCGGAAGACATGAAGCAGCAAGAGAAAGGATATGACTTTGAGACACGCTACTCAACCGTAACCTATCGCGATGTGGAGGGTGAGACACATGAACTTTCCACAACTGGTGGTGATGAGGAAGAAGATGAATTTGAAGAAAGGATAAAGTGGATTTCCTATAAGACTCAGTTTTTTAGCCAAACGCTGGTGGCAGACTATCCCATTGCTGTCAATTACATGTCGTCTCAGCAACTGGAGAAGGGTTCTGGCTACTTGAAAACATACAAGACCACATTCACGACAGATTTCGACACGAAAGGTGTGAAACCAACGAGTTTCCATCTATACATGGGCCCCAACAAGTTCTCGACGCTGAAGGACAACGAACAGTTATTGGCATCGAATGGCGACCTCGACCTCCAGTCGTTGGTGTATATGGGTTGGCCTGTTATCAAATGGATTAACCGTTTCATCTTCCTCTATGCGTTCGATTTTCTCACAGGTTTGGGTCTGAACATGGGTATCGTACTCCTATTGCTCACGATCATTGTGAAAGTCATCGTGTTCCCGTTGATGAAGAAATCTTATCTCTCGTCAGCCAATATGCGTGTGCTGCGCCCCAAGATGGACGAAATCAACGCAAAATATCCAAAGAAAGAAGACGCCATGCTGAAACAGCAGGAGGTGATGAAGCTGTACAGCGAATACGGGGTGAGCCCAATGGGTGGCTGCCTCCCGATGATCATCCAGATGCCGATCTGGATTGCATTGTTCAATTTCATCCCTAACTATATTGAGATGCGTGGTGAGTCATTCCTTTGGGCAGACGACCTTTCCACTTACGATGACATCATCAACTGGGGTTTCAACATTTGGGGCATCGGTGACCACCTGTCACTCTTCTGTATCTTGTGGTGTCTATCAACTGTGGCAAACTCAGTCATCACCCAGCGTCAGCAGCAATATGCCATGACTCCTGAGCAGCAACAACAGATGAGCATGATGAAGTGGATGACCTATTTGATGCCTCTTATCTTCTTCTTCTCATTCAACAGCTATAGCGCAGGTCTGAACTGGTACTATTTCATCTCAGGTCTCATTAGCATTCTCATGATGTGGTTCCTGCGCAAGACAACGAATGACGATGAGCTGCTCCGAAAACTGGAACTGCGTCATGCTGAACGCAAAGCAAATGCTGGCGACAAGAAGAAAACCTCCAGTATCATGGAACGTCTGCAAGCTATGCAGGAAAAGCAACTGGAGATTCTGAAGCAGCAACAAGAACGGAACAATCAAAAATAACCTCATATCATGGCACAACAAGGACATCCCAAGGGACTCTACCTGCTTTTCGTGACAGAAATGGCAGAGCGTTTCAGCTACTACGGCATGAGGGCACTCTTCGTGCTCTACCTCGTGGCAGCATTCTTCAACAGCGCTGACGCAAGTCAGATCTATGGTTCTTACACGGGACTTGTCTATCTAACTCCCTTGCTGGGTGGCTACATTGCTGACCGCTATTGGGGAAACCGTCGTAGTATCATCTTTGGCGGAATCGTGATGGCAATAGGCCAGTTTCTCATGTTCGCTTCAGCATGTGTAGTACAACAGAGCATCTTCTCCGACCCAGCCACAGGAGGTGTCATCAGCGACTCCGTGAACAACGGGCTGGCAATGACGCTCATGTTCATTGGTCTTGGCGCACTCATCATTGGCAATGGCTTCTTTAAGCCAAACATCTCCACGATGGTGGGTGACCTCTATGCACCACAAGATCATCGTAAGGATTCTGCCTTCACCATCTTCTACATGGGTATCAACACTGGCGCACTCATTGCCCCATTGGTGTGTGGTTCTGTTGCCGCCGATGGAAACTGGATGAATCCAGGTGCCTTCAAGTGGGGCTTCTTCTGTGCAGGAGTTGCCATGATTGTATCGGTGGTCGTGTTTATGATGGGCAAGAAGAAATTTCTCAATACGCCAGAAGGTCTTGCCATCGGTTTGCCACCCTCTCAAAGTCAGCTGATGCAACAGAAAGACCAGCAGAAAGAGGAAGAAAATGCAGTTCAGAATGCGACGAAGACCAAGAACTCCCCACTCCGGCTCTGGGGTTGCCTCTTGGGTGCCATTGTCCTTTTCGTGGTGTTCTCGCTGGATGTGGACAACTTCAACGACTATATCTCTGCCGCCATCTACGCCATTTCTATTGCTCTTCCCGTCTTCATTATTACAGACAGGGGACTTTCTAATGTGGAGAAACAGCGCATTGGCGTCATCTACATCATTGCCGTGTTCGTCATCTTCTTCTGGAGTGCATTCGAACAAGCAGGTTCATCATTGACTATTTTCGCAGACCAGCAGTGTGATAGAATGATTGGTAATTGGGAGATGCCTACAACTTGGTTCCAATCTATCAACCCAATCGTTGTCGTTGCTTTTGCACCTATCATGGCGACCCTTTGGGAAACACTTGCCAAGCATAAGCTGGAGCCTGCATCACCCGTCAAGCAAGCAATAGGTCTCCTCCTTCTTGCCATTGGCTATGCTATCATTGCTTTCGGCACAAATGGGCTTGAAGATGGTCAGAAAGCATCTATGTGGTGGCTGTTTGCCCTCTATTTCATCCACACGATTGGTGAGCTTTCACTTTCTCCTATCGGTCTGTCAATGGTGAATAAACTTTCCCCCATCCATCTTGCATCACTCTTGATGGGTGTATGGTTTATGAGCAATGCAGCCAGCAACATCCTTGCCGGCAAACTCGCCACTCTGTTACCAACAGCCGAGCAACCCGTCCACTCATTCCTCGGTTATCAAATCACCAATTTGACTGACTTCTTCACCCTCTTCGCTGTCATGGCCGGAGCAGCAGCAATCCTCCTCTTCTGCCTCTGCCCATTGCTGAAGAAAATGATGAAAGGAGTGGAATAAAAACATTACTTGACACATCAATTATATCCAAATAAAAAAGGATGGCATTCTTTCGGAACGCCATCCTTTTTTAAGTATCATATATGATCATTTTTCAAATTGGAAGACTGATTGTTTGTAAGTGACAGACTCCATTTCAGGTGTAAGATACCAATTTTGATTTTGTGTTCTATCCTTTGCCCAATTGACAAATGCTGGATATGCATTCTTAATGCACACACCTTCCATAGGATAGCGGAAATCTTCAGGTATCATGATAGCATGCGGATCTTCACCTTGTTTTGCAAGACGTATCTCTTTACCAGTCGTCGCATTATAGATATAAATCATCTTTGTTTCGTCAACAAAGCTAAATGACGGATCGACTTCTATGGTTTCCGATACAGCATCTTGATGTGATGAACCTGCATTTACGGTTCCTGTGGCATTGAACAATGAATGAAGTTCGTTTTCTTCATTTAAGATATCTCCATGAATATTGCGCAGATACACCTTATCTGTACCACCACACGCCTCAATACTATATGTCACATGAGTCGCATCTACACGAACAGCTTTGATGACAACATCATTCAGATCATAGTCACCCTCATCGCGGTCTTCGAAACAGAATGTATATACCTGACCAAACACATCAGGAATATAGCCTATAGGTGAAACGAAACCACCCAACTGAACAATCAAATCACTGAAGTTACAATCAGAACCATCCTCAAAAGTCAGATAAACCTTACCATTCGCTTCAAATACTGCCATACGAGGATCGTCAATTGCCATAGAATACTTTGAGGTAACATCACCAAAATGTCCAGGGTATTGATTAATTTCTTGATTCAAACGCCTGTCACCATAGCAGCAACCATTATTATTAGCCGTGATGATACTATTGTCTGCTTCATTCTGGCTTCCTCTCTGTTTTCTAAGCATAAATCCAATTCTATAACCCTTAGGAATGATTGTACTTTCAGCTTTGATAACCAAAGGTGTCGTAGAGTGTACAAACTCCTCTTTCTTGTCTATATCCTTAGGCCCTGTATATGGCTCAAGATACCACTTTGAACGTTCGTCGTCTCCAACAGTCTTATCTGTAGAAACACGTTTACCACTTTTCTTGGTGAGATCTGTACCTATACAACGTATATAGCTGTTCTGATTATCATCCCAACTATTATGACTCCAGAAACGCCAATAATCACCATATTGGTTCAAAATATAAGCATTTCTCTTTGCCTTCTCCACATCTGTACTCATCACAGTCTTACTTTGGTCTGGACACAAATACATCTGGCTACCAATATTATACAACAAAACACGCCCATCGGGATCCGTAAAAATCTGCCACAACTGATTAGCAACGTTGTCTGCGTCATCATTATATTTTGTGGCTAATTTATCTGACATGTTTCCTGATTGACCAAGATATGTCATATAGTAATATTCGTTGTCGAGTTGTTGACCATTACGGAAACGATACAACTTACCATCAGTCTTGCACATGTTCTTGATTTCCCCTTCAACGCCTATCAATTTATTGGGCTCTCCATAATACGGCAAAATGTATTCATGCTCTTTGAAAAATGTATCACTACCACTTGTCGTAGGGATTTTTCCCGATCTCTGTGCCGCAGCCAATGTGTGATGACACATGATAGCCCTGAATTTAGGCAAAGTCTTCAGATATTCATCCTCCGTCATTTCAGCGGGGATTTCAGATGGATTGTAGTAATAGTAGTAAAGGTTACATTTATCGAGGTCGCTAGAAGCCATTAACACCGGAGTAATCGTAATAGGTCCCATACCGGTACTGATCAAGTAATTATGATTAAGACTTACTTGGTCACTATTACGTACCTTCTCCATGTTGTCCTGTCTATTTCCTTTTGAGTCCTTGCTACGTCCCAAATAGTTACCAAAAATATCTTTTAAAGTAGCAACCTCATCTTCATCAATATCATCAATTACACGAGCAACCGTGCTGTTCTCAAAATACCATCCACCATCTAACTCTACACGATTACCATTCAAGGTACCCCACAAACGTTCCTTCTCCCACTTCTTACCTTCCCAAAGGTTAATAAAGTTCTTATCTACAAATTCCTTCAAATCCGCGTCATCAGATTCGGCAGCTTCATTTGCCAAGATAGTACGTCTCGCATTATAAGAAGGAGTTGAATACTTGTATTCCAACTGCACCTTTGTCACATCAATAATGTCACTAGAAGTGACATCTCCTGTAGCTCGAGTGGATTTAGTAAAACTAAGTTGTTCCGTACCTACATCAAAGCCCTTGATATAATACTCGCCCTTGCTACTACGGCAAGCTGCTATCAAACGAGTATTGGTCTTTGGAGCATCGTAAGTAAGCGTCACCGTCTGACCTTTCGTGGCATCAGTTTCTGCCAACACACATGCATCAACGTTATAGAATGGCGATTCTGTCAAAATCATCACCTTAGCGACATCATCAAGCTCTGCATCAGCCGTTATTGTAATAGAACCACTATTCGTTGTACTCCAGTCGTGAGATGTGTCAATACTTACACCCAAAGCAAGCATGGCATTATTGATAGCAGCTTCATCTACAGGTGTTGGCAAGTCACCATAATCAAAGTCTTGGCAACCCACAAAAAACAAGGTGCTTAAAGAAAGCAATATGATTCTGATTCTTTTCATACGTCGATATAGGATTTGAGGTTAAATTATGTTTATTAGTGCTTATGTTTTGCAAATATACACATTATTTACTTATACAATCAATAAACAAGGATTACTTTCTATAATAATTTAACAAAATATAACATTTAAGAAAGCGAGAAAGCAATCATTGACTACTTTCTCGCTCTCTAATAAACACTTAAAAAGTGTTATGGATTAGCGCATACGATTGTGACGACGGATATCCATCAATTTCTCCATGCTTTGGAAGGTGTCGCCAGGCAACTGATAACGTGCATTACCATAAGGATCGACCTTGAAGCGCATGACGGATTCTTCGCCTCTGTCAACGAAAGTGACCCAACCACGTGGAGACAAATTGTACTGGCAATCACCCATCACAGCATTCACAAGGCAGTTGGTATCCCACATGCGCTGACCAGTGTCACAAGTATAATTTGTATAAACAGCCTTAATAGGATTCACTTCGGTCCATGAAAGGTCTGCTATCACATCTTCTGGCAAATAGTTCATTGCATCACCAATGTTGCTAGGCGACATGATAATGTCAACACTCTCAGGCAACTTGTCAAAGAATACTGCAGACTGCTTAGAAGCGGCACGCATGTTGTAACCAGAAAGGCTATCCTCCTCCTCGAATCGACCTGCCTGAATATACACGGCTTTCACCTTCTGAGCAAAAAGATCGGAACCAATGAGCTTAGAGTATTCATCAGCCTTAGATTCCATCAACTGTGACAACGTAGTAGCAAAGCCGATAGCTACAATAACAATCGACTTGTCTTCAGCCTTAGCTAAAATCTTGCGATAGAGTTTGTAACCATCCATGCACTTGCTGGCATCAATGGTGCGCTTAAAGAGTGGATTACCCTGCGCATCCTTCAAGTCACAGATACCATTGTAAGGAATAAAACAACGTGGATTCTTCACGCCATTACGCTCCAATCCTACAGGAATGTAAGGATGACCATAGTAAGTGTTAAAGATGTCAACCACTCCTGCATTCTTCTCGCCTTCACGGTCAACAATGATACCTTGAAGATCCACGCGTCCTTCATCGATGTAATGATTCAGCATCATCAGAGCAAACAAGTCATCTGTTGAGCTACCAAAATCTGCATCAAGAATCATCTTGACTGGCTCACGCTTCATACCATTGGCAGAACATGAACATTGAGCGCTTGCGTCCACTGAAAAAATGAACAGCGCTGCTACGAACATTGAAAAAATCTTTTTCATCATATTTATAATTGAGGTTTTTGATAAATGAATGTTATTTTGCGACCACAAAGGTACAATTTTTCATTGAAACCACAAAAACAAACATATCATTTTGTACTTCTTCTGATTTGTATTACCTTTGCAATCATTTAATTTTCCAAATACCTATTGTGTTATGAAAGTAAAATATTCATTCGTACTCCTCACATTGATGATGACAATATCATCAGGATATGCTCAAAACAAACTGACCGAAGAAGATATAATAAGTACAGCCAAACGGATAGAAAACGATTGGCAATTTGGTTACAACCACGTTATATGGATGGAAGATGCCGACAGGTTCTCACATTATCTCCAGACTGTACCCCTTCGCTGTCCCTATGAACTCGAATTGGTGGTGGACTTGTCCAAACGATCATATGAAGAGAATCAGCAGATCTTACAACTAAAACAGAAAATCTATCCTCAACCAGGTTCCAAGAAATCAGAGAAGAATCTTGCCAAATACTTCACCGACATAGAAAAAGCCAAGCAGAGATTCGAAGCCGCTGAAGAAGCTGTGCAGATGTATCAGCAACTCATCAAAGAAGCCACTCCGATCATCAAAGCAAAGGATCAACGGAAATTCACCATTCCACAGGGCGAACTCACTTATTTCTATTATCATTTAGGGGGTGGCATGATCAATCGTCCTGCTGCTGAAGCCACACTTCGTCGTCAGAAAGATGGCACCTATCTAGTGGCATTAGACACCTATAAGTTTCACCAACTCGACACCATCCCTGTCACACAAGCACAGGTGGACACCATCCGTCAGATGCTGATTGAAGGAGAAGTCTATAAGATGCCTGCTTACTACGACGAGCCCATGCGCATTCTTGATGCTCCCAGCGGTTCTGTGGCCATTAAATTCACAGATGTTTCATTCAACTGCAACAATCTCCCACCACTCGATTGGGGTGGCAAGAACATTCGTAAAGTATATGAATACTTGAAGTCATTACAACCCAAACGAGAAATGACGGAAGAGGAAAGAATGCTTTATTACTGATTCAGGGGAAAGTGAAAACATATAGAAAGGGGGCTGTTTTTGAAACAGTCCCCTTCATCATGCATTTATTTCTGGTTCGATTATCCCTGAATTGAACCTGCGATCAAAATGAGCACAAGAAGACCGAGGATAGCATAAAGCTCTGGGAACACGGCAAGCACCATCGTGGTACCGAATGCATTGTGACCACCACCGATAGCAGAAATACCGTTAGCACAAACCTTTGCCTGACGGATAGCAGAGAATAGAGCCACAGCACCCAATGCAAGACCTGCACCCAGAACGGCACAAGCTGCAAACATGCTGATTTCTGCAGTCACGAGGGGGTTGAGAATGAAGAAGCCCACGAAGCCGTACAGACCCTGTGAAGAAGGAAGGGCTGCAAGACCGATGTAAGAACCGCTGGCTGATGGGTTCTTCTTGAATGCGCCGATAGCGGCGTTACCACAAATAGTCACGCCATAGGCGGAACCAATGCCGGAGAGTCCTACTGCGAGGGCTACACCGATGTACGCTAAAAGTACTGGAGACATAATGTTTAATTGTTTTTAGTGGGTTAACTCTGTCGCCCATGAGAAGGGATGTATGACACGGAGAACCCGAGTTTATAAATATAATAATGTGTTAAACTTTCACTTGAAAGGGTTGATACTCTTTTCCATTACCTTCAAAATCGGCATTCTTGAAGTACTCCACGAATGTGAGTCGCATTGGATGCACGAAGGATGAAATCATACAGAGACCGAAATTGATGCCATGACCGAAGAGCAGGATGATGACCATCACCAACTCATGCACAACAGGAATATCAGGACTCATCTCCATCGCCAACTGGTTGAACACAGAACCTAACACACCACCCGTCAATCCGAGGGCAAAGAGTCGGATATAACTCAGCAAGTCTCCCAGAAGACCAGTGGACATACCATAAGTAGCCCACACGCCACCACCCAAGTTGCTGCCCACTCCGAGTGCCTTGCCAAGAGCCGAGTCTTTCTTGTAGGCGTTAGGATTGTTGAGGAAGAAGATACCAAAGGCTGCCAAAGCAATAAGTGCATAGAACACATATTGCACAGGCTGCGACCATTCAACGCCAAACAACGGGAATCCAAACAGGAGGGTTGCACTCAGCAATGCCACCACCCACGAGAACTTGCCCACGCCATAGACGAAGCCATAGTTCTTCACAGCCTTGCAACCTGCCAGTGTCATGCCAAGCAACACTTGCACAAGACCGATGATGACAGAGATAACCATCATGGGCGAGTACCCAAAGAAGCTCTCCTTCATGGAATCATTGATGAAGTATGGTTGAATAGGCTTGATGAACTCCCAATCAACTGTGGCAAGATCGATGCCAAAGAAAGTGCCTGTGACAAAACCACAGATAGTGGTCATACCACCCAGCAACGCACCCAGTTTACCATAAGCCGCCATATTGGGCTTGGCAAAAATCAGGGCAATGCTGGCACACAAAATCAGCAAGCCGTAACCCATATCTCCCATGCAGAGTCCGAAGAACAGCATGAAGAATGGAGCAAAGAACGGCAGCGGGTCTATGTCGTGATAATTCGGCAGAGAGTACATGCGCAGAATCGGTTCAAAAAGCGAAGAGAATTTGTCATTCTTGATTTGGATGGGCACATTGTCATCAAACGCTGGGTCTTCCAACTCATAGAAGATGTGTTCCTTCTCCAAGTAGTCCACCACTCCATCCACCTTTTCTTTCAGTGTCCAGCCAATCATCAGCTTCACCGCTCCGTCAGCGATGTTTTCATTACTGAGATGCACCTTGGAAAGCTGAATGTCATTCTCATTGGCGGTCTGTCCTGCCTCAATAGACGCACGGTCAACAGCATTCACTTGAAGCATTTGTTCGTGGATGCTTGCCAACTGTTCGTTGAGCACTTTCTGCTTCTCCTGATAGACTGAGAGAGATTCCTCAGGCAAGAACAAGCGTTCCGCTGTAATCTCTGGTTCCTGATCCTCATTGGAGAAAGCTACGAAATAGATTCGCTTATTGATTTCGTTGACAGGTGTGGCAAAATACTTCTCGCCCCACTCTGCCTTGTACATCTTACCATTGACAGCATAGAAGTAAGGCTTATAGCCCGACTGCTCCAACTGACGGATGCTGTCCCAACTGAACTCGCCAAAAGGTTCCAGCTGCTGAATCGCATCTTCTGTAGCGTCGATGCCATGCTTCACGCTGTTCTCCTCCTTGAGCAAGCGTTCCACTGTGTCAATCAGCGCAACACCTTTGGAGGCATCAGCAGGCTGAGGCGTGTATGTAGTGGACGTTTCATAAGAATCAGCGGCATAGTCAAGAGCCTTGAGCGCCTCCTTATAGCGCACAGCTAAGTCGAGACCAGCTTGCAGTTCGTCGCTGGTGGCACCCTGCTGAAGTTCCTCCACATGGATGACACCCAGTTCACGGATATCGTTGATGAATTTGTCATATTCCCCATTGGTGATGAGGAATGTCAGTTTCTTCATATCCTGTATCATACCACAACAGCCTCCTTTCCTTCAAGAGCAACATCCTGTTCCTCCTTCTTCTTCCGAGCCTCTTGCAGAGACTTCAGAATCTTTTGCGAAGACTTGGAGAGGTTCTCCTCATCTTCCATGAATCGCTTGATCTTGCGTATGGCCTCCTGATAGCCAGGTATCTGGACTTTCTCAAAGAGGTTGACCTTCTGTGTGGTCTTTCTACGTGCATGGTCGAGAAGTCCAAGTTTCGCAAGCACGAACTCACGTTCCACAGCGGTCTTGGCAAGTCCCTGCAACAGATTGATGCCGTCGAAGTACCACTTCGGAGCCGAGAAGAGTCCGAAAGGTTTTACGTCCAGTTCAATGTTCAGGAGGACGGGCACACGAACACCTGCCACCTTCTTCACATCGAGCTGAACATCCTTCAGGCTCACCAGCGACGTGTCGAACTCGCCCCACAGGGCATACATCGACTCGTAGCCACCAATTTGACTTTGCAGTTTCTTCTCCAAGTCTTCCGCTTCTTGCTTGCTCCTCTTCACCTCCAGACGCAACGCAGTCTCCTTGTTCTTGATGATGGGCAAGGTGCGCTGTCGCATCTTGAGGTTCTTCTCAATCTGCTGAAGCGATGTCTTGTTATATTGAAACTTTATCGCCATATATTACTTCCAATAGATGTCGGTGAATTCTTTCTTGATGTTGACCTCCTCAAGCTTAAAGTATTTCTTGAAGAGAGACCACGTAACATCCAGCATTTCTGTTGTGTCGAGGTTGACATCAATAGCAAGGAGCTTGCCTGCATATTCCTTGGCGAAGTCCAGACAGCGGTTGTCGTAGTCGGTCAAGTCGAAACCATTCTCCATCTTCGTCTTCGCATTAGCAGCGTCAGAGTAAAGACGGATGGCAGCATTCATCACCTGCGAGTGATCCTTGCGTGTCTTCTTACCAGAAACGAGCTGCTTCAGACGTGAAAGTGAGCGGAATGGATCCACAATCACCTTACCGATATCAGAGTCACGACGGAGGTAGAGCTGACCTTCCGTGATGTAACCCGTATTGTCAGGCACAGCGTGTGTGATATCACCACCCGACAGTGTGGTCACAGCGATGATGGTGATGGAACCACCACCTGCACTCTCTGGGAACTGCACAGCCTTCTCGTAAATCTTTGCCAAGTCGGAATAGAGCGAACCAGGCATGGAGTCCTTCGAAGGAATCTGGTCCATACGGTTGGATACGATAGAGAGAGAGTCTGCGTAAGAAGTCATGTCCGTCAAGAGCACCAGCACTGTCTCGTGCTTCTCCACAGCGAAGTACTCAGCAGCCGTCAATGCCATGTCTGGCACAAGCAGACGTTCCACAGCAGGGTCTTCCGTCGTGTTCATGAAGGCGATGATGCGGTCGAGCGCACCAGCGTTGGAGAACGTGTTCTTAAAGAAGTAGTAGTCGTCGTTGGTCATACCCATACCGCCGAGGATGATCTTGTCCACCTTCGCACGGAGCGCCACCAATGCCATCACCTCATTGAAAGGCTGGTCAGGGTCAGCGAAGAAAGGAATCTTCTGACCAGACACAAGCGTGTTGTTCAAGTCGATACCTGCAATACCCGTTGCAATCAGTTCGGATGGCTGCTTACGACGAACAGGGTTCACCGAAGGACCGCCGATTTCCACTTCTTGTCCTTCAATCTCAGGACCACCATCGATGGGGTTGCCATAAGCGTTGAAGAAACGTCCAGCCAACTGCTCACCCACCTTCAGCGAGGGAGCCTTGCCGAGGAACACCACTTCCGCATTGGTAGGGATGCCGCCCGTTCCTTCAAACACCTGCAATGTCACGTCATCGCCAGCGATTTTCACCACCTGCGCCAGTTTGCCGTTGATGGTCGCAAGTTCATCATATCCGACGCCCTTCGCTTTGAGGGAGACGGTGGCCTTTGTAATCTGGCCTATCTTTGTGTATATTTTCTGAAATGCAGTAGCCATAATCTATTATGCGGCAAGCATTGCCTTTATCTGTGAAACAAAGTCGTTATACTGTTCGCTCTTGAACTGCGAGTAGTTCATCTGCTTGCAGAGGTTGATGAGTTTGCGGAAATAAGCCACACAATCCTCGAAATGGTCGAAATGGAAATCCGTCTCGCAAATCTCTGTCACCAGATTGAGGATTGCCTCCTGACGCTCGATAGACGTCACGGCATCCACCTCGTCGAATGCATCCTGCTGCAAGAGCACGAAGTCGATGATTTCCGACTTCCAGAACACCACGTGGTAATCCACTGGCACACCGTCATCACCGAGGATGTTGATCTGCTCGGCAATCTCCTTACCACGCTGCATGCGAGTCTTCAGGTCGAGCACCTTAGGAATCCACTTGTCGTTGATTTTCTTCGACACATATTCTGCGAACTCAGGATATTCCAGATACTTGGAGTAAGAATCGATTGGGTTCACGGCTGGATAGCGCTTCTTGTCGGCACGATCCTGCTCCAGTCCGTAGAAACAGCGCGCCACCTTCTTCGTGTTCTCCGTCACAGGCTCCTTCAGGTTACCACCTGCAGGCGACACCGTACCGATGAAAGTGATGGAACCCACTTCGCCGTTGTTCAGATACACATATCCTGCACGACCGTAGAAGTTACTGATCAAGGCGCCCAAGTCCATCGGGAACGCGTCAGGACCAGGCAGTTCCTCCATACGGTTCGACATCTCACGCAACGCCTGTGCCCAACGAGAAGTCGAGTCAGCCATCAAGAGCACGCGCAGACCCATCGAACGATAGTATTCTGCCATCGTCATGGCCGTATAGACAGAAGCCTCACGGGCAGCCACAGGCATGTTCGACGTGTTGGCGATGATGATGGTGCGCTCCATCAGCTTGCGACCAGTGTGTGGGTCGTCCAGTTCAGGGAACTCCGTGAAGATTTCCACCACCTCGTTGGCACGCTCACCACAGGCAGCGATGATCACGATGTCTGCCTCAGCCTGCTTCGAGATGGCATGCTGGAGCACCGTCTTACCCGTTCCGAGAGGACCAGGGATGAAGCCCGTTCCACCTTCCACGATGGGGTTGAACGTGTCGATGGTGCGCACGCCCGTCTCAAGGAGCTTGAATGGACGTGGTTTTTCTTTATAGTTCGTCATGGCAAACTTCACAGGCCAGTGCTGCACCATGTCCACCTTCACCTCAGAGCCATCCTCCTTTTCGAGCACAGCCACCACATCGTGAATCTTGTACTTGCCAGCAGGCACGATGCTCTTCACCGTTGCCTTACCCTCCATCTGGAAGGGAGCCATGATCTTGAGTTTCTGCGAATTCTCTTCCACTTCGCCGAGCCACGCAGAACCTTCCACCACGTCGCCCACCTTGGCGAGCGGCACGAAGTCCCATTCGCGGTCCTTGTCAAGAGGCTCAGTATATTGACCACGTTTCAGGAAGACGCCCTCCATCTTGTCGAGGTCGTTCTGCAGACCGTCGTAGTTTTTAGACAACATACCAGGACCCAACTGCACTTCCAGCATGTGTCCCGTAAATTCGGCTGGTGCACCAACCCGGAGTCCACGTGTCGATTCAAACACCTGAACATACACGTCACTGCCCACCACCTTGATGACCTCACTCATCAGCTTGTCGCCGCCAGTCTCGATGAAGCAGATTTCACCTTGCTTCACAGGACCATCGACTGCCAGTGTCACCATGTTGGCAATAACGCCACTAACTGTACCTTTTGTCATATCTTGTTCTTTGATTTTATTCCATTAAGTTTCTTATATGCGCCGCTTTAGCCTGGAACTCTTCAGGCACGCGAGCCTCTCCTCTCAGATTCTCGATGATCTGACGGAAAGTCTCCTTACCCTGTTCCACATCAAGTTTGTCCCAGCGAGCCAGCATGTCGAGCTTGCAGAGATAGGCGAAGACAGCTTCGACAGAGAAGATGTTGAAGAAAGTCTTCTCCTCCAGCCACAGCCACTTGAACGCGTCCATCTTCTTCTCCTTCTCCACGGGATCCTCACATTCCACAATCTTCATCAAGTCTGCCACATAGTCATACTCGGCAGTCAGGTTGAAGTCCTTCGTGTTGTTCGTCAGGATCATCTCCGTCACCTCGTCCTCACCCTGGATGTAGTCAGCCACATTCCAGCCGTTCTTGCGGGCCAGGAATGCCGTGAGGATGTTGGTGATGTCGAGGTTCAGCTTATACCACTGGCGCACCATCTTGTTCGGGCACGTCTCGATGGCATACTGATAGAATTGATAGAGCATGTCGTCCTCAGCAAAGTAGCCCTCCTTACCTTTATTATAATCGTACTCGCGTGCGAACATACTCATAAAGGCAGGATAACGATGCACGTTGAAGTTCATCTCCTTCGCCGAAGTCATCAAGTCGACATACTGTTCCATGGACAAGTTGCCATTCGCATCAATCTCCGCCTGCGGATTCTTCAGCAGCTTCACGAGGTTCGCACAGTCGTTCTTGAGGAAGAAATAGTAGAGCACCTTCTTGTCGCCGTCCGACAAGACCGCATCCAGCTCTTCCCTCAAGTCCTCCATGCTGACCCCGCGCTTCGTATCCTCCAGCGAGATGTCAGGCAGACCTGCCATTAAACAATAGTAGTTTCCCATACCTTAGAAAATCATTTCCACCAACTGTGGACGCAAGAAATTCTTGAAATACTCCTCAAACTCAGCCTCGCCGAAGTTCACCTTGTAAGAACCGTCGGCTGGAGCCACCGTGAACAGCGTCTTCTTGCCGTTCACCTCCTCGATGCTCACGCCCTTATCGAGCAGCGCCTTCGCCTTCTTCGCAAACAGCGCCTTCAGGCTCTTCGCATCCGCTGTGCTGATGACGATGTCCTCGTTCGCGCCCCACTTCTCAGCAAGCTTCAGCACGAACTCGTTCATGAAGTCCTTGTCGCCAGCCACCTCAGCGGCAGCCTCCTTCACCACCTTGTCGCCCACCACATTGGCAACCTCGCTCTTCAGCGCGTTCAGCGCCTGAGCAGCATACATCTTGATTTCGCTCTTCATGTTCTCCTCCATGCCCTGCGTGTTTTTCTTCGCAGCAGCCTCGATCTCTTCTGCCTGCGCCTTCGCGTCAGCAACAATCTGAGCCGCCTTCTCATTGGCAGCAGCAATGATCTTCTCAGCCTCGGCATTGCCTCTTTCCACTCCGTCCTTCAGGAGCTTCTCTGTCAGTTCTTGAATCTTATTTTCCATATTATTATTGGTGTTTGTACTTATTGGGGGACAAATTTATGAAAAAAATCCCACATACTCTCATAAGCATTTGCACAAAATCATTCTTTTTCCGTAAATTTGCCAATCAAAAACAACAATTGATTCCGAAATGAAGATTTTACAACTCATCCTACTCCTCCTCGCCCTCTGCTCCTTCACCACCCCCGATGAGCAGCAGACCCTCCGCCAATGGACCC
Organism: Bacteroidaceae bacterium; assembly: GCA_017651245.1. Classification (GTDB taxonomy): domain Bacteria; phylum Bacteroidota; class Bacteroidia; order Bacteroidales; family Bacteroidaceae; genus Minthosoma. Next base: position 20,103 of record JAGCDQ010000033.1, on the reverse strand, counting down.
CTGCCGCCGTCGTCAGCGACGAGGCAGTGAAGGCATACAGCCTCGACTCCTGCTTCCGCTCATACCCCATCCCCGATGCCATATTCCGCCGCATGCAGGGCAAGTCCTACAAGCAGAACTGCACCGTGCCCCGCACCACCCTGCGCTACCTCCGCGTGCTCCATCGCAACATCGACGGCAAGACCCAGCTCGGCGAGATTGTCTGCAACCAGTCCATCGCCAACGACCTGCTCGACATCTTCCGCAAGCTCTACGAAGCCAACTACAAGATTGAGCGCATCGTTCTCATTGACGACTACGACGCCGACGACGAGCGCAGCATGTCCGTCAACAACACCTCCTGCTTCAACTTCCGCATCGTCTCCGGCACCACCAAACTCTCCAAGCACGCACAAGGGCTCGCCATCGACATCAACCCCCTCTACAACCCCTACGTCCACCTCAACAACGGCAAGGTGGAGCCAGCCAACGCCAAAGCCTATGCCTCCAACCGCACCGCCAGCCGCAAGGTGCCCGTGCCCTTCATCAACACCTCCGACCTCTGCTACCGCCTCTTCATCCAGCACGGCTTCCGCTGGGGCGGAGCCTGGCGCACCGTGAAGGACTACCAGCACTTCGAGAAATAATCCTTCCACAAGAAACACACAAGGAGGGGCGTCCGACCATCGGATGCCCCTCCTCTTACCTCTTGGTCCTTAGACCTTCAATTTTCAATTCTCTATTTTCAATTAGCCTTTGACCTTTAATTGCGCCGTTGGCGCCGAAGGAAAAAAAATAAAAAAAACAAGTAAAGATATAAAAAAAGGATTTTTATTTATTTTTCCCTATTTTTACCTATTTTCCCTTCGGCGGCTTGCCGCAATAATTTTCAATTTTCAATTCAAAAAACTCCTTCGCCGCCGCCATTGTCTCCTCCTCCGCCATTGTCGCCGCCGCCGTTGTTCGGGTCAGGGTCGGGTGTCGGGGTTGGCGTGTCGCCACCACCGCCATTGTCGGGGTCAGGTGTTGGATTGTCGGGAGTTGGGGTGTCTGGTGGTGGTGGCAACGAAAACGGTAACGAAAACGAAAACACTGGCGGCAACACGGGTGGCAACACTGGCGGAGACACTGGCGGAGACAACGGTGGCAACACGGGTGGCAACACTGGCGGTGACAACGGTGGCGGTGACGACCAAGGGGACGGAACCATTTAACGGTTAAAGGTTAAAGACCATGGAAAAGAAGCAAAGAGCATTGGAGATTGTGGTGAAGATCGTAGTAGCCGCACTCACAGCCTTCCTGACCGCACTCGGCACTACCTCGTGCATGAGAAGTCTGATGTAAGAGAGGGATTATTGTCCCATCAAAGAAAGAAGCCTGTGCAACGTGATTGCTGCACAGGCTCTTCATTTATCTCCTTGATTCAATCAAGAATCTGTTCACGTGATTCCTATTCTTCCGGATAGGCAATGACCTTCACCGTGCAACTGACAGCATGGTTGTTCTTGATCCAGAAGCGGACGGTGTACTCGCCAGCAGGCGTATCGCTGTTGACGTACAACGGCCAGCCCTGTGCGGCATAGGTCATTGGGATAGAGAAGTAACCGTTGGGGTTCGTCTCAGGGTCAATCTCCAGGGAGTTGTAGTCGAACTTCTCGTTCTCACTGGCCTTCGGTGCAAAGTCGAAACTGAATGACATATAACCGTAGCCTGTATAAGTATGCTCTTCCCGACTCGGCTTAATCATTGTGTAGTTCCAGCCCTCGCCGGTGGCGACCGTGAGGGTGGTCTGGACGCTAGGGTTGCTCTTCAGTCCGAGACGCACATACACGCCCTTGTTGTTGTTCGACTTCACGGAGGTGAGGGTCTGCGTGGTGGCATCCCATGTGAAAAAACCGTCGTCAACACCATTCCTCGCATCTTCGTAATTGGTCGCCTGAGCCTTAATTTCCACGTCGTCCCAGTCCCAGGTGGCTTCCTCTTCGTAATACTCCTGCAGGTTCACCTTCGTACTCTCGCCGACCTTCACCCAATCTTTCTCAGTTTTGACCTGGAAACTGGTGATGGTAGGCACATGCATCTTCATCGTGCCTTTGCCATAGACCTCGTACTCGTCACCATCCTCCATCTGCTGGGTTTCAGGATTATAAGCCCGGTTCTTAAACACCAGGTAGAACAGCAGTTCGTACTCGCCCGTGTACTCCTCTTCTTCGCCTGGAGCACGCCTTAAAGCAGCTGATGCGCTGCTTACCTTGCGCAACAAGATTTTACTTTGAGGCTGGATGTTGCCTTCGGTATGATCGGTCATAGACATGAAGTCACCCGACAACTGAATACCGTCGTAGACATCGAAACCAAATTTAGCGCCAGGGGTATTTGCAAACTGCTCACCTGTGAGTGACAGCACAACATCGGTCATCGTAAGAGGAATGAAGCCCCATATCATACCCAGAGTACCACCTTCGTCATCAGCATCTTCCAACGAGAAGCTGACAGCATCCTGGTCCTTGTTCCATTCCGAGTACTGAGGCTTATATTCGCGGGTCTGTATCTCTTCAGTCTTTTTGTTCTCAACGACATATACATTAGGTTTCTGCTTTGCAGCCTTCTTCAGACCTTCGTCAACGATGACAAGATCATCTCCACCCTCATCTGATTTAATCTTAATGGTAGCAGAGCTGACCTTACCCCAAGGATCGGGATCTTTGCCTGAAGCAGAACCTGTGACTTTGCCTTCTGTAGCTTCATCCTCAGGGGTGAAGGTGATAGCAACGGTACCATCTTGTGCCGTCACTGCAGACGTTGGAGCTACTGTACCGCCTGTAGCCTCGAACTGCACGGTCTGTCCACCGAAGCCTGTCCATTCGCCAGTCTTTGATGTATAGCGTTCCAACTTGTAAATGATGGCAGCAGTAGCATCCTTCTCTATTTCCTGAGAAGCAGGCGAAGGTGTCAGACGATGGTCGATAGCGAGAGCCGTCCAGTCGTCAGCCTTGATGCCATCTTCTTCATCAACAGCTGTTCCTTCTTCTGGTTCCTCGCCTTCTGCACCAAGAACCACCTCAGCCTTTACCTTACCACCCTTCAGGTCGTTCAGCGTGAAGAAAGCACTTACATTACCGTCTTTATCAGTATATCCGTATTCATCCTCGAGTTCACCACCCTCTGCTTCGAAATGTACAAGGACTCCAGGAGCGTTGTAGGTCTTGCCTGTCAGGTTGATTTTGTTCGTGACGTGGTACTTCACCTCACGCTTACCGTTGATGAGCACTTCCTCCTCAGGTTCGTTGAGCAACTTAATCTCATCAGGCAGACTGACGAGCGGAATGTCGAACACGTTGATAGGATCGATGTCTGCAAGTTGCCACTCCCAGAAGAAGAGGTCGAGAGAGAGGCCCAAACCGAGGTCAACACCTGTGCTGACACCAGCGTTCCAAGCCACATACTGATTGTCCACCAAGCGTCCGTCAGCTTCTGCCTTGATGTAAGGCTGCGGACTGATGGTCGGACAGAGCACCTTGTAGATACCTATTTCTATCTGAGGATAAACGGTAGCGCGAGCCTCGGCATGTGCCTTGATGTCAACATTAGGACCTACCATCTCCAGATTCTTCTCACATTCTGCTATCTTCGAGACTGAATTATCTTTGGCATCCCACTCCACTCCGTAGGTCACGGTATTTGAAGCCTTGATACCAGACGTAATGCTGGCCTCGCCAGATGCACCAAGACTGACTTCTGCCATGAGGTCGGCACCAACCGTGATATAGACAGGCACAGTACCTACCATGAAGGTGTATTTAGCCTGGAATACATCCTCCTTCAGTGTCCATTCCTTCTTCCATTCCACAGAGCTGGAGACAAGATACTTCAGCACCATCTCCATGTCGAAGCCTCCCTCGAGGGCTATCTTCAAATGCTGGAGGTCGCCCATGCGTACCTTCTCGAATGGAATATCGCCAAAGTCGAACGAGAAGAGACCTTTCAGACCAAGACTGAAGTTGAGTTTGTCCCATGAGAGCGACTGCAATCCGCTTTCCCAAAGCACAGCACCATTTTGATTATACTCCCAGCTGAAGAACTCGTTCTCATAGCCAATAGGAGCCTTACGGCGACCACTTGCGGAAAGCTTGTCCACATTATATATTTCCACATACTCGTCGCCCGTAAACACCTCCACCTTCGTAGGCAGATAGACAGGAGATTCGTCGTATTCCAAGGATGCAACACGCCGCTGTGCCCCAGCTTCAGTAGCGAGAGTAAACTTCCGGCCCTTGAACAAGTTGCCCATCAAACCCTGACGGGTGGAAAGAGTGACAGTCTTACTCCCCTCCGCTTGTTGCACACCATTAATGAGGCGAATGACATAAGAGTCGTCCTTGGGCAGCAACACCACGTCATATTCGCCCATTTCGGGAACATCGCCTGCGAAAGTCAACTGCGCCTCCCCACTCTCCTCGTTGAATTTGTCAAGCGTGGTGCTACTCCAGTCAATAGAAATATAATGTGAATCGGTTTTGCCTGCCTGCACCACCCAGAGCGTATCGGTCATCTGTCCGTCTGTACTGGCAAAGGCGATATAGGCTGTGCGCTCCGTGAATAACGGATTCATCCCTGCATTGAAACGAAGGGAATCGGTGAAAGCGATGGCATCGCCATACTGCAACCAACCTGCACTTGACTTATAGTTATAATCCACGTTTGCCCTAAGCTGGAAGGCGAAGTCCTGCCCGTCGGCACCCACATACACGGTGTCGGGATGGGCAAAGAGGAAATCGGGGTCGCCCGCAAAGGATGCCACCTCGGCAAACACGAACGTGGTGGTCTCCACCACAGGTTCCGACGGTTCCTCAGGGGTCTGTCCAGGCTCTTCAGGTCTCTGCACCTCGTCCTTCACCTCATATACCGTGAAGGCAGGAGGGTCCTGCTGGAACGTGATCTGCTCTATCTTGCTGACATCGTAGGTGATCTTGTTGCCGTTCTTGTCCTTAATCACGAATGTCTGGGCTGCGACTGCCATGCTGAGCATCAGCAGCCACATGGAAAGTATCAGTTTCTTCATCGCTTCACCACTTTAGTCGTTACACTTCCGTCCTTCAAGATATACGTCCCCTTGGGGAGTTCCGAGAGTGAGCGGATCTGCTCCTTGACGAGCTTGCCGCTGAGGTCATAGACTGCACACCCCTTCGCGATGTCGAGCATCGGGGTCTTCACGTCCTTCACGTCGGTGGGCACCGATGGCGCCACATCCTCGAAGGTGAACCTGTCCAGATTGGCAAGCGACCACGAGAGCGTGGTGCCGCCGTTCTGTACCGACACATTGCCGTCGGCATACACGAACTCAGGCGTCTTGTTGAACAGGATCTCCGTCTTGTTCCCGTCCTTCAGCCAGACGACAATCTTGGAATCGTCGGCCCATGCGCTCATCGCCATGAGGGTGAGCAGCAGTGTCAATAGTGCTTTTCTTGTTCTCATAATAATAGGTTTTGATGATTAATAAATTGTATTAGGGTTCCTGGAATGGTTCAGGGAGGGAGGGGGAGGAATTTGGGGTGACACGCTGTCACCCTGCCGACGACAAGGGCTCTTCCTCCTGTGCCGGCACTTCCTGTGAAAAGAGTTTCCGAAGCCCGTCTTCATAGGCACGGAGAGCCTCTTTGCCCTTGGAAGTGATGCGGCACACGGTGTAGCCAAACCGTCCGATGCCCGTCTTGGTCACTTCCAGATAGCCTGCTTCCTGCAGAATCCTGATTTGGACACTGAGATTTCCCCTCGTGGACTCCGTAATTTTACACAGATACATGAAGTTGGCACTGTCGAGCGAGTCGAGCGCCACCATGATCTTCAGACGAAGGTCGCTGTGCAGCAGGGGATTGATGACTTGAAACTTGAAACTCATAAGCTTGCTTGCGTTTGTTGTTTTACATAGTTGCGGAAAAGATGTCCAGGAATCACCAAGGCAATGATGGTGACCCCGGCAGCGATGAGCAGCTGCCAATGCCAGTATTCACCCTGAAAGAAGAGGGGAAGGAACGACAATGCCGAACCGATGATGCCACATACCACTTTGGCACGGTAACGAAGGATGAGCCCCGTGAGGAAGCAGCCCATGCCGATGAGCAAGCCCTGGAACATGCAGTAACATTGCTCGAACACGCCTGCAAAGCCCAAGGAAGCGCCACCCACGCAGCTGACAAATCCCACATAGATCCACATCCGCAGGATGACGTTCTGCTCCAGCGTGCGGCTCCCCGTGCGCTCGTAGTCCTTGTGCAGGAAGTAAACCATCAGCGGAGCACCCACCAGAGGAATGCCCATCCATATCCACTCGCACCAGTTCTTATTCCACAGGATGAGTGCCACGAACTCCACCAACAGGAAGAAAGCCGTAGGGTAGCCCCAAGCGAGAAACAAATTCTCGCCTGTAAGCTCCTTGCTGCTCTGCACTTCACCCCGTATATGGGCGATGATATCCAGTTCGTCAGTTGTGTTCATAGGTTGCGAAGATTCTCAAAAACCTTTAGGTTTATTTTTTCAACAATGGTTCGCAAAGGTAATGTTTATTTTTGAAACATAAACACGCACAGCTGGTATTTAACCTAAATTAACTAAAAAGAGATGGGTGGTATTATTCTGCAAATTGTCTTTCACAATGTTTTTAATCACCATTAATGAAGGGTGAAGGGTGAAAGAGCCTGTGCAACGTGATTGCTGCACAGGCTCTTCATTTATCTCCTTGATGGTATCTTTCCTTTCGGATGATGCGTGCCTCAGCACTTGATGTTGAGTTCCTTGATGATGGCGGAAATCTTCTCGAAAGTGGAGATGCGCGATGGGACAAGCGGGAGACGGAGTTCGTTCTCGATGAGTCCCATGGAATTGAGCATCGCCTTCACGCCGGCAGGGTTGCCATCGACGAAGAGGAGCTTGAACAGCTCGGTGAACTTGTGGTGGATGGTGAGGGCGTTCTGGTAGTCACCATTCAGGGCGAGGCGCACCATGCGGCTGAACTCCTTGGGCAGCGCATTGCCGATGACGGAGATGACACCCACGGCTCCGAGCGTGATGAGCGGGAAGGTGATGCCGTCGTCGCCTGAGATGACGTCGAAGTTGTCGGGCTTGTTCTTGATGATGTCGTCAATCTGGGTGAAGTTGCCCGAAGCCTCCTTGATGGCAACGATGTTCTCGCATTCATTGGCAAGACGGAGCGTGGTCTCAGCGGTCATGTTCACGCCCACACGTCCAGGCACATTGTAGAGCACCACGGAGAGGTTGCGCGTGGCTGCCGCTGCAGCAATCGCCTTGAAGTGCTGATAGAGTCCTTCCTGCGAGGGCTTGTTGTAGTAAGGACAAACGCTGAGGATGCCCTCGATGCCCTTGAAGTCGCCGGTCTGGATTTGTTCCACCACCGCTGCGGTGTTGTTGCCGCCGCATCCCATGAGGATTGGCACCTGTCCGTTGACTTTCTCCACGACGAGGTCTTTCACCTGCTGGCGTTCCTCGGCAGATAGCGTTGGGGTTTCAGCCGTCGTGCCCAACAGGCAGATGAAGTCGATGCCGTTGGAGAGTTGATAATCGAGCAGGCGGCGGAGTGCGGTGAAGTCCACCTGACCTTCTTTTGTGAAAGGAGTGACGAGCGCAATGCCCAACCCCTTGAATTTGTTACGTATCATATAAATATATGTTATTTGTTTTCTTTACGTGAAGTCTTCCAGAAGAATGTTCTCGCCCTTGAGTTTCGTCATCAGCGTTTCGATGTTCTTCACGGCGTAATCACTCCACTGATTCACGGGCACGGTCTTTGGGAAATAGCCTTCATACACTTTCTTGACGAGTTCCGGCGTCTCATTGCAAGCCACCTTGAAGTATTTGAGGAACTGGTCCTTGTGCCCCAGTTTCAGATAGGTGAGCGACTTCGCCGCGGGAATGTTCTTGACGAATGGGCTTTTGCTGTTGGGAGCTATCTGGCTGACAGCATTGAGCACCTCCAGCGCAAACCGGTCGAAGTTGTTGAGCACAAACGTGAGCGCAATATCCACCCCCATCATCACCTGGTCTTCCGCCCACTGCAGGGCGAAGGCGAAATTCTTAGAGGCTTCCTCGTAGCGAGCCAATGCCAGATTGTTGATGCCCAACATGAAATAGGCTTCGGAATTCCGTCCGTCAACATCTGTGAGTCGTCGGTTCACGGCGATGCCCTCTTCGTAACATTCATTGTGGTGATAGAGGTCGCTGACATCGGTCAGAATGCGCGTGTAGAGATCAAGCACCTCGTCATAGTGCCCCTTCTCCCGTTTCAGTTCCTCGCTGTCGGCAGGCAACGTCGCCTGTGCCTGCTGGTATTTCGTGACTGCTTCCAGCCTTCTGTTCTCAAAATAATTGCACAGCCATTCCAATTCTGATATCGCCACGTCCTTTTCTCCACTGACGAACAAGGCATCAGCGTAGGGAATGATTTGCACTGCCTCCCCACCCTTGTCCAAATATTCCTTGAACACGGGCTTGGACGCCTTCTTCTCTCCCATGGAATGATAGACATGCGCCTTAGTGAGCAGTGCCTCGAGATCATCGGGATTGATTGCCAAAGCAAAGTCGCAGGATTCGAGTGCCTGCTCGTAGTTCTGCATCAGATATTGCGCCAATGCCAGATTCGACCATCCCTTAGGCAGATAGGGCTGCTCCTCCAGCACCTGGGTGAGCACTTCGCTCATCAAGTCTGCCAAATCATTGTCGCGGCAGATATCCGCCAGTTGCACATCCTCATCGTATTTGCCCAATGGAGAGAATGTGTCGATATATGCACGAATCCATCGGCGGGTGGCATCCACATCGAATTCTCTCTCACCCCGCTCATTCGCACGAAGTTCAATCAAGGAAGAAATAATATGTATGTAACTCTCGCGTCGCTGTTCCTCCGTCGGATTGGGTCCGTTCTCTAGTTTCATCCATGCGCGCCAGAGTTTCTCCGCCTTCGTCACATTTCCATATTTGGCATATTCAAGCTGAGCCAACTGATACTTCACATCGGAATTGGACGGATCCAAACTTCCCAGCACCTCCTCCGCCTTGTCATACTCTCGCTGGTAAATATATGTGGCGCTCCGCACAATCAGCAGCACATCATCGTCGGGATGAATCGCAAGCCCCGTGGCAAGCACATCCATCGCCAGACTCGGCTTGTCCATGCTGAGGTAGTAGTCAGCAATGTCGGCAAAGTCGTCTGCATCCAGATAGATGCTTTCCCCCTTGTCCCGCTGCGCCTCGTATGACTTGAGCAGATCCTTGAATTCCTTTGAGTGAAAATAATCTTTAGCCATGAGGAATCACTTGTTGATTTTCTTCCATGCATCCGTCAAGCCGACAGTACGGTTGAACACAAGGTGCTCTGGTGTGGAATCGATATCGACATTGTAGTAGCCAATGCGCTGGAACTGCAGGTAGTCCATCGGCTTGCGGGTGGCAAGCCACTTCTCCACGTATGCTTTCTTGACGTCAAGGCTATTGGGATTGAGGAACGGACGCATCGCTTCGATTCCACGCACGTCGCCATGTTCCTTGGAATAGTTCGCCACTTCATCACGAGGATTCTCCACCATCCACAGACGGTCGTAGTTGCGCACCTCTGCCTCGAGGCAATGCTTGCAGCTCACCCAGTGGATAGTCTTGCCCTTGATCTTCATGTCGCTATGTGCCTGACCTGTCTTGGTTTCAGGAATCAGTTCGGCATGAATCTCCACGATGTTGCCATCGGCATCCTTCACCACGCAGTCTTCGATGTTCTCAGGACACTGAATGATGTAGGAATTCTTCAGACGCACCTGTTTGCCAGGACCCAGACGGAAGAACTTCTTCGGAGCATCCTCCATAAAGTCGTCACGCTCAATCCACAACTCGCGGCTGAACTCAATCTCGTGCGTTCCATCTGCCTCGTTCTCAGGATTGTTGATGGCATGATACACCTCTATCTCTCCCTCGGGGAAGTTGGTGATGACCAATTTCACAGGATTGATGACGGCACTGACACGCAGGGCACGCTTGTTGAGGTCGTCACGCACAGCGGACTCGAAGAGTGACATCTGGTTGAGTGCATCGAACTTGGTGTAGCCAATCTTGTCGATGAACGCAAGGATTCCCTCTGGGCTGTAGCCACGACGACGGAATCCACAGATGGTCGGCATGCGAGGGTCATCCCAACCCTTGACAATCCCCTCTTTCACGAGGATGAGGAGGTTACGCTTCGAGAGCAAGATATGAGTGAGGTTCAATTTGTTGAACTCTGTCTGACGAGGACGGTTGTCGTCCATCGGATGGTCGTTCCCATCCACTTCCTTTGCCCAATCGACAAAGAGATCGTAGAGCGGACGGTGGCTGACAAACTCCAGGGTGCACCATGAGTGGGTCACGCCCTCCCAATAGTCGCACTGTCCATGCGTGAAGTCATACATGGGATAGGCATTCCACTTGTTGCCTGTACGCCAATGAGGCATATTCAGCACACGATACAAGATGGGGTCGCGGAAATGCATGTTGGGGCTTGCCATGTCAATCTTGGCACGCAGCACCATCTTGCCAGGCTCCATGTTACCAGAGTTCATCTCCTCGAACAAACGCAAGCTCTCCTCAACAGGACGGTCGCGATATGGCGAATTGGTGCCTGGCTGTGTGGGCGTGCCCTTCTGCTCGGCAATCTGCTCAGAGGTCTGCTCGTCGATATAAGCCTTGCCCTGCTTGATCAGCGCAACGGCAAAGTCCCAAAGTTTCTGAAAATAGTCGCTGGCATAGTAGATGTTGCCCCATTTGAAGCCCAACCACTCAATGTCGCGCTTGATGGCTTCCACGTATTCCGTGTCCTCCTTCTGAGGATTTGTGTCGTCCATACGGAGGTTGCAAACACCTCCATGCTTCTGAGCCAAACCGAAATCCAGGGCGATTGCCTTGGCGTGTCCAATATGCAGATAGCCATTAGGTTCAGGGGGAAAGCGCGTCTGCATCCTTCCTCCATTTTTACCTTCAGCCAAATCTTTCACCAGCTGCTCTTCAATAAAGTTGAGGGACTCTTTCCTGCCCTCATCAACCTTCAACTCTTCTGTGTTTTCTACACTCATGTCAACTTGTTTCTAATGATTGTATTCCTACGCGGGCGTATTCCCACGTCATTTCTGTTCTTTAAATATAAAAGATGTGTCATCCACTTCCTTATTGGCTGCAAAATTACTACAAATTTTCCTTGTTTCCATCATGTTCTCCCATAAAAATGGCGAAAAAACGTGATTTATGTTGAAAAACACATTTATTAAAACTTGTTTATTCAAAAATAAGCCCTAACTTTGCCATCGTTATCCTGAAAACAATCTTTTTACCTTAGAAACTAGTACCTACTAAAGGAAAATGAAGGCGTCTCATTGTGAAATGAGGCGCCTTCCATGCTTTTACAGCCCATTGGAGAAGGTTTTTGCCCATTTTTTTGCGAGGCGAGAAAATAATCCCTACATTTGCAACAACAAAACATTTAACCAAACAATTTATCATTCATGAAACCTTTTATGGACGAAAACTTCCTGTTGCAGAGTGAAACTGCACAGAAGTTGTATCACGAACATGCGGCAAAGATGCCGATCATCGACTATCATTGTCATTTGGTGCCACAGATGGTGGCTGAGAACAAGCGTTTTGAATCCATCACGCAGATTTGGCTGGGTGGCGACCACTACAAGTGGAGAGCCATGCGCAGCAATGGTGTGGCTGAGCGTTTCTGCACAGGCAAGGACACTTCTGACTGGGAGAAGTTCGAGAAGTGGGCAGAGACCGTTCCCTACACGTTCCGCAATCCGCTCTATCACTGGACTCACCTGGAATTGAAGACTGCTTTTGGCATTGACAAGACCTTGAATCCAGAGAATGCCCGTGAGATTTACGATGAATGTAACGAACAAATCAAGAATGATCCCAAGTTCACGCCACGCGGCTTGATGAAGCACTACAACGTGAAGGTGGTCTGCACAACAGATGACCCTGTGGATTCATTGGAATACCACAAGCAGGTGGCTGCTGACCCCACGATGGAAACCAAGATGCTCCCCACATGGCGTCCAGACAAGGCAATGGCAGTGGAAGTGCCAGCCAACTTCAAGGCATACGTGGACAAGCTCTCTGAAGTGAGTGGTAAGTCCATCAATAACTTCAACGACTACATCGATGCCATCCAGGCACGTCACGATTTCTTTGCGTCAATGGGTTGCAAACTCTCCGACCACGGCATCGAAGAGTTCTATGCAGAAGACTACACGGAAGCTGAAATCAAGGCCATCTTCGACAAGGTGTATGGTGGCAAGGAACTGACCCAAGAGGAAATCCTGAGGTTCAAGTCTGCGATGATGTTCATCTTTGGCGTTCAGGATGCTGAGGCAGGATGGGCACAGCAGTTCCACTATGGCGCCATCCGCGACAACAACTCTAAGATGTTCAAGCTGATAGGTCCTGACACGGGCTTCGATTCCATCGGCGAGTTCAACACTGCCAAGAAGTGCTCAAAGTTCCTCGACCGTCTGAATGCGGAAGGGAAACTGGCAAAGACCATCCTCTACAACCTCAATCCTTGTGCCAACGAGGTGCTTGCCACGATGTTGGGCAACTTCCAAGATGGTTCTATCCCTGGCAAGATTCAGTGGGGTTCAGGTTGGTGGTTCCTCGACCAGAAGGACGGCATGACGAAGCAGATGAATGCCCTTTCATTGCTTGGATTGCTGAGTCGTTTCGTGGGTATGCTCACAGACTCCCGCTCTTTCCTCTCCTACCCTCGTCACGAGTATTTCCGTCGTATTCTCTGCAACCTCGTTGCTACAGACATCGAGAACGGCGAAGTGCCTTACGTGGGCTATGAGGCTGAGCGTGTCAACCAGATGATTGAGGACATCTCCTACAACAACGCCAAGAACTATTTCCAGTTCTAACCAGCCCACTAAACTGTAAACAGTAAACGCACTTGGCTACTCCCGATTTTCGTTTCAAACAATTCACCATTCGCCACGACCGTTCTGCCATGAAGGTCGGGACGGATGGTGTGTTGCTTGGGGCGTGGGCAGGCTCGAATTTCAACACGATTTCCACCCCATTCAGGATACTGGATGTGGGTACAGGAACAGGGTTGATTGCCCTGATGCTGGCACAAAGATTTCCTGCTGCCAACATCGTGGGAATTGACATTGACGAGGCTTCTCTGGAGCAGGCAAAAGAGAACGTGGAAAGCACACCTTTCAAGACACGAATTTCGATAGAGAAACAAGATTTTTCAGACATCAACTCTTTCTCTAGACAATTTGATTTAATCGTTTCAAACCCACCATTTTATACAGAAGACACTTTAGGAGGTAATCAGGCGAGAGACAAGGCTCGTCACACCACCTCTTTACCCTTCGAAATCTTGGTCGAAAATGCTACAAAATTATTGACGGAAGAAGGACTTTTTTCTGTCATCATTCCTCACCAAAGTGCTGCCGATTTCATCAGCATTTGTGTAGCGAACAGACTCTACCTAACTCGTCGGCTGAACATTCGTTCCACAGAAAGGAAATCCTTCAATCGGGTACTACTGGAGTTCAGCACGAAGATGCAGCCTTCTGAGACCAACACGCTGACGCTCTACGATGCCAACAACAACCGTTCTCCTGAATACGCACAATTAACGCAAGACTTCTATCTATGAACTATCAAGCCATCATCGACAAATATTACCCTGAAGACAACGAGCTGAAGCACATCTTGATGGTGCACAGCCGAAAAGTAGCAGACAAGGCACTTGCCATTGTAGATCAGCACCCCGAACTGAATGCCGACCGTCAATTTGTGGAAGAAGCATCGATGTTGCATGACATCGGCATTTTCCGATGCGATGCAGCCGGCATCTATTGCTTTGGCACAGAACCTTACATTTGTCATGGTCCCATTGGTGCGGAATTGCTTCGTGCTGAGGGTTTCCCTCGTCACGCCAGAGTGTGTGAGAGACATACGGGCGCGGGACTTTCCTTGCAAGAAATCGAGAAACAGAACCTACCTGTTCCTCATCAGGATTTGTTGCCTGAAACCATTGAGGAACAAATCATCTGCTATGCCGACAAATTCTTCTCGAAGACCAAACTCACCACAGAAAAGACGCTGGAGCAAGCCATCCATTCCCTTTCCAAATTTGGCGACGATGGCGTGGAACGATTTGTGAAATGGTCTAAAAGGTTTGGATAGAATGCACTCTCGCTCGACAATAAAAGTTAAAACTTCAAGTTTTACTTTGTATTGTGCTCACTTATTCGTACCTTTGCACCCGTTTTATGAGAAGTCAAAGGTTCATAGCGTTTTTTCTCGTACTCATTACCGTACTATCCACGACGGCTTTCAACTTCCCATTGGTCGGCACATCACCTCGAGTTGTCGACCATCATGCTGTTGACAGCACCGACATGGACACCTTTGACATTCAAGACGTAGAAACCCCTGACAGCACAAGCACTCCCACACCGATATCGGAGTCAGATTCCTTGCTGCTCAACCTCGATTCCCTCAAGGCACGTTTTGACCGCGAACATGGTATAGAGCCAAACAAGTCGAGAGCCATCCAATGGAACGATTCTGTGGCTGCTGCCGAGGATTCCATTCGCAGGACACAAAAGAAGAGTGCGCTCGATGCACCTGTGGTCTATACAGCCAAAGACTCCATGACATTCTTCATGGGCACCAAGACGGCTTATCTGTATGGCAATGCTGATGTGAAGTACCAGAACATCAACCTCACTTCAGAGAACATCAACATGAACATGGACAGCTCCATCGTGCATGCCACCTATGGACTCGACTCCATCGGCAACAAGTACGGCAAGCCTATCTTCAGGGAGGGAAGCGACGAATACAAGACCGAAACGATGTCCTACAACTTCAAGACGAAGAAAGGCTTCATCACCAATATCTACACAGAGCAGGAAGAAGGTTTCCTCACCTCAGAACAATCCAAGAAAGACTCTGAAGGTGTATATTATCTGCGTGGAGGTACTTACACCACTTGCGACGAGGAGCACCCCCACTTCTATATCCGTATGTCTCGTGCCAAAGTTCGTCCAGGAAAAAGCGTCTTCTCGGGACCTGCTTGGCTCGTGGTGGAGGATGTGCCACTTCCTTTGGCTTTACCCTTCGCCTATTTCCCCATCACAAGCACTTATTCCAGCGGTTTCATCATGCCCACCTACGGCGATGAGTTCACCCGAGGTTTCTATTTGCGTGATGGTGGCTATTACTTTGCCATCAGCGATTACATGGATCTGAAGGTGACCGGCGAGATTTTCACCAAAGGTTCATGGGGCGTCGGTACACAGACCACCTACAAGAAACGCTACAAATATGCTGGCAACTTCTACTTCAATTACCAAGTGACGAAAGAGGGTGAGAAAAACATGCCCGACTATAGTGTGCAGAAAAACTTCAAGGTGCAATGGAGTCACAGAACAGACCCTAAGTCATCGCCCAATAGTTCTTTCTCCGCCAGTGTGAACTTTGCCACACAATCCTACGAGAAAAACAATCTCACGTCGCTCTACAACCCCACCTCTTATTCGCAGAGCACGCGCACCTCTTCTGTCAGCTATTCTCACAATTTCCGCAAAATGGGACTTTCTCTGTCCAGCTCCATGAATATCTCTCAAAACATGCGTGACTCCACAATCGCATTGACTCTTCCGTCCATGTCGTGGTCACTCTCCACCTTCTATCCCTTCAAACGCAAGGTGGTTGTGGGTAAGGAACGCTGGTATGAGAAAATCAGCATGAAATACACGGGTACACTCTCCAATTCCATTACCACGAAGGAAGACAAACTACTCCATTCCTCGCTGGTGAAAGACTGGAAGAACGGTATGAAGCACAACATTCCCATCTCTGCGTCATTCAACATCCTGAAATACATCAACGTCACCCCGATGCTCAACTATACCGAGCGTTGGTACACCAACAAGGTCATTCAGAGTTGGGACGAAGGACGCAACCAGGTGGTGCGCGACACCGTCTATGGCTTCAATCGCGTGTTCGACTATAACCTCTCGCTCTCTGCCAACACCAAGCTCTATGGTTTTTACAAACCCAATCCCAAGGTGTTCGGAGAGAAACTCCAGATGGTGCGTCACGTCTTCACGCCCAGCGTCAGCTTCAGCTATGCACCAGACTTCGGTGATAGCAGATATGGCTATTGGAAGACCTACACAAAAACCGACGAGGACGGAAATGTCACCCAAGTGCCCTACTCTCCTTATACGGGTTCTCTCTACGGAACTCCCAGCATAGGCAAGACAGGGGCAGTCAGCTTCAGTATCTCCAACAACGTGGAGGCAAAAATCAAGGCGCGCAACGACTCCATCAAGAAAATCAGTATCATTGACGAACTCGGTGCCTCTCTCTCCTACAACATGGCGGCAGAACGGCAACCTTGGTCAAACCTCTCCACACGTTTGCGTCTGAAATGGGGAAAGACCACATTCAACATGAGTGCTGTGTTCATGACTTACGCTTATGAATTTGACAAAAACGGCAACGTCGTTGTGGGCGACCGCACGGAATGGTCGTATGGACGTTGGGGACGTTTCCAAGGTATGTCGAAGAATCTCTCCTACACCTTCAACAATCAGTCGTTCAGAAAGATAAAAGAGGGTATCATGAGATTCTTTGGACGAGGGAAAGACCTCGAAGACGAGCAGGATGGCGTCAACAAGGAAGAGGATGAGGACGAGATGGATGATTTAGAGACCAATATGGACAGTTCGGGCAAACAGGGAAAGAACAGAGACGATTCTCAAGACGGACTGGATGCAGATGGCTATATGAAGTTCCAGATACCCTGGTCCTTCTCCATCTCTTACGGACTCACCATGTATGAAGACCGCAACAAGGACATCAACGTCAAGACCATGCGATATCCCTACTCGTTCACCCAGAACCTCAACTTCTCGGGCAACCTGAAGTTGGCAAGCAACTGGAACTGCAACTTTGCATCGGGATGGGACTTCACCACGAAGAAGATATCCATGACCACCGTGAACATCTCACGCGACATGCACTGCTTCAACATCTCCTGCGGACTCGTGTTTGGCAACTACACCAGTTACCACATCTCCCTGCGTGCCAATGCAAGCACCCTCACCGATGCGCTCAAATACGACAAGAAATCCAGCTACTCCAGTTCCATCCAATGGTACTGATTTAGTTGAGAGTTAATAGCTTAGAGTTATGTCAAGAATACTCGCCATAGATTACGGAAAGAAACGCACGGGCATCGCTGTGACCGACACCCTGCAGATGATTGCCAACGGACTTGCCACCATCGAGACCAAGGAACTGGAGAAGTTCCTCATGGATTATGTGGCAAAGGAGGACGTCAGCACCATCGTCGTCGGGAAACCCACTCAGATGAACGGCGAGGACAGCGAGAACATGAAGCGCATCGAGCCATTCTTCAACAGACTGAAGAAACTCTTCCCCGGCAAGGACATTGTCTATTACGACGAGCGTTTCACCTCCGTCTTGGCACATCAGGCCATGCTCCAGAGCGGCATCGGCAAAAAAGCCCGACAGGACAAGGCACTCGTCGACAAGATCAGCGCCACCATTATCTTGGAAGATTTCCTCCAAAGCAAAAATTGTAAATTGTAAATCGTAAATCGTCAAATTGTAAATGATATGATTCTTCCCATGTACATATTCGGGCAACCCGTTCTCAGAAAGGTTGCCGAAGACATTGACTTCGAGGCATATCCAAACCTCAAGGAGTTAATCGCCAACATGTTTGAGACCCTCGAGCGTTCCGAAGGCGTCGGGCTCGCTGCCCCTCAGGTGGGTCTGCCCATCCGTCTCTTCATCATCGACCTCGATGCCCTCGCCGACGATGAGCCACAGTTCAAGGACTATCGTCATACATTCATCAATCCTGAGATTCTCGAAGAGAGCGAAGAAACCGTCACGATGTCTGAAGGATGTCTCTCCATTCCAGGCATCAACGAGAGCGTGAAGCGTCCTGCCAAAGTACTCGTCAACTACTTCGACGAGAATGGCGAGGAGCAGGAGCGTTGGCTTGAAGGCTTCGAGGCACGCGTGTTCCAACACGAATACGACCACCTAGACGGCAAGATGTTCGTGGACCGTCTCTCTCCCTTCCGCAAGCAAATGATCAAGAACAAGCTCGTTGCGATGAGCAAGGGAAAGTTCTCTGCACATTACAAGTGCAAGCCAAATCGAGGTTAAGAGTTGAGAGTTTAGGGCTTAGAATGCACACATTCCGTCGTTTCATATTATCCATCGTGTTAACCCTCCCCCTTTGGGGGCTGGGGGGCTATGCCCAAATCAACACCGACCGCATGATGAACATTGCCCGCAATGCGCTGGCATACGATGACTACGTGCTCTCCATCAGTTACTTCAACCTCGTCATCAACTACAAGCCGCACCTCTACGAACCCTACTTCTACCGTGGTGTGGCGAAATTCTACCTCGACGACTATTCAGGCACCATCCTCGACTGCACCGAGACCATCCGCCGCAATCCCTATTTTCCCAACAGCTACGAACTGCGTGGACTTGCCTACATCAACCTCGAACGCTTCCCCGAAGCCATCAGCGACTACGAGACCGCCGTCGAGATGATGCCAGACACCCGCTCCCTCTGGCACAACCTTGCCCTCTGCCACCTTGAGATGGACAGCCTCGAACGTGCCGACAGCATCTGCAACATCATCATCCGGAAATGGGCGAAACAGGCTGACGGCTACAACATCAAGGCACAGATTCTTCTCCAGAAGAAAGACACTGCTGCCGCAGAAGTCGTCATCGACAAAGCCATCGAAGTGGATAAGTACAACATCAGTGCCATCACAGCCAAAGCCAACATCCTCATGAGCCATGAGCAGTATGCAGATGCCATCATGCAGTTTGACGAGTCCCTCCGACTCAATCCCAAGCAGGCAGGCTGTCTCATCAACCGTGCCCTATGCCACTACCACCTCGACCATTACCGCGACGCGATGGCGGACTACGACCGTGCCCTCGAACTCGAACCCAATAACTTCGTTGGACACTACAACCGCGGACTCCTCCGAGCCAACGTGGGTGAAGACAATCTCGCCATCGAGGACTTCAACTTCATCCTCTCCATCGACCCCGACGACATGATGGCGACCTTCAACCGTGCCACCCTGCTCGAGAACACAGGCGACTACCGTGGAGCCATCCGCGACTACACCACTGTCATCAACGAATTTCCCAAGTTCCTCTACGGCTACGAACGCCGTGCTGCAGCCCGTCGCATGATAGGCGACACTGCAGGAGCCAACCGCGACGAAGAGCACATCCTGAAAGAACAGATTGCCCATCGTTACGGCTACTCCACACCCACGTCCAGCCAGAAGAACAAGACTCGCAAGAAGTCACAGGTCAATCTCGACGACTACCAGAAGCTCGTCGAAGAGGACAACCGTGAGCAAGAGCCCGAATACGAAAGTGAATACCGTGGCAGAGTGCAGAACCACGAGCAAGAAGCCAAGCTCATGCTCCCCAACGAGAACACACTCGCCATCTACCGAGAGGCAGGCATGACCGACCTCATCGACACCTTCCAGCAAGCTTTCCAACAAGCCCAGGCAGGCGACATCAACGATGCCATCACAGACTTCACCCGTGTCATCGAGCAGAACGACCACTTTGCCGAAGCCTACTTCAACCGCGGCATCCTCTACCTTCTCCTCGACGACACACCTCATGCCATCCCCGACCTCTCCAAAGCAGGCGAACTCGGCATCTACCAAGCCTACAACATCATCAAGAAAAATCAGAACATCAAAAACAAATAAGACGGGTTATGAAACATTTTCCTTTTTTGACGTTTGGAATCATCAGTCTTTTCCTGATGACAGCATGCAAACAAGCACCTTCTGGACAGGTGGGAGTGAACGAATCTGACTCTGTTGAGGTAATGCCGTTGGAGTATGCCCAGGGGTTTCGGGTGAAGACTTTGGAGAATGGGGTGAAGTTGGTGGATGTGGCAGATCCGCAGACGGATGAGGACAGGATGCCTGTGAGTTATCATTTTGCGTTGGTGCAGAAGGG
>JAGCDQ010000032.1 GCA_017651245.1 Bacteroidaceae bacterium | reverse complement strand
GGAAAAGAAGGCTGAAAACAAAGAGGGTGGCGACAAGAAGACCTATCTGCGCAGAGAGTTCAGCTACAGCAAGTTCGAGCAGAGATTCTCTTTGCCTGACAATGTGGAAAAGGCTAAAATCACAGCCGGCATGACCGACGGTGTGCTGACCATCGATATTCCGAAGAAGACGGAAGAGGAGAAGGCGAAAGAGACGCTGAACATCGAAATCAAGTAACCACTAAAACATGGGTTATTGATTGCCTACGAAATGAATGGAAAGGATGTGCCCGATGGTGCATCCTTTTTGTTTTTCTATATTATTAAAGAGAATATTGTGGATTTCTCATAGAAAAAGCGTACCTTTGCACGCAAATAAAAAACGGAATATTTCTATAACGTTATGGAATTCAAGAAAAACATTGTAATCACAGGTGGTGCTGGCTTTATTGGCAGCCATGTGGTTCGTCTGTTTGTGAACAAGTATCCTGAGTACAAAATCATCAACCTCGACAAGCTGACTTATGCAGGTAACCTCGCCAACTTGAAGGATGTGGAGGACAAGCCGAACTATAAGTTTGTCAAGATGGACATCTGCGACTTTGATGCATTCTACCAGTTGATGCAGGACGAGAAGATTGACGGTATCATCCACTTGGCAGCAGAAAGTCATGTGGATAGAAGCATCAAGGATCCATTCACTTTTGCCCGTACCAATGTGATGGGCACACTCTCGCTGTTGCAAGCTGCCAAGCTGTATTGGGAGAGTCTGCCTGAGAAGTATGAAGGCAAGCGTTTCTATCATATCTCGACGGATGAGGTGTATGGTGCCCTGCAACTGACCAACCCTGAGGGTGTGGAGAGCCCGTTCACCACGACGGCTTCCAGTGCTGAACATCATGCGGCTTACGGCAAAGATTTCTTCTTGGAGACCACCAAATACAACCCCCACTCTCCTTACAGTGCTTCGAAGGCAAGCAGTGACCACTTTGTACGTGCCTACCACGACACTTACGGCATGCCGACCATCGTGACGAACTGCTCGAACAACTATGGTCCTTACCAGTTTCCAGAGAAGCTGATTCCGTTGTTCATCAACAACATCCGTCACCGCAAGCCACTGCCTGTGTATGGCAAGGGTGAGAACGTGCGTGACTGGCTCTATGTGGTGGATCATGCCCGTGCCATCGACACCATCTTCCACAATGGAAAGATTGCTGAGACTTACAATATCGGTGGCTTCAATGAGTGGAAGAACATCGACATCATCAAGGTGGTCATCAAGACGGTTGACCGTCTGCTGGGTCGCCCTGAAGGTGCTGACCTTGACCTCATCACTTACGTGACTGACCGTTTGGGTCATGATGCCCGCTATGCCATCGACTCTCGCAAGTTGCAGAAGGAATTGGGTTGGGAACCTTCACTCCAGTTTGAGGAGGGTATCGAGAAGACGGTGAAGTGGTACTTGGAGAACGAAGCCTGGATGGACAACATCACCAGCGGCGAGTACGAAAAGTACTACGATGACATGTATAAGGGTAGGTAAAGGTTAAAGGTTATAGGTTAAAGGTTAAAGAGCATGAATACTGAGGAACGGGTAGCCAAGGGGGTAGAAACCTTTAAGCAAGGATATAATTGTGCCCAAGCCGTTGTGCTGGCGTTTGCCGATCACTACGGGCTGGAAGAATCGTTTGCTGCCCATATCTCCAGTTCGTTTGGTGGAGGTATCGGACGCATGAGAGAAACCTGCGGTGCTGCCTGCGGTATGTTCATGTTGGCAGGATTGGAGGTGAAAGGTGATTATCCTGACCCTGAACTAAAGAAGCAAAACTACGAAGTGGTGCAGCGTCTGGCGAACGACTTCAAGGCGGAGACAGGCTCCATCATCTGCAAGGAACTGCTGGGACTGAACAAGCAACGTACAGATGGCACTATCCCCGAAATCAAGATTGTTGCCACCCCTGAGGCTCGCACAGCCGAGTACTACAAGAAACGACCTTGTGTGCGGATGGTGGAAACGGCTATCCGAATCTACTGCAACTACTTGGAAGAGAAAAAGAAAGAGGATTGACAACGGCGTCAATCCTCTTTTATTTATGTACAAGGTGAATCTTATTTCACCTCCCAGATGTCGTTCGTCTCCAGCAACTCAGCGAAGTTGTGATACTTCTTCTGTGCCTTCACCTCCTCAATCTGAGCCGTCACACAGTCATCGTAGGTAGGTGCGTCCACATCGCGAATGACACCGAGTGCCACAGGGAAGCCGTCGCCGTTACCCATCAAGGCAAGCTTGAGCTGAAGGGTGTTGTCCTCGCAATGAGCGTCATGCACCAGGATGTCCTTCTCTGTGATGCCGTTCTCGCCAATCTTCACCACCTTCAAGCCAAAGCCTTCCTGCATGAGACCAAACTCGTTGTTCTCACCGAAGATGAGGGGTTTGCCGTGCTGCACATAGATGGCGTTCTTGGCACGTCCCTCCTTGCTATACACAGCATCGTGGGTGCCATTATTGAAGATGACGCAGTTCTGCAAAATCTCACACACAGCCGCACCCTTATGGTTGTAGGCAGCCTTCAGGATTTCTACGGTGCCAGGAGCATCTGTGGCAACGGCACGGGCAAAGAAATGGCCACGTGCACCAAAGCACAACTCTGCTGGACGGAATGGGTCTTCCACGGTTCCATAAGGACTGGACTTAGACACAAATCCACGTGGAGAAGTAGGTGAATACTGACCCTTCGTCAAACCGTAGATGCGGTTGTTGAGCAGAATCATGTTGAGGTTGATGTTACGACGGTTCGCATGGATAAAGTGGTTACCACCAATCGCAAGTCCGTCACCATCACCACTCACCTGCCATACGGTCAAATCAGGATTTGCCACCTTGCAACCTGTTGCAATGGCAGCTGCACGTCCGTGAATCGTGTTCATACCATACGTTGCCATGTAATGTGGCAGACGAGACGAACAACCGATACCTGAAATCACGGCTGTATTCCAAGGTTCCACACCAATCTCTGCCATCGCCTTGTGAAGCGAAGCAAGGAAGAAGTGGTCACCACATCCAGGACACCATCTTGGCTGTCCCTTCTTATAATCTTGAACTGTATATGCCATAGTTATGTCCTTTCTATTATTTGTTAATGATTGCGTTGAAAGCCTCAACCAACTCGCTCACCACGAATGGCTGTCCCTTCACTTGATTGAACTGTTCTGGAACAAAGTTGTCCACCTTCATGCGGAGCCAACCAGCGAGTTGACCCATGTTCTGTTCGGCAACCACCACCCTCTTGTACTTCTTCAACACCTCTGCTGCATTCTTTGGCAGTGGGTTGATGTACTTGAAGTGAGCCAATGCCACCTTCTTGCCTTGGGCACGAAGCTCGTCCATCGCTGCATGGAGGTGTCCGTAAGTACCACCAAAGCCCACGATGAGGAGGTCGGCGTCATCCTTGTCACCCAACACTTCGAGGTCTGGCACTTGAATCTTGTTGATTTTCTCCTGACGAAGATGTGTCATCAAGTCGTGGTTCTCTGGGTCGGTGGAGATAGCACCCGTCTTGTTGTCTTTCTCCAAACCACCAAGGATATGCTGGAAACCTTCACGACCTGGCACTGCCCAGTAACGCACACCCGTCTCAGGATTACGGAGGTAAGGTGCCCAAGAACCCTTCAGTTCTTCTGGAACGTATGGAGGATTGATGGCTGGATATTCAGCGAGATTAGGAAGTTTAAAGGCTGCAGAGCCGTTAGCCACATAAGCATCGGTCATCAGGATGACAGGAGTCATGTGCTCCAGTGCCATCTTGGCAGCTGCATAGGCAGCATCAAAACAGTCTGTAGGTGAAGTGGCTGCAATGACTGGCATTGGGCTTTCACCATTACGACCGAAGAGTGCCTGCAAAAGGTCGGTCTGCTCTGACTTCGTAGGAAGACCCGTAGCAGGACCACCACGCTGTACATCAAGCACCACGAGTGGCAGCTCCATGATGACAGCGAGATTCATTGCCTCACTCTTCAAGCAGATGCCAGGACCAGAAGTGGAAGTCACACCGAGTGCACCAGCAAATGAAGCACCAACAGCTGAAGCACATCCAGCAATCTCGTCTTCGCACTGTACCGTAGTGACACCCAGTGACTTGTGCTTAGAAAGCTCATGGAGCACGTCTGTAGCAGGCGTGATAGGATAAGAACCGAGATACAGTTTCAGACCTGCCTTTTCAGCGGCAGCAATGAAACCATAAGCAGTTGCCTTGTTACCTGTAATGTCCATATAGCGTCCAGGCACCTTGTTCTTCGTCTCAATACGATAAACATTAGCAACTGAACTATGTGTGTTATGTCCGTAGTCATAACCTGCCTGAATCACCTTGATGTTTGCCTCTGCCACACCTGGCTTCTTGGCAAACTTATCCTTCAAGAAATTGAAAGCGATGTTGAGGTCACGGTCAAAGAGCCAGCAGACGAGTCCAAGAGCGAACATGTTACGGCACTTCAGCATTGCTTTCACATCCATACCGCTATCTGCCAGACAATCCTTCACCATCTGTGTGATGGGGCAGGCAATCACACGATCAGGGTCAATGCCCATCTCACCAAGATAGTCCTCTGTGGCAAATGCAGCCTTCTTCAGGTCAGCAGGACCGAAAGAGTCTGTGTCGATGATGATGGCAGCACCTGGCTTCGCATACTTATATTGAGTCTTCAGGGCAGCAGCATTCATGGCAACGAGCACATCGCACTTGTCACCTGGCGTATAAACCATATCGGCACCGATATGCACCTGGAAACCACTCACACCCGTCAGCGAGCCTTGAGGGGCACGGATATCGGCTGGATAATCTGGAAAAGTACTGATACTGTTACCTACAGTGGCTGACACTGTAGAGAAGATGTTTCCGGCCAACTGCATACCGTCACCAGAATCACCTGAGAAACGAACCGCCACTTCGGCGAGTTCCTTCACTTCCAATTTTTCTCCCATAAGCCTATTATGTTTATGTTGTTTCTTTTAATGCTTAAATAAACCTTTTGTTCGTGCTTTTGATAGCATCATTCATTGTCCGCTATCAATTTGCGACTGCAAAGTTACGTTTTCTTTTCATTTTGACCAAATTTCTCTTTTATTATTGTATAAAAAGAAAGGAAATTGCTACCTTTGCAAACAAAACTAACTTATTGAAAACCTATATTTCAATGAAAAGAATCATCACATCGATGGTGGCTGTCATCACAGTCATCGGAGCGATTGCTCAAGACAAGAATGGTGGCTACCCCATCACACAAGTACCTTTCACCAAGGTCAAAGTAGCCCCAAACACCTTTTGGGGACAGCGTCTGCAAGCCAGTCAGGACGTAACCATCCCGCTTGCTTTCTCTAAGAATGAAGAAACAGGGCGTTACACCAACTTCAGCAATGCCGCCCAGCACCTGAAAGACCCATCGAAGGTGTTTGAGATTAAACAAGGTACGTTTTCTTTCGATGACACTGACCCTTACAAGACCATTGAGGGTGCCAGCTACCTCTTGCAGACCTACCCCAATGCCAAGTTCAAAGGTGGTCGTCTCGACAAGTATGTGGATAGTGTGATTGCCGTCATTGCTTCTGGTCAAGAGCCCGACGGCTACCTCTACACCTCACGCACCCAGAACCCACAACATCCCCACGAATGGGCTGGTGCAAAGCGTTGGGAACGGGTGGAGGACCTTTCCCATGAGTTCTACAACCTCGGACATCTCTGTGAGGCAGCAGTGGCGCACTACTATGCCACAGGTAAAAAGAACTTCCTCAACGTCGCCATCAAATATGCTGACTGCGTATGCCGTGAAGTGGGTGAAAAAGCTGGGCAGGCAAGTGTGGTGCCAGGACATCAAATTGCCGAGATGGGATTAGCCAAACTCTATATTGCCACAGGTGACAAGAAGTATTTGGAGCAAGCCAAGTTCTTCCTTGACAAACGTGGTAAGCGGGATGCTGCATGGAGGAGGACGCCTAACGGACTTTTTGACACAGACGGTTTCTATCATCGCTTGGATGAATATAGCCAAAGTCATAAACCTGTCTTGGAGCAGGATGAAGCAGTCGGTCATGCTGTGCGTGCGGGTTATATGTATGCAGGTATGGCAGATGTGGCAGCCCTTACTGGTGATCAGCGTTACATCGAAGCCATTGACCGCATTTGGGACAACATCGTTAGCAAAAAATACTATATCACAGGTGGTGTGGGTGCCACAGCGAGTGGTGAAGCCTTCGGCAAAAACTACGAATTGCCCAACATGAGTGCTTATTGCGAGACTTGTGCCGCCATAGCTCAGGTGTATCTCAATTACCGACTCTTCCTCCTGCATGGTGACAGTAAATATTATGATGCGTTGGAGCGTTCACTCTACAATGGTGTCATCTCAGGCATCAGCATCGATGGTGGCAAATTCTTCTACCCCAACCCACTCCAGAGTATGGGACAACACCAACGCCAGGAGTGGTTTGGTTGTGCCTGCTGCCCATCCAATGCGGCCCGTTTCATTCCTTCACTTCCTCAGTACATCTATGCCGTGAAGGACAACGGACTTTATATCAATCTCTTCAACTCTAACACCGTCAATGTGAAGGTCGGAAAGCAAAACGTGACCCTCACACAACAGACCAACTATCCTTGGGATGGAGATGTTACCCTAAAAATTGACAATGGTGCGGGCAAATATGCACTGAACATCCGCATTCCTGGATGGGTGAAGGGAGAAGTCGTGCCCAGCGACCTCTACACTTACGCTGATGGCAAGCGTCTTGGCTACACCATCAAGGTGAATGGACAGGATGTGAAGAGTGAGTTAAAGCAGGGCTACTTCGTGATTGACCGTATTTGGAAAAAGGGAGATAAGGTGGACATTCATTTCGATATGGAACCTCGTATTGTTCGTGCCAACGGTCAGGTTGCTGCCGATAAGGGACGTGTTGCCATCGAACGCGGACCTATCGTCTATTGCGCTGAACATCCTGACAACCAATGCGATGTTCTCTCTGTGCTCATCAACCAAGAACCCCAATTCCAATTGAGCACAAAGGATATCATGCAGACTACCGTGCAGACGCTCACCACCGATGCCCAGACCCTTACTTTTGACCAGCAGGGTAAACTTCAAACTCACGACGAACGCCTTGTACTCATCCCCTACTATGCATGGGCACATCGTGGTCCTGGTAAGATGACGGTGTGGCTTCCACAAGACCTCAACGCCACCACTCCTGCCCAACCTGCTTCCATTGCTTCAGAAAGCAAAGTGAGCGGCAGCAAGAGGAACCTGCCTGCTCTCTCATCCATCAACGACCGCCTCGTGCCTTCGGATGGTGAAGACCGTTCCATTCCTTACACCCATTGGTGGCCCGGAAAGAACTCCACTGAGTGGCTACAATACGACTTCAAACAGGCAGAGACCATCAGCACCTCCACCGTCTTCTGGTTTGACGATGGCCCTTGGGGTGGTTGTCGAGTGCCCGACAGCTGGAAACTCTACTACAAAACAGCTTCTGGTGATTGGGCAGAAGTCCAGCACCCCACTCAATATGGCACGCTCAAAGGTGCTGCCAACATCGTCAACTTCGACCCCGTAAAGACCACCGCCATGAAACTCGAAATCGTCCAAGGCGACTACTCAGCAGGAGTGTTTGAGTGGAGCTTGAAGTGAAAATGATTGAGTATCATTTTCGCTTCAAGCTGGGATGGAAGTAGCTTTTTCGGGAGGCGAGGAACGAAGCCCCGAAAGGGACATATTTACAACCTGCAGGGCCAGCGTCTCAACGTGCTCCAGAAAGGACTGAACATCGTCGATGTCGCCGCTCAACTTGCAAACGCCAACTCATACCCCTTCTTAATCTCCTCCTTTCGGATGAGGTGGGCACATCCGTTGCCGTTCTCCACCAGTGCCATTGCCCTCACCAGTTCGCAAGCCCAATAGACATCATCCTCATCGAGGCTGCCCACGTTCAAGATCACCTGCTACGACCGCAACGGCGAAGAGGTGAAGCGTGTGACCTCCAGCGATGACGGCACCGTGGAAGACCCTGAGAACGAGAACACCAACGAGGGTGGTGAGAACACGGGCAACGGTGAGAACGGTGGTTCGAACACGAATAACACGAATCCCACGAATGGGGATGACGACGAGATCCCAGGCTCAGGCGGCGGAAATGGATGATAAAGGTTAAAGGTCACACAGAAAGCACGGAAAGCACAGAAATATAAACATGTGCCTTCTGCACGATTGAAAGAATTCAAGTGCTGTGTTGTAAAAATTTTCCGTGATTTCTGTGATTTCTGTGTGAGAAAACCATTAAAAAACTTATAACCATGAAGAACAAAGAACTTTGGAAGGCAATCTTGCAGATTGCGGTGTCCATCCTGACGGCAGCGTTGACTGCCTTGGGAACCACGTCGTGTATGAGATGTGTGATGTGAAATGTAAAATGTAGAATGTAGGAAAAGGGCTGGGTCGCGAGATGCGATGCCAGCCCTTTTTTTTGCATTTCCTGATCCTGTCTTCAGAATTCGAGCGTGAGAATTTGCGCCTCATCATCGCTCACCTTGAAGTTCTGATGGAAGCTATAGACACCTGCTCGGGTTTCGCTGTAGTAGCGCAGCTGGAAGGACTCTTCATGCGTGGTGCAGAAGACCGTGAAAGGTTGACCGGCATATCCAACGCCACGACATTCGTTGCCCACAAAGGCTCCTATCATGTCGCCATCCGCTTGCGCAAACGGCAGGTTGGCAGGTAGGTTGACCTTTACCAGCTGATTTGCGGGATACTTCTTGCAACCCTCCAGCAGTGGGGGCACGAAGTCTTCATCCACGCCATAGGTGAGTTCCGACACGAAGGTTTCTTGTCCCTCCAAGTCGAAGATCTGGTGCAGCAGGGCACAATAGTAGCACAGCGTGAAGCTGACCGCCCGGTCGCTGCTGTTGCCACGGATTTTCAGCACGAAGAAGACGTTCCCTTCATCGTCTTTGTTAGGCTCTGCAGGCACGGCGCGGCACTCGTCGCCAATGAACACCGTCAGGCGATCCTCGTTGGTGGAGTAAGGAATCAGTTCCTCCTGCAACTTGACCATGATGAACATGGAACTCTCAAACTTCGTGGGGTCTGGTGCCAACCACGAGGGAGCCTCCTCGTTGCCTGTCAGGTCAACACTCCATGCAGGCTTTCCAGATCCAACAAATGTGGAACCATTGGACGATGTTTCGTCATCGCCCGACGAGCAGCCCCACAATAGGGTGAGGGCTGTCGTCAGCAATAGGATTTTTATCGTTTTCATTTGATGATATGTTTTTTACCATTATAGATATAGACACCTGGATGGGTTGGCGCTTGTGGCAACTGGATGCCCTGCAGCGTGTACCAGCCCTCCTTTGGCAACTGGCTTGCCTTGACGAAGCTGATTGTCGTAGGCTCGGAAGGTGTGCCGCTGATGCCGTTCACCTTGTAGGTCATCACCTCGCCTGTGGTGGCAACGATGTCGCCGTCACGCTCAATGGCAAACGACAGCGGAGCCTCCTTCTCACCCTCGATGCTGAGGTAGCTGACAGTTGAGCGTTGAGAGTTGATGGTAATGCTGCCGCATTCTTCGCCGTCAACGTAAGCCACCAGTTTGTCGCCGTCCTCCACATCGATGCCTTCCACCTTAGCCACGATGTTCATCGTTGCGGCATAGTTCAGGGCAGCAGCACGATGTTGTGTGGTTGGCGTGCCGATGAAGGTTGCTCCAGGCTCGTAGTAAGGATAGCAGAACGAAGTCGGCGTGTCGCTCAGTCGATGGAGCATATAGCCCTCACCCGGCTTCATGTATTCCAGGGTTCCGAGCCATTCGCCGCCACCCTTGCCGTCGCTCTCGAACATCGCAAATTCATGTTGGTTCTTGATGACGTCGCCGTCAGTGGCATCGTCGAAGTACTCCGTCAGAGCCGTTGCCACAGGCAGGTTCACCAGCGGCGTGTAGCCGATGCTGTTCCATCCTGGTCTCACACTGATGGTGCGGTCTTTCTCATCCTTGTAGGCTTCGCCCCAGATTTCCACGCGATGGTCGTCCTGCACCTTGACCTTGTAGCTGAACTCCTGCGACAGGTCTTTGGAGTCAATTTCCTTACCTGCGTTGCTCATCCACTTGCCGTTGCGATAGACCAGCGTCAGGTCTTGCGAATCCTCCGTCAGGATGTCGCCCTCCTGCCATGGGAACCGTCCGAGGATGGTCGATAAGTCTGCGAATGCCTGGTTGTGCACATAGAACGAAATCCAGTTCCAGCCTTCCGCCAGATCTATCGTCTGCTTGTAGCATTCGGATGCATACATCTGCACGGGGTTGGAGACGGTGCCCACCATGGTCTGCTCAGCGAATCGGATTTCCTCTGGATTCGTACTCAGCATCATCGTCTTGCCTGTTGCATAGTGCCACAGCTGGAACGACAGCGTGCTTGCCACCGTCGTGCTGTCATAGATGGTCATGTAGAGCATGCTGCGTCCTGTGTTGGCATCGTACTTGATGTTGTTCACACCCATGCAGCGTCCTGCCGCGTCAAAGGCAGCCACCATGTCTTGCGGCTCCGTGACGATGCTGTTGCCCACATAGACCTGAGCCACGATGTTCATCGAGTAGCGCTTCAGGTCTTGGTCAACCCTCCATTCAGGACTCTCACCCTCGACAGTCAGTACAATCGGCAGTGGTTCCGACAGTCCGTTCTCGTCAGTCAGGTAGATGATTTGGTCGTAAGTGCCCACATTGATGTCCTTGCTGATGGAGATGTCAATATTGTCGGTGCTCATGGCATCCACCACGTTGCTGGTCTTGTCAGCCGTCATCCAGCGAGGCAGGTTCTCGATGGTGTAGGTGTGCGCCTTGCCGCCCTTGTTGACAATCTGCAGGAAGAGCTCACGCTCGTAGCCCGCCTTCATACTTGTCGTGACGCGCTTTTCGCCCCATTGCAATGGGTTGCGGTCCACGAAGAAGCACTCAGTGGCAGGCGACTTCATGAAGTTACCGTTCTTGTCAGGAATGTCGTAGAGCGTCACATACACATTCTGCTTGTTGATGCGCGAGTCTTGCTCGTCGATATTCACCAGCAGCTGGTTGTCGCGACCCACATAGCTGAAGTTCAGGTTGCGCAGTTGCTCGTAAGCCTGCACGGGGGCACCGGTGTTGCGGTCAATCCGTGCCTGGATGTCGTCAACAGGATTGACGAACACGCTGTCGCGCTTGTCAAGGACTTTGCCGTCGTTGTCCACCTTCACCTTGCTACTCAGGGCATAAGGTTGCAGGCTGAGGTCGCCGCTCTTCTGACGCTCCTGATGGTCGAAAGGCATGTAGGCAATGAGTCCGCGCTCCGAGCCACCTGGCGACTTGCTTGAGTAGCGTTTGATGAGCGTTGTGGGCAGTGCCTGCTCAAAGAGTGCCAGACCGTCGATGTGACCTGTGAAGGCGTTCGCCTCATACAGGGTTGGGTCGCCGCTCTTCTGCCATACCATATCGCCGAGGAAGAAGCGAGTGCCGAGCATACCGCCGAGCGTGTCGGTGGTCAGCTGTGCCTTCAGTTCGTTATCCACATAGATGCTTGCCACGTTGCGCATGCGGTTCACGGTCATCGCGTAGTGGTGCCATGCGTCATCGCTGTAGTTGCCTTCCAATGCGAACTCACGACCGTTGGTGCGATACTTCAGCTTGTTGTCCTCAAAGCCGATGAAGAACTTGTTGCGTGCACCCTCATCGTCAGCTGCACCCGAACCGTTTGCCATCAGCGTACCGTTCTCCTGGGCAGTCTTGAACCAGAACATCAGCGTGTAGTCCTCTTCGTCATTGCGCTGGAAGAGGTCGGTTCTCAACTGCAAGCCCTTCGCCTTGTCTGCCATATAGATATTGTGGTTGTTATTGACACGCGGAACGGCCGTACCGTTGCTTACCGTCCATTCATTGCCTAATGCCTTTGCCAATTCCTCGGCAGACAAGTTACCCACGTTGTTGATAACTTGTGCTACTTTGGCGTTTCTGGTCCAGTTGTTGGTTCCAGCCCAGCGTGATTTGTTAATGTAGCAGGAACTATACCTTCCATAGAAATCAAAGTATCCGCCATAGTCTAAACAGTTCTCAACAGCAAGTGTGGTATTGCTGGTGGCACAGCCAACGAAAGCACCGGCGAAACTGGCTGCAGAATTGTCTTTCTCCAAGTCAAAGCCAGTGTGATGGACGGATCCGTCAAACCGACAGTTGCGCACGGTAAGCGTGCCCGCATCGGCGTATCCTACGATGCCGCCACCTCTTACATAGACTGTTACTTTTGGCGACACGCGACAGTTCATTACCACCACATTGGAACCGCTTTCTACGTGGCCTACGAGACCGGATGAATGCCAACTTCCCGTAATGCTACCACTGACGTTCACATTGCGGATGGTACTGATGCCCGTCACATACTGGATAGGTGCCGTGCAATTCCCATGACTACCTATATTACAATTCAGCGTATGACCGTTACCATTGAAGTCACCACGGAAGCGTGCTGAGCCGTCGCCCACAGGCTCGGTGATGTTGATGTCCGCCATGAGCTGGGCATAGATATCGTACTCACCCTTGGCATCAGCCACCATTTGGCGGAAGGTGTTCCAGTCGGCATCGGTGCTGATCTTGAAGACAGGATCATTCTCCTCGTCAGTTGCCTTGCTGTTGTCAATCTTCAGCGACATACCTTCTGGCAGTGCCCACGAAGCTCCGTTGAGTGCGAGGTGAGCACCCTGAGCGAGGTCGGAAGCATAGTCGCCTCTGCCGTCGTTCATCGGGTAGTAGTCAGCCAGACCCAGCTCATAGCCTGTCAGCATTCGGTTGCCGTAGCGGCTGAGTCCCGCCAGATCAAGTGCGCGATACCACACACGGCCTTGCAGCATTCGACCCTCATAGTAAGAAGGCTCTCCCGAATTGAAGCTCTCGCCATAGCCGAACGTCAACGGACCATAGCCGTTATAGGTCACGCTGTCCATCTTGCCCACCTGCTCGTCTGCATAGAGCATGAGTTGCTTCTTTTCATTGTTGAGCACCATTGCCACACGCTGGAATCCCTTGCTGGTCAGCGGTATCTTGCTCTCCAAGATATAAGGTCTGTCGCCATTCTCCACGATTGCCATCAGGCACTTGTCCTTGGTGAGCCACAGCTGCAAGTGCTTGCCTTCGCTGCCGTGCGAGAAGATTGGCATGTCCTTCGCCACCTCGTCAGGTTTGATCATCACCTCGACGGTCACGTTCTTGTCGCTGAAGTTGCGACGTACCTCCGTCTGTGCGAAGCCGTTACCACCAAACTGCAGCGAAGGTGCTTCCTGCACGGCAGTCTCGTTGGTCTCACCCACCACTTCGAAGTTGGTGGTGGCTTGCAGGTAGTTATACTCGATGTCCTCCGAGAAGTTGAAGATGATGTTGTCGCCAACTTCCACCACACCAGTCTTTGGCTCTGGTGTGCCGAACAGTTGCGGACGGCGCGTGTCCTTCACACCGCTGAGCACTTTCGACTCGTTGGTGAGGAAGGCATTGCCATTCCTGCAGAACAGTACGGCTCTGAGGTCGTAGCCCTTCTCCATCACGACGCCCTCACCGAAGAAGCGGGCGTTGATGTAGCCGTTCTCAGGAATCATCTCCTTCGTGCCAGAAGCTGCCTTGTAGATGGTTGAGTCGGCATAGTAGCCGCAGAGGTTCGTCCAGTAGTCGTCGCCACGGGTGGTTTCCTTATACTGGAACTCGATGTGGTCGAAGTTGTGCTGGTTCTTGTTGAAGCCGCTGATGACCACAGGCAGATACCAGCCCTTGTTGCCATCGGTCGGTGCGTCGCAGTTCATGATCCACTTGTCGCCAGGCGACGAGATGGCGATGCCGCCAGCCGTCTGCAGGTAGTGTACATCGAATGCCACTTGCGAATAAGCTTTCAGGTCACCCTGCGAGATGATGCCTATCTCAAGATTCTCGTAATCGAATGCCTCTCCGGCATACACCTCCAGGACTTTCTCCGTCACCTGTCCCGGACGCACTTCGATGGTGCGTGAGTTGCCGGTCAGCGGCACGCCGTCAATCACCAGACGGGCACCCTTAGGATTCGACTTATCTACTTGGTAGAGGTCGAAGTAGTTATAGACAGCCTCAGGCTGCTCACTCTCGTTGGTCAGGTAGATCTTGAAGCGGGCAGCTTCGCCGTAAGGCACACCGCTGAGGCTCTGCTTGTCCATCTTGATCTGCGGATTCTCAATCTTCTTCGTGCGCTCGTCAAGCACCGTTCCAGGCTGATAGAAATTCGTGGTGCGCTCACCCTCCCAAGGACGGCAGGTGGCACCGCCACGGGTGCGATAGACAAAGCTGCGAGGCGTATCATAGTCTTCCAGTTTCAGATTACGCTTCAGGTAATCCTTGTTGTCCTCTGCCTGTTCGAAGAAGTTTTTGTTATAGAATACATCCATCGCACTCAGATCCCCGCCGGTCTTTTGGCTGGCAGGTGTCACGTAATAGACGTCGAAGTCCAGATGGCTCTTCTTGTCCATGCTGATGGTAAAGCTCTCCTTGCGGGTGTACGCCTTCGACTCCGTGCTCTTGGGTTTCACGTTGAAACTCATCGACGGTGTCAGTCCAAACTTAAAGGTTGTGCCGAACGCATTGATGGATACCGCTGTCTTTCCACCATTCTGCGATTCGCCTGTACTGGTCGTCGTGCCACCAGCCTTGGTCTTCAGCACGCTGCCCAGCAATTTTGCCGCCGTTGGTCCCAGAACTGCCACGATGCTCATAGTGACATCGCCGCCCTTATTTTCAAAGTAGTCGCTGGTTGCCGAGCCAAATGGAGTTACAAACGACGTGGTGTTGGAGTAGTCGCTGGAGAACGATTCGCTATACGTCAGTGAGTTGCCGCCGTCGATGTCGAAGTTCTTCACCAGGTCTTTAGCCTGTACGCTCAGTTTCTCTTGCTCGTTCTGGGCAATCATCTCCACCCACTTCACCATGGCGTTGTG
Source organism: Bacteroidaceae bacterium (assembly GCA_017651245.1). Taxonomy (GTDB): domain Bacteria; phylum Bacteroidota; class Bacteroidia; order Bacteroidales; family Bacteroidaceae; genus Minthosoma. The sequence goes on along the minus strand of JAGCDQ010000032.1, from coordinate 3,010 downwards.
GAACACCGATACCTTGTCCACTCTACTGCCTGTGTAATCATCGGGATAGATCACCTCATACTTGCTGGCACCGAAGTCGGGATCATCCGTTCCCACCATGGAACGATAGACCGGTTTCCCTGAAGAGTTTGCCTTGGCTTGTGCCTCTTCCTTCGTGCCGATGAACATGAGTCCATAGATTTCTTCCGCCAGTTCGGGGATGAGCTGGTTGATGAGATAGTGCTGTGAGTGCACGAAGTTAGACGTGAGTTCAGGTCCGTAAGTCACCACCTCGTCGCGTACGAAGTGCAGCAGATTGTTCTTCTCGTCGCGTCCCTGGGCGATCTCCACCATACGGTCTTTCTCCACCGAGCCAGCCATCTGCTCGAAGGCACTGTGAGGGATGGCACGGATGGCAGTGGCGGGTTTCACCACGATGTTCTGCACCACACCGATATACACGTCACCGTTGGCACCCACCATCGTCTTGTCGGTATTGGTGGAGATGTCTTCGTTGATATTCATCGTGTAGTTGAAGGCGCGGTTGCCGCTGCCCGACCACACCAGGTCGAGCGAGGTGGAAAGGTCGCTGGAGGCGATGTTGTTGAGACCGCCCACACCGCCGGCACCCATTGGGGCTGCCACCACACCGGTGAAGCTGTTGACACCGCTACCCGCACTGAACGAGATGGATACACCAGCACTCCACGACATATCCATCTGGTATGAATACTTCAGCGTGGAGCCTTTTGAAAGCGTGGCTTTCGAGCCACCTCCTGGTGGGTCGCGCAGAATGTCAATCAGCTGTGGTGATGAGAAGGTCAGGATGTCCGTGGCGCCTTCCTTTGGTTTGATGTTCAGCACGTATGCCTTCAGCGGTTCAGCCTCATAGTGTGTGCCGTCCATCTCCAAGGTCATGCTCACGGTGGAGAGGGCATCTTCGCCTGTGAGCAGATAAGGCGTCTGTGCAGCCTCTATCGTGTAGTTGCCCTGACCAAGACTGTCCAGATGCAGGGTGTCGCAATGGGTGTCGCTGATCATGCCGTTGTGGATGGTCACCACACCGCCTGAGAGCTTCACCACGTCGATGGTGTCGCTCTTCGTGTTGTTGTTATAGTAGTATTTCTCCACCGCCGAGATGGTGAAGCCATACTTGCGGTCGATGTTGAACACGGGGTGTCCGAAGGTGTAGTGCGTTTCCAAAGAGTCGCGCTTGCCATCAGGCCAGTCCTTCTTCTTTACACCATATGCCAGCGACAGCTTCTCCTTGTCACCATTAAGGTTCTGGTAGCTGTAGTAGCGGTCGCCGAAGTAGTCGAACTCGTCGAAGCCTTGCTGCTTGTAGTCGATGATGACTGGCGAGTGGTAGATGCGGCTGTACTTCGCGTGGTATTCCTCCACGGGGTCTTTCACATCCTTCTTGGAGCCGATGGTCTGCCACGCTCCCTTCACCACATCCTTGTGCGAGGTGAGCGAGTCGGTCAGGTCGATCACGTCGCCCGTCTGTCCGTCTTGGAACAGGGTGGCATAGCCCGAGGCGGTGATTTGCTGTATCTTCCACTTCACAGGTGGCAGCAGCACCTCGTATTCGCCTGTATGCACGTCAGGATAGACCACCTTGCGGTTCAGGGTGGTGTGTACCTTCGTCTGCTGCGTATATTTCTTGTCCTTTTCATTGGCAGCCTTGTGCTCAAACACCTCGTCGCGCTCCTTCAGGTTGCGGTCTTGGATGTCGAACACCAGTCGGGAGGCGTTGTCGCCCTCCAGCGTGAGCACCATCTTCAGGCTGTCGCCCAGGTTGTTGGTCGAGAGACCGTAGCCCAATGGCTTCTCACCCTGTTCCTTACCGCCCACGATACGTCCGGTGAGCTTCACGCGCTTCGTGTCGTAGAAGATGAGTCCCGCCTTGTCGGTCTTGAAGTTGTAGGTCGTCTGCGTGTCGGGATCGTTGTCATCCTGATGGTAGAATCCGTCGCGCCAGAAGGTGTGTCCGTCCTTCACCGCCTGGATGCTGGCATTGCCCGATAGCATGCGGAAGGAGAACTTGCCTTCGTGGTCGGTCTCCACCTTGCCGGCAGCCGTGCGCACCTCATGGCCATTGACCAGGAACGACACGCCCTGCACAGGGATGCTGGTGCCTTCATACTGCACGTAGCCGGCAATCTTGACGCTCGAACCCACCTCAATCACCACGTTCTTCAGCACGTTCTCGCCTGGGGCGGTGCCGAAGGTGGCAGTGCCCAGCACGCCATCAATGCTGGTCACCAACTGGTAGGTGGTTTCTTTCTTGTCTATGTAAGGCAGTTCCTTGAGGCGGAAGAAGCCGCTCTCGTCAGTCGTTGTCGATACTTCCTCATCATTCACCGTCACTTTGATCTTCTCACCCGGGATGCCTGTGCCGTCGAGGAAACGGAGATAGCCTTCCACGGTGGCGAACTGCTCACACATACCCTCCACTTCCTTCGTCTCGTCGAAGTGAATGCCCTCGCAGTCGGTCACGCCGCGCACCTTATATACATATTGATGTACGGGCGAGGTGTCCTTGTCTTCATATTGTGTGTCGCTGATTTGGGTGGCGATGGGTTTTTTGCCAAAGTCAGCATCCTCCTTGTCCTTGCGCCACACCTCGTAATAATCCACAGGTTCCTCGGTCTCGTTCGCCCAGGTCAGCACCGTCGAGGTGGGCAGTGTGCGCACCTGCAGTGAGTTCTGGTCGATGTGACCCATGTTCTCATAGTAGAAGGTAGGCATGCCGTCGATGAGACCACCGATGGTCTTGGGCTCTGGCTTGCCCGTAACGCTCAGTTGCCACATACTGCCTAAGGCTTCAACCACTGCGGCAGCAGTCCTTGCGCCTACTTTGTTACACTCGCCCCAATCCTTGTAGGTGTAGTTGTTGGTGCCACCGAATACATCATTAAAGGTTCTGTAATTGACGCCTGCATGGGTAAAACCGGTATAGGTACCGTTCTCCAAACAGTTCTCCACCGTGGATTTCTGAGCCGACCAGCCGATGAAAGCACCGACATAG
>JAGCDQ010000031.1 GCA_017651245.1 Bacteroidaceae bacterium | reverse complement strand
TTGTCTTTGTTCATCTTGCAGCCATTCAATTTGGCTGCAAAGGTACAAATTCAAATCCGTGCACCCTTAAAACTACTCGTAAATGACTTTATTTCAGCGATTTCAAAGAACGATTAGTCCACTTTAACGGGACAGTAGTGACCCAAATTACAAAGTTGAAGGCAAAAGTTTTTACAATCCTATTATTCATTAACAACATATCATCATGATGAAGAAAACTACTGATTGGGCGAGGACAATCCTATTTGTGCTGCTCGCCTTGTTCACGACCGTAATGGCGTGGGCAGACAAAGTGAATTATCTTGACCCGACAGCCGACGTTGAGTCACAAATGAAGTCGGTGGATGCAACGGCCATCACCAGCACGACCAAAACGCTGGGTGTGGCAGGCAAGGAAACATGGTATTATGCCAGTGGCGAAGAAAATAACGCATACCGTATTGAGGTCAAAGGAACGGTGAACCTGATTCTTGTTGATCAGTGTAATTTCAGTATTTCGGCTGGTTTGCATGTGCCAGAAACCAGCAGCCTCAACATCTATGCACAAAGTGTAGGTGATAATCGTGGAAGACTGGTTGCCACTAGTTCTGGTGGAAACGCATGCATTGGTGGAAATGAAGGAGCATCTCATGCGGGCAAAGGAGACAAAGGTGAAAATGCTGGCAACATTACCTTCTATGGAGGAATGATTGACGCAGGCAACATCGGCGGTGGTAAGGGAGGTTATGGATATTACTATGAAGATGAAATTGGCATCGGTGGCGATGGTGGCGATGGTGGCACCATCACTATTTATGGTGGCAATGTAAATGCGACTACTATTGGTGGAGGTCAAGGTGGTGAGGGTGACAATGAATTTAATTATGATTATGGCGCTGCTGAAATCTATCTCACTTGGACGAGTAGTACAGACATAATTCGCAGCTGGGCTTTTAACGGAGCAGTGCAGTTGATGAAGACTTTTTGTGAGGAGTATAATGAAGATAATATATTTCCAGCAGGAAGCGAGCGTGACATAAGCAACACCAACCTTATGCCCCCCATTAAAGCTATCACAACGCAAGCGCCTACTTGCACAGAGGTTGGATATATGCAGAACTGTTGGTGCAATTTTGTCGATAAGACATATTTTAGCGACATAAATTGCACCATTCCACTGAAAAAATTCGATGTAGAGATACCTCCACTTGGCCACGACATTGAACATACAGAAGGGAAGGCAGCCACTTTTACGAAGGCAGGAAACATCGAATACTGGTATTGCTCAAGATGCAAGAAATATTTTATTGACGAAGAATTTAATCAGGAGGTTGAATCAACGGATTTCACCTTCGAGGTGAAGGGAAACGCTTCTGACGGCTATTATGTGCTGATGCCAAAAGGCGGAAAGGCACAGCTGACCATTGACAAGAGCGTCACCTCCTTCAAGATTTATGATGATGGTGGATTGGGTGGTTCTGACAAGGAAGAATCTGCTGAAGGAAACTACAGCGATGACTGTGACGGTTACCTTGTGCTGGCAGCACCATCGGGTAAGACGCTTCAGCTGACTGGCACGTTGTTGACGGAATTCTGCGATGAGTTGACGGTCTATGCTGGCACTACAACCAACGATTACAAACTTCTTCCCGGAAAAGGTGGTAACACTGAATGGATTGATGATGAATCTTATCCAGATGGAGGATATACGAAGGCTTTTCCTGATGACATCGGAACCATACTTGGAAACAATCTGATGCTTAACTTTCAGTCAGATGGAAGTGTTAATTTTGCTGGTCTTGACCTGGCTGTGAAAGTGATAGATGCAAAGACACACCCGATCACTCTCCAGCAAAAGGACGGAGGAACCATCTATGGTCCCGCCTCCACTCAATATGGCGAAGTGGTCACATTGACTGCCACACCCAAGAACGATTATCTTTTGAGTGGCATCACGGTGAAAGATGCAGCCAATAATCCTGTGGAAGTGGAAGGTGGAGTATGGTATAACAACACCGCTATATTTATCATGCCGAACTCGGCTGTCATTGTCACTCCGACTTTCACCAAGAACAAGACGGGATTATCCATCAACATGCCCAAGGAAGGTAGTTTGACTGTTATGCTTCCAGCGGATGTCACCTCTTTCAAAATCTATGATGATGGCGGTGAAGCTGACAATTACAGCGAAGAATGCGATGGAAGCCTTGTGCTGATGGCACCTGACAATTATTCCATTCAACTGACAGGCGAGGTGCTGACAGAACCGAATTGTGATTACCTCGAGATCTATCAAGGTACCACTATTAATGAAGACAACTTCATCACGAGTATATGGAGCAATTATCCTGAAGAAGCAGATGCCGATCCTCTTCCTGCTGACATCGGAACCATTATTGGTAACTGTTTAACCCTCAAATTCCATTCAGATTACAATCGGAATTATGCAGGTCTTGACCTGACTGCAACTCTCAAATCCGATGCTGAGTTGGTGGACATCCAGTCAATCCAACCCAACGATACCGATAGCGCTGAGCAATGGTACACCCTGAGCGGCACGAAGCTGGAGGGCAAACCAACGGCACCTGGCATCTATATCGTGAACGGACGCAAAGTGATGGTGAAGTGATAAAGGTTAAAGACTAAGGTCAAAAGTCAAAAGACTACTTAAAGATGAAGGGAAAAGGTGGCAAAATGGCCCCCTTTTCCTTTTTTTTGTTGGTTTTCTTGGTTATGTCCTCATTTATCCCTAACTTCGCCCCTGAAACAAAAAGAACCTATATGAAGGAAGAACTGATACTATTGCGCATCACGGGTGAGGACCGTCCAGGTCTGACAGCAAGCATTATGGATATTTTATCACGGTACGACGTGGACATTCAGGATATCGGTCAGGCTGATATCCACTCGACCTTGTCGTTGGGTGTGCTGATCAGGGTGACGGATGAAAAGTCGGGATATGTGATGAAGGATTTGCTGTTCAAGGCAAGTGAGCTGGGTGTGAACATCGGTTTTGCGCCTATCACCATGGATGAGTATGAGGCGTGGGTGAAACGCCAAGGAAAGAACCGTTACATCTTGACGGTGCTGGGCAGACGACTGAGGGCACAGCAGATTGAGGCGGTGAGTCGACTGATTGCCGACCAAGGGCTGAACATTGATGGCATCAAGCGTCTGTCTGGCCGTTCGAGCATCATGCATCCGAAGGAGAAGACAAGGGCATGTATCCAGTTTTCCGTGCGTGGCACTCCAAAGGACAAAGAGGCGCTGCATGGAGCTTTGCTGAGAATGTCGAGAGAACTGGAGATTGACGGTTCGTTCCAAACAGATAACATGTACCGAAGGATGCGACGGTTGATTTGTTTCGATATGGACTCCACCCTCATCCAGACGGAGGTGATTGATGAGCTGGCAAGACGGAATGGGGTGTATGACCAAGTGGCTGCCATCACGGCAAAGGCGATGCGAGGTGAGATTGACTTCAAGGAGAGTTTCACGGAGCGTTGCAAACTGCTGAAGGGACTGGATGTAAGCGTGATGCGTGAAATCGCTGAGAACCTGCCTTTCACGGAGGGAGTGGACAGATTGATGTATGTGCTGAAGAAGTATGGCTACAAGATTGCCATCCTGAGTGGTGGTTTCACGTTCTTTGGCGAGTACATCCAGAAGCGATACGGCATTGACTATGTCTATGCCAACGAACTGGAGATTGACGAGACGGGACACCTGACGGGCAACTATGTGGGTGAGATTGTGGACGGACGTCGCAAGGCTGAGCTGCTGAAGCTGATTGCTCAAGTGGAGAAGGTGGACTTGCAGCAAACCATTGCTGTGGGTGACGGTGCCAACGACCTTCCGATGCTCTCACAGGCGGGTCTGGGCATTGCTTTCCACGCCAAGCCTCGCGTGGTGGCGAATGCACAGCAGAGCATCAACACCATCGGACTGGACGGTGTGCTGTACTTCCTGGGCTTCAAGGACAGCTATCTGGACGAGAAAGCGCAATAGCCAGCCCAAAGGCTACGGGTAGGCAAGCTTGCCCGGGAATCAAGCTGGGCGATTTTCATCTACAACATGAGGAATAAACACTAATGCTAAAACCTATCTATATGACACTTAGAATATCCACTTTTTGCTTTTCACTTCTCACATTCCTGCTTGCGAACGCACAGACAGGAGCGGAATTTATGAAAGCCCAAGAAAGGGCTGACGTCGAAATTGAGTTTGACGTGACAGACGAGGGACAAGAGTTCAAGGTCAATTGGGGCATGGATGCCGCATGGGACTGGGACTTCAACATCTATCGAGGCATTGCCCACATCGGCAAGGGAAAGTTCGCCACAGGACGTGTGTCGTTTCAGCCGATTGACCTCGTGACAGCCAATAGTGACGGCACTTATACATTAACTGACCGTCAGCAGAAAAAACTGAAAAAGCGTTGTGACCTTATCAAGCTGACTGGCACCCAAGCAGTGAACCTTAACTGTGACCATGAGGCATTGTTCTGCAAGGTGGATGAAAACGGGGAATATCCAGAGGAGCTGAAAACGAACGGCAAGATGGAGAAAATCACTGACTATACAGGTCGAAGCCACTACAGGGGCAATCCCGAAGAGTGGTACAAGCTCATCAAAGCGAGTGTGCAGTATGTGCAAAACCAAGGGCTGACGGTCGTAAGTGTGTCTCCTTTCAATGAGCCTGACTACGTGTGGAGCCAAGCCACCAATGCGGCACAGGCAAAAAAGGATTTCCTTGCCATTGCCAAATTACTGAAAGCAGACGACTTCTTCAAGGACATCCGCATCTGTGGTGGCAACACCCTGAATGCTGACGAGGCTCTACCTTGGTATAACGAACTCAAGAGCTATCTGGACGAGGGTAACACCCACCAGCTGTCAGGCTCTTTTTACAACTATGCCAATTTCTTCAGGCAAGTGAAGAATGATGGAAAGGTGGCAACTGCTGATGAGCTGCACAATGTAGGCGAGGCCATTGTAGGTGTGAATTATGGTATGGAGAACGGTATCTGGTGGGGCTTCGATTCGAAAGCTCGTGGACAGTTCTGCATCGATTCCAATGAGGGTGTGCGCATCGGCTATGGCGAGAACAGGAACGCATGGACTTGCGGTGCTGTGTATCGCAACAACACAACAGGCGAGGTGCATGGTTACCTAGGGTCTTCTGAACGGCAAGCATCAACTTCCACATTCGCTTTCGTCAGCAAGAACAAGGATGTCTATTTCAATGGTGATGGTCCCACGAGAAGATATGTGTATAAGGTACCGGGAGGAACGGGCTACCAAGCAGGACAGATTAATGCAGAACGCATCTTCGACATCACTTGGGGCGAGGATGTGGCACCAGGTGTGGTGGATGGCAAGTACATCATCATGAATCAGTACAGCGGAAAGGTGCTCACCGGTGCCGGCAGCTCAAATGTGACCACCTCCAACTTGAGTGCTTCGAACACACTTCAACAATGGAATGTGACTCCAGGATATACTACTGGAGACATCTCTTATTGGTTCATTGACAATGTAACCACCAGCAAGAACTCCCATCTAAATGTATTGAATCTAAATCTCAACAACAATGCCAACGTCATCTGTTGGCAAGGTGGTGACGGGGGTACACATCTGTTGGAAGAACAATGGTATCTCAAATATGCACAAGATGGCTATTATTACATCATCAGCCGTTTGTCCAACAAATACCTCTACTGTACAGATCTTCCATCAGGTTCAGAAGTGGTTTTGAAGGAAGGTCCATCTCCCAAGTCTCGTTCCAAAGCACCATTCTTGTGGCGTTTGCAACCCATCGACTCAACAATTGACACAAATGCACCAGCTGCACCTACAGAACTGAACGTCGAACAACAGGCAAGCGGTTGGGAACTCTCATGGACTGCACCCACAGACAATGATCCACTGACCTACCTTGTGCTACGCGCAGAAGTACCTCAAGAAGAAGGGGAAAAGCCAGAATACAACACTATCGCTCGCAGCATTTCCACTGCATCCTATATCGACAACACGGTGGAGGAGGGTAAATCTTACCTCTACAAAGTAAAGGCTGTCGATTATGCAGGCAACCGTTCGAAGAATTCCGAAGAAATTGCCACAGGCATTAAGGTTCCTACAGCTGGAAAAGATACCAAACAGGGTACATGGTATGACACGAATGGACTTCCTGCCACACCTGTCACCCGAGGAATTCTGATTCAGGAGGGCAAGAAAGTGCTCCAAAGACCCTGATGGGAACGAATGAGTTCCACGAGTGAATGAAAAGGAGGTCCCTACATATCATCATGCTGTTGTGTGCCATCACCTGTGGTGCGCAACAGTATGTGTTTTCCACTCTTGACACCGCTGACGGACTCAGCGACAATTTCGTCTTTCATGTGATGCAACTCCACGACGGTAGGATTGTCGCCACCACCCAAAACAGCATCGACCTGTGGAACGGGAAGGATTTTCAACACATTCGGAAGGACTCCCTTTCTTCTACGCCTTTGCCTGGTTATCAAGGTGCTTATCATGTGTATGCCGATCAGCACAACCGCCTGTGGGTGAAGGATTATCAACGACTCTGGTGCTACGATGCTCAACTGAATCTCTTGCAGGACTGTCTGCCCGACAGTGCAGATGATGTATTTGTGGATGACCAGGGAGAGGTTTATTTCGTGCAACAAGACTCGACGGACATGCTGTTCGATTTGAAGCGCATGGATGGTAAGCTCTACCTCTTCTATGCCAGCGGAACGGTGCGATGTAGCGAGAAGGGAAAGGAGCTATATGCCAACACAGCCAGCATGCTCGACTCAACAGCACAGACCTCACTCGTGGTGGCAGACACACTCCGAGGAAAATTCTATCAGTTAGTGGATGGAAGACTCTGTCTGGAATTCGACACCCACACTCGCGTCTGGACAGAATTGTTCCGTTCAGAGAGACTCTACACCATTGCACTCATCGACCCCAACACAGCATTCATTGTCAGTCACGAAGGACTCTGGCGACTCGACCTCATCTCACGCAAGGCAGAACGGTTGGATCAGGTGCAGATGGTTGACGGGAATCACCTTTCCTCCAGCCGCATCAACACCGTCTTCACCGACCGTAAGGGAACCGTGTGGCTCGGAACATACGACCACGGTCTGCTGCGAGGAGTTCAACCCACCCCTTGGTATCAAACCCCTTGGGCATACCTCGGTTATGGCATTATCGGCATCGGACTTTTCCTCGTTCTCTTCCTTCTTTATCAGCGCAAGAACTCTTCCAAGCCTCAGACAGAAGAGCACGAAGAGCTTCAACCCCAAGAATCCGTGTCGGAGGAATATGCAGACCTGATGAAACGTGCCACCCTCTTGGTGGAACAGAACCTCGCCACACCTGGCTACACGGTGGAACGATTGGCGCAAGACCTCTGCATGGATCGCACGGGACTCTACAAGAAGATGATGGCAGCTATTGACAAGACCCCCACCGCCTTCATCCGCAACATCCGGCTGACCCATGCTGCCCAACTCATCCGCGAAGGGAAACTGACCATGAACGAGGTGGCGGAACAAACAGGATTCAGCTCCGCGAGCTACATGGCACGATGCTTCCAGGAGGAATGGAACAAGAAACCCAGCGAACTGCGTGAATCCTGACTAATTAGGGGAAAATCAACCATTGTGTTCTGTTGATTCAACAATAGTGTTGTAACTGCGTGGCTGAAAACCCATACCTTTGCACTCAGATTTATTTTACTTTTTCCAAGAAACCTAAACAAACATGAAAAGAACATTATGGTTAGCTTTGGCTTTCGTGGGCATGAGTGCCGCGAACGCACAGACAGTGGAGTTCTATACTCCACGCACCGTCCGTATCGTGAAAGATAACGGAAAGAAGGTTGAGAAGAAATCATTGGTGGTCATCGCCTCACCAGAGCAAGTGAAGGTGAGCCAATCGAAACAAGGCAATGCCACCATCTACAAGTCCTCTGCGATGACGGTGACAGTGGAGAATGGCAAAGTGTCGTTTGCCGACAACAAGGGCAACCTCCTCACTCGTGAGGGCGATTGTGCTTTCACGCCCATCACCAAAGGTCCCGACACGGATGCCTACAAAGTGAAGCAGACTTTCTCAGTGGAAAGCGATGAGGGCATCTACGGCGTGGGACTCCTGCAGAACGGCAAGATGAGCCAACGTGGTGAGAACCGCCGTATGGAGCAGAGCAACCTGGAGGACTTTGCCCATTTCTACCAGACCATCAAGGGTTATGGCATCTACTGGGACAACTACTCCCCCACCCGTCTGGTCACCCCCGCTGAAGGTCAGGCAGGCAACATCGAACTGGAGTCGGAAGTGGGCAAGATGGTGGATTACTACTTCATGTATGGTGGCGATGCCGACGGTGTGATTGCCGAGATGCGCCACCTTTCTGGCGAAGTGCCCATGCTGCCCCTCTGGACTTACGGTTTCCATCAGTGCCGCGAGCGTTACAAGTCTCAGCAGGAACTGCTCGAGGTGGTGCACAAATATCGTGACCTGAAGATTCCTTTCGACGGTATCATTCAGGACTGGCAGTACTGGGGCAGCAACTACAACTGGAACGCAATGGAGTTCCTCAACCCCGACTTTGACCGCGCTCAGGATATGATCAACGAGGTGCACAAGCAGAACGCCCACATGAGCATCAGCATCTGGGCTTCCTTCGGTCCTGAGACCAAGGCGTTCAAGGAAATGAAGCCCAAGGGTCTCATGCTCGACTTCGACACTTGGCCTCAGAGCGGACTCCCTCAGTGGCCTCCACGCAGAGACTACCCCAGCGGCGTGCGTTGCTACGACGTCTATAGCAAGGAGGCTCGTGACATCTATTGGAACAACCTCTCTCGTCTGCACAAGATGGGTATCGACGCTTGGTGGATGGACTCCACTGACCCCGACCAAATGGACTTGACCGAGGAGCAGCGTGACCAGCCTACGGCTATGGGTTCTTATCGTAGTGTACGCAACGCCTTCCCATTGATGACGGTGGGTGGTGTGTATGACAGCCAACGTGCCGTGGATGACAGCAAGCGCGTATTCATCCTCACCCGTTCCTACTTCGCAGGTCAGCAGCGTTATGGTGCCAATACATGGAGTGGTGACATCAGCTCTTCGTGGGACACTTTCCGCAAGCAAGTGCCTATCTGCCTGAATTACACATTGACTGCCAACCCGAATGTGAATGCCGACATTGGCGGATTCTTTGCGGGTTCCTATAGCACACAAGGACACAACTCTGCCACTCGCAACCCACAGTTCCAGGAACTCTATGTGCGTTGGATGCAGTTTGGTGCGTTCACTCCGATGATGCGTAGTCACGGAGCCGATATCTATCGCGAGCTTTACTACTTCGGCAAGCAGGGCGAACCCGTCTATGATGCGCTGGTGGATGCTGTGAAACTCCGTTACCGTTTCCTCCCATACATCTACAGCCAGTCCTGGCAGGTCACCAAGAACAACGACTCCTTCATGCGCGCCCTCTTCATGGACTTCAAGGCTGACAAGCAGACTTGGAACAACAACCGCCAATATCTGTTCGGACACAATGTCCTCGTCTGCCCCGTCGTTGACCCACTTTACACACAGGAGAAGATTGTGAAGACCGACCCGATGTCGGGTTGGGACCGACAAAACCTGAAGCGTGAGACTTATGCGAACGTGGATTGGAAAGAGAACAAGACTTTCAGCGTCTATCTGCCAGCAGGCGCACAGTGGTACGACTATTGGACAAATGCCAAGCTGAATGGTGGTCAGACCATCACGGCTTCCGCTCCACTCAGCCACTCTCCGCTCTACATCAAGGCTGGTTCCATCCTGCCTCTGGGTCCCGATGTGCAGTATGCCAACGAGAACAAGTTCGACAACCTTGACCTCGTGGTCTATCCTGGTGCCGATGCTTCCTTCACCCTCTACGAAGACGAAGGCGACAACTACAACTACGAGAAGGGGCAGTACAGCACCATCTCCCTCACTTGGAATGACCGTGCCAAGACCCTCACCATCGGCAAGCGCACGGGTTCATTTGAAGGAATGCCCGCTTCTCGCACCTTCCACGTGAAAGTGGCTGGTGGTGCAGAGAAGTCTGTCACTTATAGCGGCAAAAACGTGAGTGTGAAATTGTAAATAGCAATGATGGTCTTTTCGCGTTGGAGCGGAAAGACCATCACACATAAAAAAGCAACCGCGACGTCCAGAAGGATGCCGCGGTTGTTGTTCTTGGATGTCCGATTACTTGCGGAGACCAAGCTTCTTGATGATTGCACGATAGCGCTCGATGTCCTTTCTCTTGAGGTAAGAGAGGAAACGACGACGCTGACCCACGAGCTGTACAAGTGCACGGTTGGTTACGTGATCCTTGTGGTTAGCCTTCACGTGCTCAGTCAAGTGCTGAATACGATAAGTGAGAAGTGCAATCTGGCTCTCGCAAGAACCAGTGTCTGTGGCAGAAGCGCCATACTCGGCAAAAATCTCTGCCTTCTTTGCTGAATCTAAATACATAATTGAATGTGTATAAAATAATTATTGAATGTGTTATTCAGCGCGCCAATATTCTTTCAGCCGAATGGATGGCTCACAGAAAACTGGGTGCAAAGGTACGGATAAGTGGGCACATAAACAAGAAAAAACACGTTTTTTATTCATTTTGGCTAACGAAACTACTTTTTTATTTTGTATTGTGCTCGCTTATCCGTATCTTTGCCCCCATCAAAACCGATATGACTATGAGAAAAAGAGCTGATTATATCCAAAGCATTGAGATCAAGGCTTTGTGGAAAGGGGGTAGGCACGTGGTTTGGAATCTCCAACCCGACGTGAACATCCTCAGTGGCATCAATGGAGTAGGCAAGAGCACCATCATCAATCATTCGGCACGAACATTGGCGGAAATCGACCGCGACGAGATTGTGCCGAAAGATGCCCCACAGGGGGTGACCATCAAGCTGATGCCTGAGGATGCCACCTATATCAAGTTCGACGTCATCCGTTCGTTCGACCGTCCGTTGCTGCACAGCGACCTGCTGGAGAAGCTGTCGGACTCTCGCGTGAAGACGGAATTAGATTGGCAGATTTACCGCTTGCAGAAGCGTTTCCTTGACTATCAGGTGAACATCGGCAACCGCATCATCGAACTGCTGACCAGCGGTGACCCAGAGGATCAGGTGAAGGCGGCTGAAGTGAGTGCGCCAAAAAAGCAGTTTCAGGATATGATTGACGAACTGTTTGCCGACACACACAAGAAAATTGACCGCAAAAGCAACGAAATACAGTTCATGCAGACAATGGGTAAAACCTGCGAGATCATCACCCCTTACCAACTCTCAAGTGGTGAGAAACAGATGCTGGCCATTCTGCTGACGGTGCTGGTGGAGAACCGTGAACCGTATGCACTCCTCATGGATGAGCCTGAAATCTCGCTCCACATCGACTGGCAGCAACGTCTCATTGACCTGATCCGCCAATTGAATCCCAATGCACAAATCATCCTCTCCACACACTCCCCTGCCCTCATCATGGACGGGTGGATGAGCAACGTGACGGAAGTGGGAGACATTTCGAATTGAGGTTTGAAATTTGAGGTTTGAGATTTAGAATTCATAGTTGATAGTCGAAATATGGCTCGGCATTTGCTTTCCAACATCAGTTCCGCCTATATTGAGGCTGCCAACCGTTTGCGTCCAAAGAACCGCAAACGGAAGATTGTCGTGTATGTGGAAAGCTACGATGACATCTTCTTTTGGCGTGATGTGCTGAGCGAATTTGAGGACGAAAACACGGCATTTGAGGTGATGCTACCTTCGCGCACCAATCTGAACAGGGGCAAGAAGACGGCATTGATGAACAAGCTCGGCGAGTCGTTGGGAGGATATATGATCGCCTGTGTGGACGCAGACCTCGACTACCTGCTGCAACGCCACACGCCATCATCCCAGCGGATGCTGGACAATCCCTATGTGATTCACACCTATGCCTACTCCATCGAGAGTTACCAATGCTATGCACCATCACTTCACAATGTCTGTGTGATGGCTACATTGAATGACCGCAACATCTTCAACTTTGAGGAATACTTGCATCAATACTCAGAAATCATCTATGAACTGTTTGTCTGGATGGTGTGGCTGCATCGGCATGGACGCTTCAATGACTTTCCATTGAACAATTTCAACAACATCGTATCAGTAGAGCAGCTGAATGTGTTCAAGCCTCTCGATGCACTGGAAAGGGTGCGCCGTCAGGTGAACCGCAAGTTGGCTTGGCTCCAACAGCACGTGAAGGACGCCAAGGGGAAACTCACGCCTTTGAAGCTGGAACTGGAAGGCCTCGGATTGAGGAAAGACAATACCTACCTCTTCATTCAGGGACACCATCTGATGGAGAACGTGGTGGATGCTGCACTGACTCCTGTATGCACCATCTTACGACGCGAACGGGAAAAAGACATCAAAATGTTAGCACGAGGCAACAATCAGCAAATGAACAATGAACTTGCCTGCTACTCGCATAGTCAGTTCCAACCAGCACAGATGCTACGTCGCAACACGCAATTCAAGGATTGCGACATTTACCAATTGCTGAGAAACAGGATTGCAGACTTTCTTAAGACTTATAATAAAGGACTTGTTGATCAAAAAGAAATCCCCGACGCTTAATCAGCTGTTGGGGATTTCCAATATAAATCGTGATCCTTCCGTGAAGGTGGAATCAAGCAAGAGTTGTCCACCTAACAGATGGGCATTGTGTTGTGCCAATCCAAGTCCGAGACCCAGACCTTCGCTGAAGCTGTCCAGTTTCACAAACGGAACAAAGACATGCTCACGTTCTGCCTGTGCAATACCCTTGCCTATATCCTCGACGATAAAGCGAAGCATGGCGTCTTTCACCTCCACCGTGAAATTGACTTTCTTGTCTGAGGTGAACTTTTTGGCATTGAGAAGCAACTCACGCAATATCCTCAACAGATACAAACGATTGGTGTGAACCGTGTAATCGTCAGCCAATTCGGTCGTGAAATTCAAATCCACAACCTCTTGTGTATCCTTCTCCTCGAAAGTGACGATGGCTTCATGCACCACAGGAAATATTGCCACCTCCTTCGACAAATCAAGTTTCTGCAGAGGATCTAATCTCGACACATCAAAGATCATGTTCGCCATGCGATGGATGGTAGCTGTGTTCTGCTTCATCATCTCCGTGAAGCTAGCGATTTCCCCTTCTGGTAACACGGAGAAGGTCTCACGCAACACCTGCATGAAACCTGCGATGATGTTGAGCGGAGTACGTATCTGAATGGAAACGTCGTGAATAAACGAGGCCTTCCGTCTGTCGGCATCTTCTATCAACGTGTTGGCTGACTGAAGTTCGTTGTTACGTTGTTCGGTCTCCTCGTTCACCCGTTTGATATTTGTGATATGTTCATTGATGGCCTGCTGCATCGAAATGAAGCTGTTCTGCAAATCGCCCACCACATCCTCACGCGTGCTAGGGGGAAGCTTCTTGTCATAGTGTCCATCCGTAATGTAGCGCGACTGCTGTGCCAACTGGTCGAGCGGACGAATGAAGTGCTTGATGATTTTCCAGCAAACCACAAGCATCAGCAACACACCAATGATGAGGATGGGCACAAGGAAATACATCATCTGGCTGTAACTGTAAGAAATCTCGTTTTCAGGACAGACAACAGCGATGCTCCACTGGGTACCTTTCAACGGACGATAAACCACGATATAGGACTCCCCGTCGATATTGACACGCATATTCCCCTTCTTGCCTGAAATCATCTCATGTCCAAGAGTGATGATATCCTGATGCTTTTGAGCATCAACAGAGGAGAAGATGCTTTCCTTCACCAGTTTCAAACGGTCGGGATGCACAAAGTAGTGTCCACCTTCACCCAACATCATATAGTAAGCATTAGGGAATGGTTTCTCTGCTGAAATGGTTTGAGTGAGACATTTGATGGAGAGGTCAGTGGCGATGACACCGATGAAATCGCCATGCTCATTTTTCAGTGGCTTGCAATAGGAAGCAATCATGACGGGTGAGGACAATGTACCCTCGTTGAAGTCGTTATATGGATCCACCCAACAATCCTCATTTCTTTCGCGTGGCGTCTTATACCACACCTTTTCGTAGTAATTGTAAGGTCTTTCGTAAACCGTTTCAATCGAATCGTGGTCTCTCAAGGAATAGACAGAGAAATTGCGCCCATACTGTGGGAAGAAGTCTGGTTCCATCGTGATGGAGCATCCATTGATATTGGGATTCTGTTCCACCACCCTGTAAGCATAGTTGATGAGCGAATCGGGCTGCAGATTATCCATGACCAACCACTCTATGTTATTGGTGGCGACCTCCACCTCGTCAAGGTAGTTTGTCACACGCAAGGAGATATTCTCCAACAAATGCTCAGCATGTGCCACCGCTTCATTCTTCACCAGCAGCCGTGAACGCTCGTAGAGGAACCCCAGACTGAGCGTAAACACAACAACCACACAAAGCAAGATGCCGAGGCAAAGCTTCAGTGACAAAGAGCGGTTAATATGATAGAGAGGGCTTTTCATGAGATCTTTTTCTTTCTTTTCTTGGGGATGTCAAGCATCTGGTCCAACAAATCTGTAATCACCTTGGTGTGACCCATCATCTCCTCCGACATATTCGAGACATCTTCCTTCTTAAGGTCTGCACGGTGCTCCTCCAAATTGGCAACCACACCTTCTATTTCCTTAATAGGCATAATCATCTTGTCAGCAATCTTATGGATGAGGTTCATTTTCACATCGTCAGCTTCTTTCACATGAGCATGGATGGCACTCAGTTCCTCATTGCGCTCCTTGAGCGTCTCAGACAACTGACTTAATTGCTGGATATTGCGCGACAAAGAGGTTTTCATGGCACCAAAATTGTTCTGTAGGATGCCAACCTCATCCATCCTGCTCGTGGAAGGTATGGTGACAGAATAATCACCCTCCGTGATTTTCTCCGCCGATTTCGCCAACATGTTGAGAGGCGTGAGCTGCCGACTGATAAAAAACAGACAGAACAAAGAAATAATCAGAATGCCCACCAATGTGATGATGACCATATAGACCTGATACCGTTTGTTGGCATAGAAGATGTCTTTCTCGGGGCAGACCATACAGGCACTCCAGTGCTTGTTGTTCAACGACTTGTAGAGCACATAACAGTCTTTGCCAAACATTTCGACGGAACTCATGCCATCCTCACCAGCCAACATTTTCTCCACCATTTCAGGCACACGCTTGTCGGGTTCGTTCTTCACCACCTCACGCACCATTTTGTGATAGAGGTAGGTGCTATCAGGATAAACGATATAAGTGCCCTGCACGCCTAGAATCGCACAATAGGAATCTGCGAAAGGCTTAGTTCTGAGGTATTCTTCCGAGAGAGATTGCAAAGAGATGTCGGAAGCAAGTATGCCAACCACTTCTCCGTTCTTGTCATGAAGCGGCGTGCTACAAGTCACGATAGTTGAATTAATCGTATCGCTGGGAGCATGAGGTCTGATCCAACAGGTCGTGTTTTCTTGTTTGGGAATGAAATACCAGTTGACTGCCACATAAGGCACATCTTTGTATTCGTTTGGCTCAATGATGGTTGGGTCTTGCGACAAAAAGATTTCTCCCGACTGGGGATAAGAACGGAAAGCATAAGTCATGTAGAGTTCACCCTTCTCTGGATAGTAGTTGGGTTCGAAAGCAACAGCACAACCTACGATGTCGGGGTTGTTCTTTACTACTTGCTGGGCGTAAATCGCCATCGCATCCGGGTCATCCAGATGCTGTTCCACATTCCACCGCATATTCTCTGTCGCCACTTTCACCCTATGGAGTCGGTTCTCGATGTCCAACACTTTTCCATCCAGCATCATTTCTGCCTTCGCCAACGATTCTTTCTCAATCGCATTGTGGGAATAACGAAACATAATGATGAGAGCAGCCACAAACAAGATGGTCACCCACAACAGTACCCACAAACTGATTCTTGCAGAAAGTTTCTTACGGAAATATTGAGGAACTTGATTCAAAGGTTATAATTTGGTGTTACAAAAGTTAATGTTTTGAATGCAAATATACGTCTTTCTGTACAACTTACAAATAAAAATGTGGAAAAAATAATGTATTCCATAAAAAAATGCACAATTGACCCGCGAGCCAATTGTACATTCTTTCAATTTTCACGTTATGATTACTTCACCCTCAGGCGAATCACGTTAGCTGAATAAGGCGCTACGGAGAGCGTCATCTTCTTGGAAATCTTGACGTCCTTGGTGACTGGAGCCACTGGCTGAGCATCGAAGTTGTTCTCTGCATCAATGGATGCATTGCTGATGGTCGTCATAGGTGCCACAGATGGGAAGCCCTTGAACTTGCTCAGGTCGATGGTGGCATTCTTAGCCTCACCGGCTGCATTGATGAGCTTGATGTAAAGCTCGCCCTTCTCTGTGTTGAGCACAGCAGAAGTGCCCTGATACTTGTCACCACCTTCGAACTTAGCCACATTGCCGTAGTAGTAGTCGCCAGCGGTAGTACCGAACATTTGCTGCACATAGTAGCTGCAAGTCAGGATAACCTTTTCGTTGTCGAAGTAGATAAGGTCTGGGTTCCAGCTCTCGTGGTTCTTCTTGCAGAAGAGAGGTGCGTAGCTGGTCATTGACACTACATCACCATTCTTCTCAACGCCGAGGAGGTAAAGACCCTCGTAGAGTGCATCAGCCAACTTCTTGTCCTTGGCAGCATACTCACCCAGATATACCTTAGTCTTGCGGTCGCGTGGGTAATTGTCGTAGTTTGCCTGGTTGTCGAGGAAGTAATTGCGCGGCTCGTAGTAGTGCTCATCCAAGATGTCCACACCTGTCTCGTCAGCGATTCTCCAACCATTCTCGAAGTCAGGGTTGCCCTTGTGAGAACCAGGACCTGCTGTGCCGACAATCACGATGTTAGGATACTTCGCACGTACACGTTCATATATATATTTAAAGCGCTCCTCAAATTCCTTTGTAATCTTCTCCTCGTTGCCAAGACCCAGATATTTCAGGTTGAAAGGCTTAGGGTGACCTGCATCAGCACGCATTTTTGCCCACTTGCTGGTGGCTGGATCGCCATTCGCCCATTCAATCAAGTCTAGAGCCTCATCCACCCATTCGTCCATCTCACTCATAGGCACGAAGTCCTGAGCCTGTGTACGCATGTTCCAACCACCGTTGGTACCCTGGCAGTTCACACCGCAAGGAAGGATTGGAAGTGGCTCCATGCCAAGGTCTTCGCAGAACTGGAAGTACTCATAGTAACCAAGACCCATTGACTGGTGATAACCCCATGTGTTCTTCAAGCCGCGACGCTGCTCTTTGGCACCAATCGTGGTCTTCCAGCGATAAGTGTCCCAGAAACCGTCACCACCACCGTGCACGACGCAACCACCAGGGAAGCGCATGAACTTAGGCTCCAAGCCTGCCAATGCCTCAGCGAGGTCTTTGCGCAAACCGTGACCCTTGTAAGTGTCTTGTGGCATGAGGGAAACCATATCGATGTCGAGGTCGCCCTGATTGAGTACCAAAATCTGCAAGGTACCGTTGGTGCAGTCCTCTGAAGCGGTCAGCGTAGCCTCATACTTCTTCCAAGCCTGACCATTCACGTTAAGGGTGGTCTCTGCCAACACCTTTGGGTTCTGGCCCCATCCGCCTGGAGCAGCCAGAACGACACGCACTTGCTTAGCTTCGCCAATATTACGGAAGAACACAGAGAAGTCATACTTTGCACCAGCCTTCACGCTGATACCGTCGAAACCGTCGTTCTCCAAGCCGAAACCTTTCCAGCCTGCATAGTCATAGTATTCCTTCACACGCTCTGTGTGCAGACGCATGTAGGTTGGGTTGTTAGGATGGATTGGGTTGTCCATGCGCACCTCCAACATACCCAGAGAGTGACCAGGACGAGCAGTCTTCCAAGAAGTGCCAGGTCCCCAACCATCACGCTCGTTGGGGTTGTACTCGAACGAACCGTTCTCAATCAATTCTGCATAGAGACCACCGTCAGCCGAGTAGCTAATGTCCTCGAAGAAGATACCGATGAGTTCTTTACTGATTTTCTTACCACCTGCTGGAGCCTTCACCTTCTGAGCCGAAGCCGTCAGTGGAGCCCCCAAGAATGCTGCAAGCGCAACGGCCTGCATAATGTTTCTAAATGACATAAGTTATTAAGTTTTTGTGTTGGTTATGAAAAATTTGGGGACAAAGATACGAAAAAATGTGAAAAGTGAAAAGTGAAAAGTGAAAAATCACTACCTTTGCAGTCCAAAAAGTCAAAATTAAAAAACCAAACAACTACATAATGAAAGATTTCGTACAAGAACTGACATGGCGTGGGATGATTCACCAGATGATGCCCGGTACTGACGAACTGCTCAAGAAGGAGCAGGTGACTGCTTACCTCGGCATCGACCCCACAGCCGATTCTCTCCACATCGGACACCTCTGCGGTGTGATGATGCTTCGTCATTTCCAGCGTTGCGGTCACAAGCCTCTCGCCCTCATCGGAGGTGCCACAGGTATGATTGGTGACCCATCGGGCAAAAGCCAGGAGCGCAACCTCCTCGATGAGGAGACGCTGCGTCACAATGTGGCTTGCATCAAGAAGCAACTCTCTCACTTCCTCGATTTCGACAGCGATGCACCGAATCGTGCGGAACTGGTCAACAACTACGACTGGATGAAGGACTTCAAGTTCCTCGACTTCGTGAGAGACATCGGCAAGCACATCACTGTCAACTACATGATGGCGAAGGAGTCTGTGCAGAAGCGTCTGAACGGTGAGGCACGTGATGGTCTTTCCTTCACGGAGTTCACTTACCAGCTGCTGCAAGGTTACGATTTCTACTACCTCAATGAACACAAGGGCTGTAAGCTCCAGTTGGGTGGTGCTGACCAATGGGGCAACATCACAACAGGTTCAGAGCTCATCCGTCGTATGAACGGCAACGAGTGCTTTGCCCTCACCTGTCCGCTGGTCACCAAGAGCGACGGTCGCAAGTTCGGCAAGACCGAAAGCGGCAATGTGTGGCTCGACCGCAACTACACCTCTCCTTACCAATTCTATCAGTTCTGGCTCAATGTGCCTGATGAAGATGCCAAACGTTACATCAAGATCTTCACTTCGTTGGAGAAAGAGGAGATTGATGCCCTCATCGCCGAGCAAGACGCTGATCCTGGTCGTCGCGTGCTCCAGAAAAGGCTCGCTGAAGAAGTGACCGTTATGGTTCACTCTCGCGAGGATTACGATATGGCAGTGGAAGCCTCCAACATCCTCTTCGGCAAATCCACAAAGGAAAGCCTCCTCAAACTCGATGAGCAGACCTTGCTCGATGTCTTTGCGGGTGTGCCTCACTTCGAAGTGGAGAAGAGCCTTTTCGAGGCAGGCGTGAAACTCGCCGACCTGACCGTTGACGCTGCCCAGATTTTCCCCAGCAAGGGTGAAGTGAAAACCCTCGTCAAGGGTGGTGGCGTGAGCATCAACAAGGACAAAGCAACAGCGCCTGACCAACTGCTCACAGCAGCAGACCTCCTTGATGGCAAATACCTCCTCGTTCAACAAGGTAAGAAGAAGTACAGCCTCATCATTGCAAAATAAAAAGTAATCCTATGGCAAAATTCAAGCGTATATTGCTGAAGCTCTCAGGTGAGAGTTTAGCGGGTGAACAGAAGCAAGGTATCAACGTGGAACGATTGAACCAGTACGCTCAGCAGATCAAGGAGATTGCTGAGATGGGCGTGCAGATTGGCATCGTCATCGGTGGCGGCAACATCTTCCGTGGATTGAGCGGAGCAGGCAAAGGCTTCGACCGCGTGAAGGGCGACCAGATGGGTATGTGTGCCACCGTCATTAACTCCTTGGCATTATCGAGTGCACTGGGTGCGATTGGTCAGAAGAATCGTGTCTTGACTGCCATCCGTATGGAACCCATTGGTGAGTTCTACAACAAGTGGAAAGCAATTGAGGCAATGGAACGTGGTGAGGTGGTCATCATGGGTGCAGGTACTGGTTCACCCTACTTCACGACCGACACAGGTTCTTCCCTGCGTGGTGTGGAGATTGAGGCTGACGTCATGCTGAAGGGAACCCGTGTGGATGGTGTCTATACGGCTGACCCAGAGAAAGACCCAACGGCTACGAAGTACCACGACATCACGTATTCAGAGGTGATTGCCCAGAACCTGAAGGTGATGGATATCTCTGCTACAGCGATGTGTATGGAAAACAACCTTCCTATCTATGTGTTCAATATGGACATTGTAGGCAACTTGAAGAAAGTGATGGAAGGCGAAGATATTGGCACGCTGGTGCATAACTAAATAATTGGTGCATAATTAATTAAATAGAAAGAGAAGCCCGCAAGCTTCTCTTTTTTTATTTCCCAATCAATTTTTTCAGCGCGATAGCGGTTTTGTCACCATCAGCCAAATCCTCTTTGTATTTTTCTTTTGCCTTGTCGTTCTGCATGGCTTTGAGCATCCACGTCTTGGCCTTTGCAGTATCTTTGGCGGTACCCTTACCCTTCATGTAGCACTTTGCCAGTTGGTATTGTGCCTTGCCATATCCTTGCTGAGAGGATTTCAGATACCACTGATAGGCTTTCTGGTTGTCTTCCGTGACGCCGTGCCCCTTGTCGTAGCTACGACCCACACGGTATTGTGCCTTCTTGTGTCCTTTCTGGGCAGCAGGCAGCAGTTTCTTGAACGCCTGTTCATACTTCTTGGCATCATAGAGTTTCTTGCCCTCGTCGTAGAGCGCATCTGCACTTTGTGCTCTTGCCACTATGCAAAGCATGAGAAGCAATGTCGTGATAAAAGTCCTCATATTTGTGTCAGTTTTGGTAATTATTGTGCAAAGTTAGTGAAAAGATTAGAGTTTAGGGGTTAGAGTTGGGAGTTTTTTTGTAACTTTGCACAAAATTTCACAAAATTACATTTTTTGCAGATGAAGAAGCAACTGAAGAAGGTGCTTGTCTTGGGCTCTGGTGCCCTGAAGATTGGACAAGCAGGTGAGTTCGACTACTCGGGTAGTCAGGCACTCAAGGCACTTCGCGAGGAAGGCATCCGTTCGGTACTCGTGAATCCAAACGTAGCAACCATTCAAACGAGTGAAGGTATTGCGGACAAGGTTTATTTCTTGCCGGTCAATACCTTTTTTGTTACTGAAATCATCAAGAAGGAGCGTCCTGACGGCATCCTCCTGGCATTCGGCGGACAAACTGCGCTGAACTGCGGTACGGAGCTTTTCCAGAAGGGTATCCTCAAGGAGTATGGCGTAGAGGTGCTGGGTACCAGCGTCGAAGCCATCATGAACACGGAAGACCGTGACCTCTTCGTGAAAGAGCTGAACAAGGTGGACTTGAAGGTGCCAGTGTCTCAGGCTTGTGAGACAATGGAGGAGGCGATTGCCACAGCACGTCGCATCGGTTATCCTATCATGATTCGTTCTGCTTATGCACTGGGTGGTCTTGGTTCAGGTGTGTGTCCTGACGAAGAGACCTTCATCAAGATTGCTGAATCAGCCTTCACTTTTGCCCCACAGGTGCTCGTGGAGGAGAGTCTGAAGGGTTGGAAGGAAATTGAGTTCGAGTGCATCCGCGATGCCAACGACCACTGCTTCACGGTAGCTTCTATGGAGAACTTCGACCCACTCGGTATCCACACTGGTGAATCCATCGTGGTGGCTCCTACCTGCTCCCTCACCGACGAGCAGGTGAAGATGTTGCAGGACATCACCATCAAGTGTGTGCGTCACCTCAACATCGTGGGCGAGTGCAACATCCAGTTTGCGTTCAACGCCTTCACCAACGACTACCGCATCATCGAGATCAACGCACGTCTTTCTCGTTCTTCTGCTTTGGCATCCAAGGCAACAGGTTATCCACTCGCATTCGTGGCTGCCAAGATTGCTCTCGGCTACACGCTCGACCAGATTGGCGAGATGGGTACAACCAACTCTGCTTACGTGGCACCAAGCCTCGACTACCTCATCTGCAAGATTCCACGTTGGGACTTGACCAAGTTTGTGGGCGTGAGCCGCAAGATTGGTTCCAGCATGAAGTCTGTGGGCGAAATCATGTCTATCGGCCGCACCTTCGAGGAACTCATCCAGAAGGGTCTCCGTATGATTGGTCAGGGCATGCACGGCTTTGTGGGCAACGACCACACGAAGTTCGACAACCTCGACGAAGAGCTTGCCAACCCAACCGACCTGCGCATCTTTGCCATCGCACAGGCTTTGGAAGAGGGCTACAGCATCGACCGCATCTACGAGCTCACCAAGATTGACCCTTGGTTCATCGAGCGCCTCAAGAACATCGTGGACTACAAGCACAAGCTGGAAAGCTACAACGCCATCGAGGACATCCCTGCCGACGTGCTCCGTCAGGCAAAGATTTATGGTTTCTCCGACTTCCAGATTGCACGCTTCGTACGCAAGGAGGCTTGTGAGAACATGGAGAAGGAGAACCTTGCTGTACGTGCCTATCGCAAGAAGTTGGGCATCCTGCCAGCTGTGAAGCGCATCCCAACTGTAGCAAGCGAGCATCCTGACCTGACCAACTACCTCTACATGACTTACGCTGTAGAAGGTTACGATGTGAACTACTACGCTCACGAGAAGTCTGTCGTGGTGCTCGGCTCTGGTGCTTATCGCATCGGCTCTTCTGTGGAGTTCGATTGGTGTTCTGTCAACGCCATCACCACAGCTCGCAAGCTCGGCTACAAGAGCATCATGATCAACTACAACCCTGAGACCGTATCTACCGACTACGATATGTGCGACCGCCTCTACTTCGACGAGCTGTCCTTCGAGCGTGTGCTCGATGTGATTGACCTCGAAAATCCACGTGGCGTGATTGTCTCTGTAGGTGGCCAGATTCCAAACAACTTGGCCATGAAGCTCTATCGTCAGAGCGTGCCAATCTTGGGTACCAGCCCTGTCAGCATCGACCGTGCTGAGAACCGTAACAAGTTCTCTGCTATGCTCGACCAACTCGGCATCGACCAGCCTCAGTGGAGTGCCCTGACCAGTATGGACGATGTGAAGGCATTCGTGGAGCGTGTCGGCTTCCCAGTGCTCGTGCGTCCTTCCTACGTGCTCTCAGGTGCAGCCATGAATGTTTGCTACGACTATGAAGAGCTGGAGCGTTTCCTCCAAATGGCAAGCGAAGTCAGCAAAGAATATCCTGTGGTCATCTCCCAGTTCATGCAGGAGACCAACGAGGTCGAGTTCGACGCTGTGGCACAGAATGGTGAGGTGGTTGAGTATGCCATCAGCGAACACGTCGAGTTCGCAGGTGTTCACTCAGGCGACGCCACGATGGTGTTCCCAGCGCAGCAAATCAGCTTCGCCACCATCCGTCAGATCAAGAAAATCAGCCGTGCCATCGCCAAGGAGCTCAACATCTCTGGTCCATTCAACATCCAGTTCTTGGCAAAGGGTCGCGACGTGAAGGTCATCGAGTGCAACCTCCGTGCTTCTCGTTCTTTCCCATTCGTCAGCAAGGTGCTCAAGCGCAACTTCATCGAGACCGCCACTCGCATCATGCTCGATGCTCCATACTCTAAGCCCGACAAGAGCGAGTTCGACATCGACCGTATGGGTGTCAAGGCGAGCCAGTTCTCTTTCGCCCGTCTGCAGAATGCTGACCCAGTCTTGGGCGTGGACATGAGCAGTACCGGTGAGGTGGGTTGCATGGGCGACACCTACGAAGAGGCACTCCTCAACTCCATGATTGCCACTGGCTACAAGATTCCTTCCAAGGACAAGGCCATCATGATCTCATCGGGTGGCACCAAGGAGAAGGTGGCCATGCTCGATGCCGCACGTGCCCTCGTCAAGAAGGGTTACACCATCTGCGCCAGCGAGGGAACCGCCAAGTTCCTCAATGACAACAACGTCAAGGCTACGGCTGTGGCTTGGCCAGATGAGGAGGCGAGCGACAAGCCCAATGTGATGCAGATGATTGCCGACCACAAGTTCGACCTCATCGTCAACATCCCCAAGAACCACACGAAGCGTGAGCTCACCAACGGTTACCGCATCCGTCGTGGTGCCATCGACCACAACATTCCGCTCATCACCAACGCTCGCCTCGCTTCCGCCTTCATCGAGGCCTTCTGCGAGAAAGGCATGTAGGATCTGCAAATCAAGTCATGGCAGGAGTACGATAATTAAACGAAGAACTGAAACTATTTTCAGACTTTTACCCTCGGCACCCGATTTTCGGGTTTGCCGAGGGTCTTTTTATGGCCATTTCATAACTTTGCGGCCGAAGTTCCGGCAGAAAAGCTGGAGAGCATGAAAAAAATCAGAGAAGGAACGGGATATTCTTGGTTTTTTGTCGTATAACAAGTGTAAATGAAAAGTTCATCGATAGTGAAGACAGACAAACAGATAGTGGAGGCTGTGATGAGTGACCAGCGCAAGGGACTGAATCTGATGGTCAGTCACTATGGGCAGGAGATCTTTGGCATAGTTGTGAGAATCGTGGGCGATGTGATGGATGCCGAGGAACTGACGCAGGACACGTTTCTCCGCGCATTCCGCTGCATGAGCAGCTACGACCCGCAGCGGGCATCGCTCGGCACATGGCTCTGCCGTATTGCCTACCGTCTGACACTCGATTTCTTGAAACGTCGCCGTCCGCTGCTTGTCTCGATAGAAGATTCCGAGGTGTGGCAGACGGACATCAGCGACGAGCAGCTGGAGGCAGAGCTTTCGACGGGCTATGAGGAACGCATCGACCGACTGGAAGAGTTGATTGAACATCTGGCACCCGACGAACGTCTGTTGCTCATGCTCCACTATTTCGAGGAGCGTCCACTGGACGAATGTTCGTATATCATGGATGTAAACCCTCATGCATTGGCCAACCGCCTCTACCGACTACGTAAGAAACTTTACAAGCAACTACAGAAGATATGACAACAAATAAAGATACTGACTTGCGCGAAGCCGTGCGACGCCGATATGCCCACACGCCACCGCTGCCTGCGGGTTTCACCGACCGTCTGATGGAGCGGATGGACACGAAGCCTGATGTCAGCCATCGGAGGCGTGGGTGGGGCTGGATGGCCGCT
>JAGCDQ010000030.1 GCA_017651245.1 Bacteroidaceae bacterium | reverse complement strand
GTCGCTCACGGACAAAACGTCACTCAGAGAACTATTCGATAAGACTTATTCCAATGATGTCAAAGAGCAATCTGGTCCCCTTATTCCGGGGTTGTTTGATTAATATTTAACTCGTCCCAATTTTAACGGGACACTTATGATCTTTAAATTATAAACACCCTATTATCTCATCAACAGCTTCCGTCCCAGTCATTGGGGGTTCTCCAGTGAATAACTTTCTTGCAAAGATAATAATAGATTGTTGTACAAGCAAGAATAAACCTGGTGAAAGAACATTTTTCAGAGTGAAAATAAAAAAAATTAACAAAAATGTTGCATAAATGATTTATTTGTTCTACATTTGCCTAACTTTTATCAACTATATAAACATAAAACCTAAAAATCTTATGAAAAAGAACTTCACCTTTTTTGCCTTTGCAACAATGATGTTGCTGGGTATGTCAAGTGTTTTTTATGCATGCAGCAACGATGATGACAATAACGGCAACCAACAGGAGTTGGGCGATAAGGCTGTTGCTGAATTGAAGGCCATTCTCATTGACAGCGATGGCAACCCCGTATTTGGCGAAGCGAACGAACAGGGCATCTACCAGATTGGTCTTGAGACTCAGGCTGATGCCCAAAGTTTGGTTGCTAAATACGTGAACAATGCAGGCTTCAAAGACGGAAAGGCTGACTATCAGTTGCCTGACAATCGTGGCAAGGTGATCGTGAACGAAGGCAGCGAGGAAGGCATTTTCTATCAGGTGCAGTTTGCCGTGAAGGGCATTCCTCAGATGACGCTACAGGTGGTAGAGCCCAACTACATGGAAGGCGAGAACGTTGTCAAAATTCTCAGCACTTACGTTTGCAAAAAATGCAACGCCACCTTCAAACTTCATAATAAAGCTGCAAAAATCTGTCCATCTTGTGGAAGTACAGACATAGAGAAACAATAAAATAAAGATGCCATGAAAAAATTACTCATATACAGTTGTCTGACGCTAACATCCCTGATGGGATATGCCCAGCTGGATTTGAATCTGGATGCGGGTAGCACTCATCAAGAGGAGCAAGCACAGTCTGTTGAGGGTACAAACAAGAACAAGCTCTTCAACAAAGCAAAAGATTTTGTAGATAAAAAATGGGTGAAGAATGTGGATACGCTCTATATTCAGAACCCCAAACAAGTCTGGCGCGTCAGTTTAGACAGTTACCTCAGCCAATCTGACCTGTTGATGAGATCGACCATTGATGGCACAAACGTGGGCGCAGAAGGTGATGTAAGGTGCAAGCCACAGATTCGCACCGATGTGTCCACCTCTGTGGGTGTGCGTGTAGGATACAAAGGACTTGCGGCACACTATGCATTCAACGTCGCAGGTGATAAAGGCAGAGACTTTTCTTTGAGCAGCTCAGGCACGTGGTACTGTGTACACTTTCGCCTGCATGAGTTCAAGACGAAAGAACCTCAAGTGAAATTGGAAGGAAATTTCTATCCTGATGATGGTGGTGACCCTAAATGGGAGAGCCAAACACACAAATGGATTCTCACCTCCCCCATCAAAGCCAAGACGGTGGTGCTGGACGGTTACTACATCTTCAACAAACGCCGCTTTTCTTATAAAGCCGCTTACCGCCAGAGTGTCATCCAAAAACGTTCGGCTGGTTCGTGGCTGGCTGGCGCCATGTTCTATTATTCAGATTTCCGCTTTGATGACGTAGCAAATGCTGACATGATTTTTCTCATGGATAATGTGGGAAGAATCAAGCAGTGGGAAGCGAATATAGGTGCAGGATACGGCTACAACTTTGTGCCCGCCAAAGGTTGGCTCATCAGTGCGATGGCAATGCCTATGGTGACGTTTTATAATCGCGTGAAAACCTATAGCTATGACTCTTATTATCGTGAGTGTGCATTAGACGAGGAATACCGCGATCCTGAAGAAGTGGCACCTGAGGATCGCTATTTCAATAAGATGGGCACCGATGCACACAACAACCGAATCAGGCTGAATTTCAACGCACGCCTTTCACTCACCTATAACTTTGACCGCTACTTCGTGAACCTGAACGGTCAGTTCTACAACTTCGGTTATCACCACAAAAACAATAGCGGACGACTGAATGACTGGTTTGCCAATGTGGCAATCGGTGTGAGACTCTAAGAGACAAGCACATGAAGACTAACAACCTCCTTGCCACCCTGATGGCTGTAGCGATGCTGCTGGGCATGAGTTACAGCCTGACGGCATGTAGTAACGACGAAGATGAATCCAATTCTTCACCATTAGAGGTGCGCCCTGAGGTAATGGTCTTGTTCTCGTTCGACGGTCTGGGCGACGGCAGCTACAACGACCAGATTCTGCGTGGCATCAAACTGGTGGAGAATGAATATAACCAGCAAATGTCCATCAAGTTCGTGAATCCCAAGGACATGGAGGAGGTGGAGTCGCTGTGCACTTCGTGGTGGGCAAATATTGACAAGCCTGCCGATAAGAAGGGTACCATCCCACGCAGGTTGCTGGTGCTGGCTTCTTCCGACTACATTGAACCAGCCCGACGCCTATTTGCTAATGCCGAGATGAACATCAACCGCTGTGTGCTGGTGTTTGAGGCGGAGGACAACGGTGACGAGACAGAACAAATCCGCTCGTTCGACATCGATATGTATGGCGCTTCTTGGCTGGCTGGTCGAACGGCTCGGGATTTGGGTTGCAAAAGTGCGCTCGTGTTGCTAGGCAACAGCATGAACGAGACCACCTACGATGCTCGAGACGGTTTCGTGGACGGTTATGGCAAAGCTGAGGACGAAACCTCGGCTACTGTTGGAGCCATTGCCGATGACTATAGAGGTTATGGCATGGCGACGGAACTGTATCGCAAGATGTATGACTATGATGGTCAGTATGATTTCATCTATGCGGTGGCTGGTGGCTCCAACATGGGAGCGTACCGCTATCTACGTGAGAATCCTGACTGCGGCATTTACACAGCAGGAATGGACACCGACCAAAGTCCCTACTCTACGCTGATTGTAGGTTCGATGGTGAAGCGTATTGACCTTGTGCTTTACGACCATCTCAAGAATTGGTTTAATTTGAAGGACTTGCCCCGCCATCAGCACTATGGACTGGAAAGTGGCTATATTGATTGGCAAATTGCCGACCGATACGCATACCTGAAAGCCAGTGTGGAAGCGAATCGGGCGGAGGCCATCAGAAAGGAGAAGGAATATGCGGCGAATTAAATGGATG
Source organism: Bacteroidaceae bacterium (assembly GCA_017651245.1). Taxonomy (GTDB): domain Bacteria; phylum Bacteroidota; class Bacteroidia; order Bacteroidales; family Bacteroidaceae; genus Minthosoma. The sequence continues at coordinate 16,369 of JAGCDQ010000030.1, read as the reverse complement.
ATCGGTTGGTGCTTGTTGCTGCTGATGGCTTGCAATGACAATAACGATGCGACATCAGAAGAGTCATTCCGCCAAGAGGTACGAAAAGTGGCAATCGTGCTGCCCATGAATCATGGACAGAAAGAACATTGGGAACAAACCATCGAGATGGCAGCCAATGGTGTGAACGAGATTCAGAAGCAGAACATCCTGAACACACCAAACGGACAAGACCGCGTGGAGGTGAAGATGGAGTTTGAATGGTTTGATGAAGAGACCGTGAGTATGGAGGAACTGGGTGAGCAACTTGCTGCACGTGATGACATCGTGGCGGTAATGGGTGGCAAGTACAGCGCCGATGCTGCTGTTCTCGCTGCCTCACTCTGTCGTGCTAAAAAACCGTTCTTCACCATCGCCACAACCGAGGAACTGGTACGTGCCTATGCCTCGACAGGTTCCCTTTGGGCAATGACGGAGAGCGATATCACACAATGTGAGATCCTGCTCAGCCGCGCCCTTTATTATGGTGCCAAGACCGTCTCGTTGCTTGCCAACAACGAAACACTCTATGGAAAGACTTTTGTGGACTGGTTTGGTTTTCAGGCAGAGGAGTTGGGATTGGAGGTGAAGAGCATTCACGACTTCCGTCCGGAAACCCTTGCAGAGGAGAGCAGAAAGGCTGCAGAAGAGGATGCCGACGTAATCATCTGCGTGTCGAAGGAGATTGAAACCATTGAAGAGGCTTTCAAACAAGCAGGCAGTCGCACTCGCCGACTCTACAGCGACACCGCGTATGGTGCAGATGTGCTTGACCGTTTCGGCACCAAGGCAGAAGGCATTGAGGGCATCACCTTTGGTGCTTCCCCAGAATCAGGTTTCGACATCCTTTACGAAATCAAGTACGGTCAGCAGCCCACGTTGGGTGCCGCACAAATCTATGATGCTGTGGTGATGCTGGGATGGGCACTTATCAACCAACTTGCCACACCTGGCAAGAGTTCGCTAAATGACTACTTAAAGGAAGTAGCAGACACACGCATTGCCGGTGCCTGCGGACCAATCGAGTTTGACCACCAGATCTACACGTCTGTGGTATCCTCCACCTATTACCATTATTTGCTCTATCAGGGCAGGTACATCATTCTCGACTATATTTCATCAACAGGTTCCCACCGAACGGATGCGACGTTGGGTGCATGGAACTGGAAGGCTGAACGAATGCAGGAGTTTCAGGATGAGGATGACTCAGGCTTAAGCTATCCGACACTGGACCAGAAATGGGCTTTGCTGGTGGCTGCCAGTAGCGGATGGGTGAACTACCGTCATCAGGCTGATGTGCTGCAGATGTATCAGATCCTGCGTCAGCAGGGATATGACGATGACCACATCGTGCTTATCATGGAAGATGACCTCGCCAACAATGACCAGAATCCGCACAAGGGTGTGGTGCAGGTGCGTCCCAACGGGGAGAATGTGTATCGCGACGTGGTGGTGGATTATCACACCAGCCAACTAGAGCCCCAAGACATCCAACGCATTCTCTGTGGCGAGAAGAGTGAACGGCTGCCAGAAGTGATTGGTGCGGACAGCGATGACAATGTGCTGTTCTTCTGGAGCGGTCATGGTGAACCGAATCAAATGCTGTGGCTGGATCGCGAAGAGGGTTTCACTCAGGAACTGGCACAAACGACTTTCAAGGCAATGGAAGATGGAAAGACCTATCGTAAACTGCTCTGCCTCATCGAGGCATGCTATTCAGGCAGTGTGATGAGTGCCACCGAAGGTATTCCGGGCATACTCGCCATGACGGCGGCCAATCCTACGGAGACCTCCAAGGCAGACCTCTATTCAACCGATCTCAAGGTGTGGATGTCCAACCGCTTCACCGCTACCTTGCAAGATTGTATCATCAACTCTCCCGACATCTCCTTGCGAGATCTATATTACAAACTTTTCATCAACACGGTAGGTAGTCACGTAATGACCTACAACGTGAAGAATTATGGCAACATCCACCGGGAGTCCATGAAAGAGTTCCTGAAATAAACACAAGGAATTGGCTTTGCATTCAAGAAAGCACAGCTACGTTCACAGAGTTTGATAGAAATCCAGATATTGCTGCGCCACCTTGAGGTAATCATGGTGTTTCTTCACATAGGCGATGCTTTGCTGTTGTAGCAAAGGAATTCGTTCGGGATGAAGAACAAGGTTTTCGATTTCCTCGAAACAAGATTCGTAGGTGGGCAGGACATTGATAATGGGTCGCAGCTCTGTCTCGTCCAGTATTTCGTAGTTCTCGGGTTCCCCACCACCAATATTGATGATGCCTTTCGACATCGCCAGGAGGGAATTCATGGCTGGGGTGTAGCTGTAGAGTTGGTCGAGGATGGCATCTGAATTGTTCATCATCTCCTGATATTGGGCAAAAGGAACACCTTCTGCCACTTGCACTTGCAGTCGATCGGGGTATTTCTCCTGCACCGCCTGAGCCGCCTTGCACATAATGTCTGTGCCTTTATAGGCAGAGCGTCCCTTACTGATGCCTACAAAAATCCGCACTACCCCATCCTTCGTATATGAACCTTCTGCCAACGTCTCTGGCATCCTAATAGGAAATGGAATGAATATCAGTTTGTCTTTGAACTGCTGATAGGTTTCCCAATATTCATAGAGTCCTGCCACAATGCCGTCACAGTCTTCAGCAATCATGCGGTTAAGCCTCTCCTTGGGTGTGTTTATCCATTCCCCACGATACCATTCTGCCTCCTCGTCGGTGCGAATCGTGTCGCCAAAATTGAAGTCACCATATCGGAGTGGACGTAAGTATGTGTTGACATATACCCAATAGTAATCCATTCCAAAAGAACCCAGCACCACTTTGCCATTATGGCGACGCAAGTAGCGGTAAATCGGCAGTATGCGTTCGGCTTTCAGGGAGAGGAACATAGGATTGATGAGTTGCACTACATCGTAGCCCTTCATCTTCGGCAATGCTTTCATCAGTCGCCAAAAGAAGTTCAGATTTCCCTGCAAACTATGTTCTCGCTTTAGATCAACATCACGAGGATAGTTTTTCCAGCTATCTCCATCGCTTGCCACCACACATTCATGCCCCAAGGCTTTGAAGCCCTCGGCAAGTGTCGCATGGACATTGGAGTAATCGCCTAACAGAAGTATCCTCATTTTTTGGAATATTTTTGCAAAGGTACGAAATTTTTCACGTTTCACTTTTCACTTTTTTACTTATCTTTGCAACCAAAATAATTCTATCAGCATGGACATCACCGTTATTATCCCCGTAAAAGACAGGCGAGAGCACATCGGAAAGACGCTTGACAGCATCCTCAAGTCAGGCATCGCACCAAAGGAAGTCATCATCGTGGACAACGAAAGTACAGATGGCACCTACCAGTTCTGTGAACAGTACATCAAGAACCGTCCTAACACCACGTTGCTCCGAGAAACCTTCCCTGGTGCTGCGGCAGCACGCAACAAGGGCTTGAAGTCGTGCAAGACGGAGTGGGTGTATTTCTTCGACAGCGATGACATCTTTGACTACAACTTCATGTCCACTTTCCACAATGCCAAAGTGGAAGGATATGATGTCATTGCCATTCCGACCAGACGGGTGGTCGGCGGCAAGACGTTCATCCGTCCTTACATCCCATCGAATGACCCACGTGTGCAGATTTTAGGCGATGTGTTGGGGACACAAAACATGCTATTCCGCACAGACTTCCTCAAGTCGATTGGAGCGTGGAACACAGAATGTCGTGCATGGGAAGACTGGGAACTAGGATTGCGTGTGATGCTGCACCAGCCCAAGATTTTGTGGTTCAAGGAAAAGGCATTTCACGAGATCATTGCCAACGAAGACAGTGTGCTGGGAGACACATACTCATTGAATTACAAGTACTTCATCCGAACAATGACCGCTGCCATCAATGACCTGCAGTCATCCATTCTGCAACCATTGTCCCACTATCATGCACAACACCTCCCTTGTCTCTATCCACACCTTGACCTGCTGATATTCCCACTCTATCTGCGTCTCTGCATCTTGCTGGGATACATACAAAACGAGAAGATGAAGGGAAAATCTAAAGAATTCAGATTGGCAGTCAAGGCCCTGACCATCTTCAAAAAGGACAATTTCACCCTTACTGCCAACCAGAAGTTTGCTGGCAACTGCCTTCGCATATACACGATGTTGGGAGGCAAGAACGCTTGGAAAGTCGCCTTGAAGATGGCCCAAGACAAATCTGCCAGAAAGTAACAGGCCTCTTACCCTCAATTCATCATAAAAGCCACCGACTCAAACAAGAATCGATGGCTTTTCTATTTCGTTGGGGGAAAAATGGGTTTAATACAACGGCACATTGATGTCAAACACCAATTCTGCATCTTTCAAACGTGGATGATGTGCGTCCTTCTCCGAAAGGATACGATTTTCGTTGGGCACCATCCAATCAATACCCAAATCTGGGTCGTCCCATGCAATTGCGCCCTCACTCTGGGGAGCATAGTAATTATCGCACTTGTATTGGAACACCGCCTCATCGCTCAATACAGCAAAACCATGAGCAAAGCCACGTGGCACGAAGAACTGACGGTGATTCTCTGCCGACAGCACCACTGACACATGCTTGCCAAACGTAGGACTGCCCTTGCGAATATCAACAGCCACATCCAACACAGCACCTTTCACCACACGCACCAACTTTGACTGTGTGAATGGTGGTTTCTGAAAATGTAAGCCACGCACCACACCTGCTACAGACTGACTCTCGTTGTCCTGCACAAAGACGGTCTTGCAGACCTTCTCCTCAAACTCACGTTGCGAAAAGGACTCAAAAAAATATCCTCGGGCATCGCCAAACAGTTTAGGCTCAATAATCTTAGCACCCTCTATCTCGGTGTCAATCACGTTAATCATAACTATTCCTTATTAAATGTGGTACAAAGTTAATGCTTTTTCGCGGAAAAGCCTTAACTTTGCACAAAATTTCATTACAACATGGCAAACAAAGTAGTCATTTCAACAGATATCGCACAAACACTGACGATTGCAGTCGAAGAGGTTAAACACGATAAACTCTTCTTGCTAATGGATGAGACAACTCATGCATTGTGTTTTCCTGTGGTGAAGGATATCCCTTGTCTAATGGATGCCACACACATCATCATTGGAGCCACAGACACACACAAGACATTGGACACATTGGCAAAAGTGTGGACAGAATTGGGCAATGGAGGCGGCACTCGTCACTCGTTGCTGGTGAATCTGGGCGGAGGCATGGTGACAGACCTTGGTGGCTTTGCTGCCAGCACTTTCAAGCGGGGTATCAAATACATCAACATCCCCACCACCCTCTTGAGTATGGTGGATGCCAGCGTAGGAGGAAAGACGGGTATCAACTTCAATGGATTGAAGAATGAGATTGGTGTGTTCAATGCACCAGAGACGGTCATCATCGATACAGAATTCCTGAAAACCCTTGACCACGAGAATATCTGCTCAGGCTATGCCGAGATGCTGAAGCATGGACTCATCTCGAACGAGCAGCATTTTGCTGAACTGCTCAATTTCGACCTAAACGATGTGGATTACAAGCATCTGGGTCAGATGGTGGGCACCAGCGTTGCCGTTAAGGAACATATTGTGGAGGAAGACCCATTGGAACATGGTATTCGTAAGGCGTTGAACCTTGGACACACAGCTGGGCACGCATTTGAAAGCTGGGCACTCTCTCGCAAGCCCTACCTGCATGGTTATGCAGTAGCTTGGGGACTGATTTGCGAGCTCTACCTCTCCTGCACCAAGACAGACTTCCCGACAGACAAGATGCGTCAGACAGTACGATTCATCAGGGAGAACTATGGCACGCTTGCCGTCACTTGTGATGATTACGAAGAGCTATACACCTACATGACCCACGACAAGAAGAACACAGCAGGCATCATCAACTTCACGCTTCTTGGCAATATCGGTGATATCCGCATCAACCAAACTGCCACGAAGGAGGAGATTTTCGAGATGCTCGACTTCTTCAGGGAAGGGTGAAATAAAGGTTAAAGGTTATAGGTTAAAGGTTATAGGTTAAAGGTTAAAGATAAAAAAGGAGAGACTTTGCGAAGCCTCTCCTTTTGTTTTATTTCACAATCACAAATCCTCCTTGGTCAACCATCGTGACAGTAACCGCTTTGGGATTGCTGACCTTCAGATCTGATTTCTGAGGTTCGCGGTCTTTCAGGTTATCGCTATAGAGGGTTGCTTGGTCGCCCTTTGCCAACATCGGAAGGTTGAGCTTGAGGGTGAGAGGAGCACCTGTGGCATTGTTGCCAGCGATGTACCACTTGTCACCACTCCGACGAGCCAGCACGCAATACTTGCCTGGATAACCATCAATGAAAACGGTCTCATCCCAAGTGGTGGGCACTTCTCGGAGGAAGTCCATGCTGATGGCTGGGGCAGGAGCACCCGGTTCATTGGGTGCCAAGTCTTTCGTTGCCTCCGTAGGAAGGTTCTCTGGGGTGATGGCAAAGTTCTGGATAGGATTCTGGAAGAGCACGCAAGTAGCCAATTCGTGACAGTCAGAAGTCTTGCGAGTGTTACCTCCTCGATTACCCTTGCGAATATGGCGATTCATGAAGCAGCCACCAAACTCCATACAGCCAATGGCATTACGGATGAAAGGATGGGTGGCAGCATCTTTTGCCTCCTTGTCAGCAGCACCCTGAGAGAAGTAGATATTTTCCGAAGCCAACACCGCCTCACTACCCACATAGTTAGGATACATTCTTTCCCAGCCACGAGGAATCGTGCAACCATGGAAGATGACCATGATATGATTGTCGTCGGCATCAGAGAGAATCTGCTCATAATGACGCATGGTCTCCTGCTTGTCACCTCCAAAGAAATCGACCTTGATGCCCTTCACACCAATCAGGTTCATCCAACGCATATACTGCTTACGCTTGATGGGGTCACTCATCACGTTGATAGGACCTTGCTCAATGTCGTTCCACCAACCGCTGGAGCTGTACCAAAGGAACACATCCACACCCTGACTCTGGGCATACTTCACGAGTTCCGTCATCTTGTCCACACCGATGTTGGTGTCCCACCAGTTGTCAATCAGCACATACTTGAAGCCCATCGCCTTCGACAGCTGGATGTACTTCACCTGATCGTCATAGTTGATGGAGTTGTCCTGCCAAACAATCCAACTCCAGGTACCTTTGCCAAATTCATAATGGTGAGGTGTATCATATCGAGCCTCCACATAATCCCAAGGAATGGTGGTTTCCACGATAGGCTTCAGGGAAGTACCCACAGTAATGGTTCGCCAAGGAGTGGCACCAGGCAAAGCAAAAGCAGGTTCCACAGTGCCGTTTCCACTATTCTCCTCTGGCATTGGGAACTCCAACGTGTAGAGTCCGTCACCCTTCATGTCGGAAAGACGAGATGCACAATAACGGGAATCCACACCCGTCTCCGAGATGAGCACCCAACCTTCCTTGTCATTCTTATCGACAGCATTCACATGATAGAGGCAAGGGAACGTGTATCCGTGACCATAGCCACTACGTTTGTTCATTGGCTCGTCATAGCCATAACCCTCCTCATAGCTGGGCTTGGTGCCCTTCCAACCAATCATGGCATCCGATTGAGGTGTCAAGAACGTGGTCGTCTGGCTGGGGAAATCAAAGCCTGTTGCCTCCTTCATGATGCGGATGGAGAACTTCTTCTCATTTCTACGGCTCGGATGGTTGGGAATGGCATAGCGGAAAGCCACATCGTTGTTGCTGACACGGAAATCCACATCATAGGCATTGCCCTGCGCATTCTTCAGCGTCACCACCAGTTGGTTGGCATCCACATGTACCTTGCTGAACTTGGAACGAGACAGCTCATAGTCAAACGACAAGTGCGCCTCCTTCTTCTCTGCAAAACTGATGTTCTGCGAGAAATCGCCGTTGTCAGCCACAAAGCCCAACGGACTCTCGTCCAGCATCTGCTTGCCATCGTAAATCACTTCATAGACGGGCTTTCCAGCCTTCACATCTACATTCACTTTCAGTCGTCCGTCAGGACTTGCCACACTCGCCACTTGCGCATTCATGCCCATCGTGGCCAGCATAGCCGATAAAAACAATAACACTTTCTTCATATCATATAGGTTTTACGTGTTTATTTTGCCCACTCTAAACTCTCAACTTTTAACTATTAACTTTTAACTCTCACAACTCTCCTCATCCCTCCAGTCTCTCTCTCCACGCCTCCAACGCCTTCAGGGTGATGTCTATCGCCTCTTCCATCGAGCACTCCAACGTGCCACCCGAAGCATTCTTGTGACCACCCCCATTAAAGAACTCTGCACAGAACTCGTTGCAAGGAAGGTCATCCACAGAACGGGTGGAAACCCTGATGAGCGGTTTCTCCGTGTCTTCTCTCAAGGCGATGCTCAATTTGTGTCCCTTGATTTGCAAAGGCATGTTCACAATACCCTCCATGTCGCCCTTCAGGTAGTGGAACTGTGCCAGTTCCTCCTTCTTGATGGCAAACAGCGAAGCGTGCAAGTCGGGAAACACCTGCAATTTCTCATACAGCACATAACCAATCAGTTTCAGACGGTCAGCCGAATAGTTGTTCTGAATGTTGCGATTGATGCGATCCTTGTCGATGCCCTTTCTCAGCAATTCGCTGATGATGACAAAGATATCGGGGTCATTGCTGTTGAACGAAAAGAAACCTGTATCCGTTGCCATACCTGCATAGAGGTCTTCAGCAGCAGCGAAAGTCAGGTTGCCCGTCTCCCCCATCGCATCCAGTAGTCGGAACAGCAATTCACTCGTACTGCTCAGTTCTGGATGGGAAATGATGTCGTCAAACTGCTCACGGACAGGGTCAAGATGGTGATCAATCAGCAATCGCCTGCAACGCATCCTGCCCACAGCCACACCCAATTCGTCAATACGTCGCATATCGTTGAAGTCCAAGCAGCAAATCAAATCTGCCATCTTCAACGCTGTATAGGAAGCCGTCTTCTGACGGTCAAAACGCAGAATCTTGTCTGCATCCTTCATCCAATGCAAAAAGTCTGGGAAGTAGTTCGGCACAATCACCGTCACCTGCTTGCCTTTCCGCTTCAGGTACTCATACAACCCCAACGAAGAACCAATCGCATCACCATCAGGCGAGGTGTGGCACACGATGACCACATTCCTGCACGCTCCAAATTCTTTCTTCGCAATCGCCACCTCCTGTGGTGTGATAATTCTCTTCAACATATTCCTTTCTGATTATTTTGTGCAAAGGTACAATTTTTAATTGAGAAAGGTTCTCAATTCTCAATTATATTCACTACCTTTGCAAAGAATTAAGAAAAAACTCCACAAAGAATGGAAGAAACGACCCATACTGATATAGATCAACAAACTGAAATAGCTCCTAAGAAAAGCCCTATCGGACTCATTGCACTCGGCATTTTGGTGGCACTCATCGCCATCGCAGCAGCCGTGCTGGTGTATCATCAACTCTACACCAAACCGCTTCTTGCTGAGAATGAAGACTTGAAGGAACTGGCAGAACTCGAGAAGCAGGAGATGGAGAACCAGTATCGTGAGTTTGACCTGCAATATGAACAGTTGCAGAGCACCCTCAAGAACGACAGCCTCATTGCCCAGATTGAGAATGAGCGTCGCCACACCCAGCAGTTGCTCGAGGAGCTGGAACGCACCAAAGCCACAGATGCAGCTGAAATCAAACGTCTCAAGGCTGAAATCGCTTCCCTAAGAGAAGTGCTGCGAAGCTATATCATGCAGGTGGATTCGCTCAACCGCATCAACCAGTCACTCCATGAGGAGAACACCCAAATCAAGGAGCAGATTAGTGTGGCAAACACCCAAATCGAGACCATCTCCACAGAGCGCAACCAACTCAAGGACAAGGTGAACATTGCCGCCCAGCTCGATGCCACAGGCTTCTGGGTGACACCTAAAGACAAGAAGAGCAAGGATGCCAAGAAGGTGAAGGACGTGAAGAAGCTCGCCTTTGGCTTTACTGTCGTGAAAAACGTGACTGCCCAGAACGGACAGCGCACCCTCTACGCCCGCATCCTCAAACCCGACAACTCCGTCATGGGCAAGAAAGGCACGTTCCCCTACGAGAACACCAACCTCGAATACACTGAAAAGAAATACATTGACTATACAGGAGAAGAGGAGAAAGTGACGATGTACAGCGACGTGACTGAATTCCTCGAAGCAGGCACCTACAAGCTCTTCATCTTCTGCGACAACCAAATGATTGGACAAACCACATTTACACTCAAATAACGCTAAACTGTAAATCGTAAACTCAATATGACCAAGGTATCCCCCTCTCTTCTCGCAGCCGACTTTGCCAACTTGACAAAGGACATTGATATGCTCAACCACAGCGATGCTGACTGGCTCCATCTCGATGTGATGGATGGTGTCTTCGTGCCCAACATCAGTTTCGGATTTCCCGTGCTTGAAGCAGTTGCCAAGATTTGCCAGAAACCGCTTGATGTCCACCTGATGATTGTTGACCCAGGCAAGTTCACCCAGCAAGTCAAGGCGCTTGGTGCCTACATGATGAACGTACACTATGAGGCTTGCCCCCATCTTCATCGCACCATCCAGCAGATACACGATGCAGGCATGAAGGCAGGTGTGACACTCAATCCCCACACCCCCGTCAATGTGCTTGACGACATTATTCAGGATGTGGATATGGTGCTCCTCATGACGGTCAATCCAGGCTTTGGCGGACAGAAGTTCATTGAGCATTCCATCGAGAAGGTGAAGAAGCTCAAAGCCCTCATCCAGCAGACAGGCAGTCATGCCCTCATCGAAGTGGATGGTGGCGTGAACGGCGACACAGGCAAACGCCTCGTCGAAGCAGGCGTGGATGTCCTTGTGGCAGGCAGCTATGTGTTCAGGGCAGAGAACCCAGAAGCACGAATCAAGGAGCTGAAGAGTCTGTGATGTCTTGGCAGAACTATCCCCTCATTCGCCTCATCATCCCCTTCACATTGGGTATGATTGGGGCGAATCTTTTTGGGCACATGAACCTCGTGGTGCTGTTCATCCTCTGTTGTGCCGTCCTTGCCTTCCTGTTCTTCTTTCTCAAGACACCCCAAGACAACTATCGAAACAATGCCTTTGGCATCGTGGCGATGGTGCTTTTCTACCTCATCGGTATGACGCTCCACACCCTCAAACACCAAAGCATCGAACGAAGCCTTCCACAAGACACAACCTACATCCAAGGAATCCTCACAGAACAGCCCACACAAAAAGCCCACTCATGGGCACTCCATCTCAAAGAAGGGGACGCACATATTATCTTATATGTAAAAGAAGATCCCCTCTCGAAAGGGAGTCTTGGTCTTTCTATTGGTGACACCATCCTTGCCTCCCCCACCCATTTCAACCCCACCAACATCTGCGAGAACGACACGTTCAAGACCTTCTACGACTACCTCTTCCACAACGGCATCTGTGCCACCGCCTATGCGCCTCGTGGGAAATGGAGGGTGAAGCCTTGCCAGCAGAAAGCGTCTTTCCTCACCTCCCTCCATGCCTTGCAAGGAACCCTGCACACCATCTACGACGAGCACGGCATCAATGGGGAGGCAGGCAGCATCATTGAGGCAATGACCATCGGCAAGAAAGACACCATCAACAAAGAAACCCGCACGGCTTATGCGCATGCGGGTGTCAGTCACGTGTTGGCTCTTTCAGGCTTTCACGTCGGCATCATTGTGCTGATGCTCCAATTCTTTTTATTCAAAAACTATTTGCTATTGCGTTGGCAATGGGTGTGCAACGTGCTCATCATCCTTGCATTATGGGGTTATGCCCTCATCACGGGTATGTCTCCCTCACTCGTCCGTGCCACACTCATGTTCACCATTCTCCTGCTTTGCCAATCCTTCTCTCGCACATCCTTGTCCATCAATTCCTGTGCCCTCACCTTCTTCATCATGCTGTGCATCAATCCGTTCTATTTGCAGCATGTAGGCTTCCAACTCTCCTTCATCTCCGTCACCAGCATCAGCCTGTTCGTCCCCAAACTTCAATCCTTCCAGATGTCGCTGGGCTTGAAACGAATCCTCCAACTCGTCGCCATCACATTCATCTGCACCCTCTTCACTGCCCCACTCGTCGCCCATGATTTCGGTTGCATTCCGTTTCTCTCCATCCTCAGCAATCTCCTACTCATCGGCTTCGTCTATCTCCTCATGTGGACAAGCATCCTTTGGTGGGCATTTCTTTGGTGCGACCCCATCAACGCCTTCTTGACGGATTTGCTGAATGGGACAGCCTCAACCATGAACACCATCACGGAAAGCATTTCCTCGCTTCCATTCGCCACCATCGAATGGCAACCCGACATCCTCACCACTTGCCTCTGCTACGTGGCACTGCTCATCCTCTCCTACAGAATCGCGAAATAGCTATTTCGTCATCCTTTGCACATCGGCAAGGGTGAAGGTTCCTGAGAAGACGATGACGGAAAATTCATCCTCCTCATCTGCCATCATGATGACGGCGGACTTCTGTTTTCCCTCGCGATGATAGATGCGCACCTTGTCGCCGTCCTCATCCACCTGCATGAGCAGCTCATACTTGCCCTGCTTCACAAAGGATTGTGTGTCTGTCTTCAGTCGGGCAATGGCGTTCTTGTCATCCGAGCTAATGATCTGGATGCCGTTCAGCTTTTTCATCAGGCTTTTCGTGTCCACACCTGGCACGGAGGGAGCAGCATCCTTGCCTGCCATTTGGAGCATGAACTTAGAGATGAACACGTAGGTCACATTCTTCGTGTCGGCATACTTCTCAAATTCCTTCAACTGTGCGTTGGCTGTGACACTTGCCACAAGCATCGCCACACATAGAATTATTTTGACTGTTGTTTTCATATCTGTTCTATTTTTCTAACACTTGTAATTGTTTGTTCAATGTCATCTCAGTACGGTCGCTGATGGCTTTCGCCTTTTCCAACTGTCCCATTCCCTTGTTCAGGTTGTACGCCAACAGGTTGAGTGCCTTCTGGGCTTCCTGTTGCGCCACGACTGGATCTTGGTAGGTGTCCTGCTCGGCAAGGTTGACAGGCTCTTCCTTCTGCTGGAGGAAGTAGAAACCAATTCCAAAGATCAGGGCGATAGAGGCAGCGATGGCTGTGACCTTGAGGTAAGAAGTGAGAGGTCTGAGGTGAGAGGGGTGAGAATGCTTAGATTCTTCACTTTTCACTTTTCGCTTTTCACTTTCTTCCCACTCATCTATCTTCTTCTCAAGCCGTTCCTCCAATCCTTCTGGGATGGGGATTTGTTCGAGTTCTTTCCAGTTCAGTTTGTCCATGTCTTTGTGAGTTTTTGGAATTGTTGTTTCAGTTTCTGTCTCGTACGCATCACGATGATGCGGATGTTGCCTTGCGAGAGTCCTGTGTCTCGCTCGATCTCCTCGTAGGATTTCTCTTCCACCAGATGCATTTGGATGATTCGTCCGTCCCTTTCAGGCAATTGTTGGATGAGTTCTCCCATCTGCTGCGCCTCGTCTTGGGAATCAATCTGGCGGTCAAGTCCCCGTTCGTCAGGCGGATCTGCGTGGTCTTCTATGTCCTCCGAGGTGTCGATGCGTTTCAGTCGTCGTTGGTCTCGGAAAAGGTTTTGCATCAGCGTCACGAGATAAGCTTCCGTCATCGCCTCCTCCCTCAGGTCGTCACGCTTCTGCCAGAGCTTCAGATATGTGTCCTGAAGCAGGTCTTCGGCATCCTGCGCATTGCCTGTCAGATGGTACCCCACCCGATAGAGCCGCCTGTGGAAAGGCATAAACCGCTGCTTAAACTCTCGTGCGTCCATTCGCCACTTCTACTTCTTCTCCTCGTTCGTATATTCAATCACCACCTTCTTATCCGTATTGGGATATTTCTCCTTCACAGCTCCACCTACAACCCATGATTCTATGTTCCATTGGATATCATTAGCCTTCGTGTATTCTTTTGCTTCTTCCAACGAATGTAGTTCGGGATGTTCCTCACCGTTGATGACAAAGAGCACATTGCCTGCCTTCACCTCATTCACCATTTCCTTCATGTCCACAACATTATCATCCGAATCATCCGGTTCGAAACTGACGGCTTCTTTCTCCATGATAGACTTGATCATGAGTTCCTTTTCCACCTTCGTGTCCAGATGCATCAAAGCCACAGTTTCCCATATATCCACCCGCATCAGCACATCACTGACCTTATTACCCTTCACTTTGCCGTAGCATTGTAGTTTGATCGTGGGATTGAACACATCAGACATCATTTGCTGAAGAACATTCTGGTCTTCGTCAGAACCTTCATTCTTGTTAGTGATGAACAACATCTCATACCCTTTAAGGGCCTTGATGTCTTCGTCGAGTTGAGCCAGTTGCTCCTCATCGAGTTTCTCCATCTGCACCACCTCACTCATCTTGAAGTTCTTCTTCAACTGAGCACGTTCCTTCTCCGTCAAGGCTGGATCTGGGTTCTCATCATAGAACTTCAGCGTCTCCTTGCTCGTGTCCATGTACTGCGCCTTTGGCAACTGCCTGTACTTCTCAATCAGGTTGCTCACAGTCTGTCCGAAGGCAACACTCACCATGAGTGCCATTGCCATCAATATAACTGTCCGTTTCATGGGTTCTGAGTATTTATTTGCCTGTTACACTTACTTCATTTGTGCTTCAATCAGTTTCTTGAAGTCCAGCTTGCCTTCGAGGATGATCAGCGAAGATTCACCCTCTTCTTCATGAAAGATAGCGATGGTGGATTTCTTTCCCTTCTTGAACTGACAGATTTTCATCTTCTCACCATCCTCGTCTGTTCCAACGACGAGAGGTTCCCAACCACGACCACTCACAATACCACTCACTTGAATGCCCATTGCCTCGGCTCCCTCCTTTTCCTCGCAATTATAAATACTGATGTTCTCCAATTTCTTGAGCATGTCGCCTGACATTCCCTCAAGAGAGAGATCATCACTGAATTCGAAGTCGCCTCCACTTTTGGCAGCCAGATCCAGCATGGTTTTGTTGATGTTGACATGTTCCACACCCTTGATGTCAGCCAACTTTGCAAAGGCATTACTTTGTGCGAAGGCACAACCAACACAGAGTGCCAATGCGATAGATAAGATTGTTCTTTTCATATTCTTCTATTATTTAATTGTTAATACTATTTCAAGAGCCCTTCTATCTGTACAAACGAGACTTTTCACTCCCCTGTTACAAAAATTTTTGTTTTTTTTCTGCACAAAGTTACATTTTTTTTCTCGACTCACCAAATAAATGAAAAAAAGGAAGCCGATTCTCATGAACAGGCTTCCTATTTTATTTTCATTCCAGCACTTGTCGGATGTCGTATGGGTCAAAAGCTTCGTGGCCATCGAGCCTGTCCTCTAAGGCTTCGTCAACGCTTATGATAGAAGTGTTTTTTACCATCTCTTCTTTTGCAGGATTCTCCTCCTTGATGTCATCCTCTACCAACAATTCCCGCTTCGCAGTATTGGAGATGTCGGCGTTGGGGAACCGCTGGCGCAGTTGGGCTTCTTCCGCCTCGGAAAGTTTGCCTTCGATCTCGAGTTTGCCGATGTTCATCTTGTCCACCCATGCAGGGATGTTGACAGGGAATCTTTTGAAACGGAGCGTCAATTGGCGGATGCTCTCCATCTTGGCGAGGACGCCGGGCAGGGTGTCGGTTTCATGACGATAAGAGTAAGAGAGTTTTCCGTAACGTTCCATCCGCTGCAGGGCTTTGAGTTGTGCCTGTTCATCGTCGGCAGTGCGGGCAAACCAACCAATCTTAGGGGTGAGGGTTCCTGTCTTTTCATCGACCTGCACACCCACGAATCCTGCCCAAAGCTGCACGGGGATTCGTCCCACTGACGCACCAGTGACAGGGTCAATGTAATCTTGCGTGAAGTTGCCGAGCGACATCTCCGAGGGCATACTTTCCGTATAGAGTATGTCGCTTTTTGTTCTTCCATTTTCGTTGGGGAAGAACTTCAGGAACCAGCCATCCAGATGGGTCGTTTCATTGGGCTCATATCCACCACACCTTTGCCTGGACTTGAATTTATCCACGCGGACTTTCATCACGATATCCCTCCAGAACGCCTGATTGGGGTTTCCCTCCGATGCCTTCTCAAATTCTGCCAGGATGGGGTCCAATTCGTCCGCCCATTTCTCAAGACCGTATTGTGCCAGCATCCGTGCCTTCTCACGCACCTTCTGCCAGTCTTCGGGTGTGCCTTCGAGCGTGATGGTGGGAATGCCACAAATCAAAGCGGTGTTCCAGAAGTCGAAATACGTCTTGACGGTCTCCATC
>JAGCDQ010000029.1 GCA_017651245.1 Bacteroidaceae bacterium | reverse complement strand
TTCGATGGCGTTCTTCACAATGTTTACAAGCACCTGTTGGAACAATGTGGTGTCCAGATGGACAGGTGTGGCTTCATCAGTGAGGTTGAGGGTCAGATGGATGTGGTGGGTTTGGCAGAGCCCTTCGAGGAAGGAGTGGCAAGTCTCCACCTCTTCGCTCAGGTCGCAAAGGGTGAGTTGAGGCTCTGGCACTTTCACCACATTGGCAAAGCGAGTGACGAACTCCGCCATCTTCTGGGTACGTTCGCGACTGGCATCAAGCGCCTCCTGAGCTGTATCGCTTTGAAGGTCTGCCTGAATGAGATCCAATGTGCTCACAATTCCTGCCACATTATTATTGACTTCATGCGCAATCATACGAATCACCTTTTCGTAGGCTGCTTTTTCTGCCTTCATCACCTCGGAAGTGAGCGACTCAATCAGGAAGAAGGGGTGCTGATAGCCGCGGTCGAGGAAGGACAAGTGGCTGAGGTGATAGATTTGCGAGTTGCTCAGTCGGAGCGTTGTTTCTTCCCCTAAGGGTAAGGATTTCATGGCTTCCGTGAGTGCGGGCGTGAGCATCTGCTTAGCCGCAGGATTCATCGTCTTGATATTGCCTGAAAGGTCGCACAAGACAACGCCCATCGGAGAAGCTTCGATGAGCAGGTTGAGGAAGGTGTTCTGTTCGTCGAGCCGCAAGTGTTCATTGCGTAGTCGGGTGATGAGGGCATTGAAGGTCTTGACGATTTCGTCTGTATCCTTCTGTCCAGAAGGGGAAAGCGTGGTGCTCATGTCTTGGTCGCGCAGGAGTTCCATACCGCTGGTCAACGTGTCGATGGGACGTATGACCTTTCGATAGAAGAAGATGAGATAGCCTATCACCAGCACCAGCACCCCTTCCGCCACATAGAAGATGACGGGATAGACGCTGAACGTCAACCGCATCAGGGCGGCAAACACACCCATGATGATGAGGGCAAGTAGGAAAAAGTAATATCGTATCTTCATCTCTATTCTCTAAACTCTAAACTCTAAACTCTTACAGTCCATGTTTTTCTATCTTACGATAGAGTGCTCCACGACTGATGCCCAGTTCCTTGGCCACCAGCGAGAGATTACCGTTATGTTTCGCAATGGCAGCAGCGATGGAGGCACGTTCTATTTCTTCAAGCGTAGCCCTCTGCCCCCCAAAGGGAATGGGCTGTCGCGATGTTTCGTGTTCTGAAGGTTGATAGGCAGCCTTGAAATCATTGGCTGCTAACACCTTTTCTTCCCCTTGGGGAGCTGGGGAACTCATCAGCATTGTCCTTTCCACCAAGTTCTTCAACTCTCTGATATTCCCAGGGAAGGGTAAAGTCTGGAGATACTGAATAGCTTCGTTGGATGCCGAAGCGGGTGGAAATCCGTTGGCAGCACAGGTTTGACGGATAAAGTGCTCAACCAACAGGGGAATATCCTCTTTCCGTTCACGCAAGGGTGCTAGTTGCAGGTGGATGATGTTGATGCGATAGAAGAGGTCTTCGCGGAAGGTCTTGTCGTTGACCATCTGACGGAGGTCGGCATTGGTGGCACATACCACACGCACATCAGCCCGTCGTGTCACGCTGTCGCCCAACACCTCGTAGGTCTGGTCTTGCAGCACACGCAGCAGTTTCACCTGACTCGCCAGTTCCAACTCACCAATCTCATCGAGGAAAATAGTACCTCCCTTTGCCAGTTCGAAACGCCCCGTTCGGTCGTTTTTGGCATCGGTGAAGCTTCCCTTCTTATGTCCAAACATCTCGCTTTCAAACAGGGAAGTCGAAATGCCACCGAGGTTCACCTTCACAAAGGGTTTCCCATTCCTTCGGCTCTGCTCGTGGATGAACTGAGCAACGAGTTCCTTACCCGTACCCGACTCACCCGTGATGAGCACCGGTGCATTGGTTTGTGCCACATGTTGGGCTGTGGCGAGGACGGAAAGGAAAGAAGAGGAGCGGCCAATGAGCCCCCCAGCCCCCGAAGGGGGAGGGCATCCGCCGTGTTGGTCATTACTCCCATTAGGTACATCGCGATAGCCCTCCCCCTTCGGGGGCTGGGGGGCACTCAATGCGATTGCCGTTTCTATTCTATCCATCAGCACCCCATTGTCCCAGGGCTTCGTGATGAAATCGAAAGCTCCGTTACGCATTCCCTGAACAGCCAGATCGATGGTGCCCCATGCAGTCATGAGGATGACGGGTACATCGGGTCGGAACACCTTTACTTGTTTCAGCAGGGTGAGTCCCTCTTCGCCATCGGTGGCAAGGGTATAGTTCATGTCCATCAGCACCAGTTCCAAGTCGGGATGGTTGCGTACCACCTCCATTGCTTCTGCTGGATTTTCAGCACGCATCACTTCGTAGTTGTTGCGTTCCAGCAGCAGGGTCAGTGCCACACGGATGGCTCTATCGTCGTCAACAATCAGAATCATATTTGTATATTTTTTGCAAAGGTATGAAAAAGTTGGGAGTTTTATTCATTCATCCTTATCTTTTCTTTTCCTTTGAACTTTTGCATGTCACTAATCACCACGCTATCACCTTTTTCCAATCCGTTGATCACTTCCACGTAGTCGTAGTTGCATTCGCCCAAACGGACGGTACGAGGCACGAGGGTGTTGGCGTCTTTAAGGATAAACAATGTGTAGTCGCCTGCACCTGTATAGTAAGAGCCGTTGCGGATGCGCAGCACTTCTTCCTTGATGCTGGTGATGACAAAGACTTCCACTTTCAAACCTGAGCGTAGTTTGGGATGGCTGGGGTTGTCCATTGTGACGGTGAAGGTGATGACACCATTTTGGCTGAGAGGTGTGACGGTGCTGATGATGCCAAAGAGACGTTCCTTGCCTACCTTGACGAGCACCCTGCCACCTGCCACCACACGGTCGGAATAGGTGTCGGAGATTTCACAATCCACCTTGAAGTGGGTGAGGTCGCTGATGACAGCCACTTTGCTGCCTTGTCCGACGATACTGCCGATCTCGGAACAAATGTAAGTGAGGGTTGCCTTGCGAGGCGAACGAATATTGGCACCATCGAGGGTGCGACGGGTTTCGGAGAGTCCCTTGTCGGCAATGCCGTCCTGAAGCTGCTTCATACGGAGGTCTGCTTGGCGTACACGCACTTCGTTTTGGTATTGCTGTTTGAGTTGACGAAGTTGCATCTGTGCCGTGCGCAGGGTGATTTCTGCTTGACGCACACGGTCTTTGGTGCCTGAACCGAGGCTATCCAGATACTGCTCATTGCGCAGTTGTGCCTCCAGCTGCCCCAGTTTCATCTCCTCTACTTCTATCTGCATGCGTCGGTCGCTGAGTTGGGTTTCAGTGTTGGTGGTGAGCTGTACGAGTTGCTGCTGACGAATCTCCCGTTCGTCCAGGGCTTTCGAGTAGTTGTCCTGAGCCGATTGGAGGTCAAGCCGCAGGAGAGGCGTACCCACATCCACTGTATCACCACTGTGGGCATAGACCTCAAGTATCTGTGCACTGATGGGCGAAATGATGACTTCCTCGAAGGCTGGCACCACCTTGCCTGTGGCTGTGATGCTCACATCAATCGTGCCCCGATCCACTTCCGATACGATGAGGCTTTTCTTATCCACCGAGGTCATCATCAGTATGCCCAGCCAAGTGGCTATTCCCAGGATGACTGCGACAATGAGGACATATTTCCCGATTCTCACCATTCTTCTTTTGCGTTGCACGCTGACAGGAATGGCTCTGTCCATCGTTTGATTATCTGTTTTCATTTGATCAGTTTTTCAAAATCCACGTCAATGTTTCGGTTGTTCTCGAAGTCCCATAAGGTGATGGAACGTATCTGATAATAATAATACCAGTAATTGAAGAGTTGCGAGATTCGGTTCTGCCGCGCCACATCCTTGGCGGTTTGGGCATCGGAGAGTTCGAGGGTGGAGATGGTGCCAATCTTGAAGGTCTCCACGTTGGTGTGGTAACGGCTTCGGGCAATGGTGTCCGCCTCTTCAGCGATGCGCAGCTGCTGGCGCTGGTGGTTGAACTGTTCGGTCAGTACGAAGAGGTCCTGACGAAATTCCTGTGACTGCTGACGGATCTGGTTGCGCACGATTTCGCGGTTACTCTCTGCCACCTTCACCTGTCCACGCCGTTTACCCCAATCGAGCAAGGGCAACGACACACCCACCTGCACCACTTCCTTACTGAGCAGGTCGCGGTAGGCGTCGTTCATCCGGGAGGCAGTGCCCGTGTAACCCACTTGTGCATAGAGGGTCACACTCCGTAGGTTGCCCTTAGCGAATGCCACCGACTCGTCTGCCTGCAGTTGACGACGTCGCATGGTGGTGGCGAAGGCGTTATTCTCCAAAGCGTGGTTGAGCACATTGTCATATATCAGTGTCACTTCGGGGATGTTGTCGGGCACGATGGGCACAATGTCCTCCTCCACATCGAGAAAGGATTTCAGTTCAAACATCCTTGCCTTCCGATGTCTCTCTACATTGGTGAGTGCCGACTGTGCGTTCAGCATTTGCAGGCGCATTTGCAGGACATCATTCTGGCTGATGCTGCCCATCTCGCGCTTTGCTTTCGCCACCTCGTAGAGCTTCTCGGCATTCTGTAGGTTCTGCTCGGCAATATTCACGTTCTCATTTGCCAACAGGAGGTCGAAGAAGAGGTTGATGGCGCGCATTGCCACCTGTTCTGTTGCCGTGAGGAACGAAGC
Source organism: Bacteroidaceae bacterium (assembly GCA_017651245.1). Lineage (GTDB taxonomy): Bacteria > Bacteroidota > Bacteroidia > Bacteroidales > Bacteroidaceae > Minthosoma. The sequence continues at coordinate 13,236 of JAGCDQ010000029.1, read as the reverse complement.
CTTCGCCTCCCGATAGCGCAGGGGTTCAATGCGTTTGTCCCACTTCACCGTGTTCACCCCAAACAGGGGTTGGCTTAGTGTCAAGGCAATGGGCATGCTCATGAACTGATTCTTGCTGCCTGAAGTAACGCCGCTCATCTGGCGCAGCCAATCCAGCGAAGACTCCATCGACAGCGTACCGCCCGTAAGTCCAATCTTCTGGCTTATATGCAGCGAACCATCCAGTTCCATGTAGTCGTTTCTCACATACGAGTGGGTGCCATCCTCGCGCTGATAAGTGCTGTACCGCTTGTTGTAGGTCGGCACACTCGCCGACAGCGACACCTCGGGCAACAGATCTGCCTTGTAACTGCGCCATGCCCAATAGGCAGACTTCAGTTCGCCCAGCGCCACCGTTGCCTCCACACTCCGCTGTCGCGCCATCAGGATGCAGTCGTCGAGGTTCAGTCGGAGAGTGTCCCCTTCGGCATGTCCCATTTGTGTCAGGAGGCACACCATCATCAAAATCAATGTTCTTTTCTTCATATTTTTTATGATTAATGATGCTCTCCTTTGGAACAAAACACATGCCTGAATTCTAACTTGTTGGTTCCCAATGGCTCAAATCAAAAAGAGTGTCCATTTCTGGACACTCACTGTCCAAAAATGGACACTATCAAGTTGTCAGGAACTTTGCTTTCCGATAAGGCACGTTTATTTTTTTATAAGGCAGGGTTATTTTCCAATAAGGGATCCTTATTGATTAATAAGGCAGGGTTATTGGAGGACGCCCTTTTTCCGTTCCAGATTCACGAATGCATATCGATAGGCGTGCTTCTCGTCTGCCTCGTGCTCTTCGCGGAAGGTTTCTGTCCATTCTTCCTCGTTGATTTCAGGGAAGAAGGTGTCGGCTTGTTCGGGGGTGTCGTAGATGTAGGTGAGGCAGAGGCGGTCTGCCTTGGGCAATGCCTCTTTGTACACCGATGCCCCGCCAATGATATAGACTTCTCCTTCGCAGGCTGCGAGGGCGGCGTCGAGGGTGGGGAAGAGTTCGGCACCTGGGAAGTCCTCTGCCTTTCCCTTGCGTGACAGCACGATGTTGCGGCGATTGGGTAGGGCACCCTTGGGCAGGCTCTCGAAGGTGCGTCTGCCCATGATGATGGTGTTGCCTGTGGTGAGTGCCTTGAAGCGCTTCAGGTCGTTGGGCAACCAATAGATCAGCTTGTTCTCAAAACCAATCGCCCTGTTCTCTGCTATTGCTACAATGATGGATAACATCTTAGAAGTGAAAGTTGAAAGAATGATAAGTTATACTGACACGGTTGCTTTGATGTGTGGGTGTGGGTCGTAATCCGTGAGTTCGAAGTCCTCATACTGGAAGTCGAAGATGCTCTTCACGTTGGGGTTGATGTGCATCTTTGGCAACTTGCGAGGCTCGCGGGTGAGCTGCAACTTGGCTTGTTCCAGATGGTCGAGATACAGGTGGGTGTCGCCTGTGGTATAGACGAAATCGCCTGGCTGGAGGTCGCACACCTGAGCCACCATCATGGTCAGCAGGGCATAGGATGCGATGTTGAACGGCACGCCCAGGAAGGTGTCTGCACTGCGTTGATAGAGCTGGCAACTCAGTTTCCCGTCAGCCACATAGAACTGGAAGAGGATGTGGCAGGGTGGCAGGTTCATGTTGTCGATGTCTGCCACGTTCCAAGCTGAGACAATCAGGCGGCGCGAATTGGGGTTGTTCTTGATCTGGTCAATCACCTCGCTGATCTGGTCGATGTGTCCGCCGTTGTAGTCGGGCCAGCTGCGCCATTGATAGCCGTAGATGTGTCCGAGGTTGCCGTCTTCGTCTGCCCATTCGTTCCAGATGCGCACGCCTCTGTCCTGCAACCACTTCGCATTCGTGTTGCCCTGCAGGAACCACAGGAGTTCGTAGATGATGGACTTCAGGTGCAGCTTCTTCGTGGTCAGCATGGGAAACCCTTCCTGCAGGTTGAATCTCATCTGGTTGCCAAACACCGACAAGGTGCCAGTGCCTGTGCGGTCGCCCTTCTGCACTCCTTCCTTCAGGATGCGGTCGAGCAAGTCAAGATATTGTTTCATTGTCTTTGGATGTTTTTTCTTTTGTGTGCAAAGATACAAAATTCTTCCGACACCCATCAGTTGGAGAAGGAGAAATCCTCATCTTCTGTGACGATTATCTTCCCAAATTAAGTTTTTTTAGGGAAAGTTGGAAAAAATGAAGAGAACAATTTGTCGGCGTAAAATAATTATGTACATTTGCACTGTTTCCAAACAACGTAAAACAAACTGATATACAACTATGAAAAAGTTTTTTAATTGGATGTTGGTTGCTGCCTTGCTATGCAGCGCTATGACGTTCGTGGCTTGTAGCGACGACGATACTGCCACCAATCAGGGTTCAAAGACTGAGTTTTTTTCGACAGATGTTAACCGGCTGATTGACGAAAACTATGCAGAGGTGAAACAGAAGGGATATGCCAAGTTGGTGATTCCCGCTTCGATGTACTCGAAGGCTATGTTCAAATTCCCAGCCAATGCCACCAGCGATATGGAGGCGATGGTGAAGGCTGGCTATAAGGTCTATGTGAATGGTGGAACGGTGCGCGACGCCATCATGGGCAAGGAGGCTCACGATGTGGACTTCACCACCGATGCCGATATCATGAAAATCAAGGACGTGCTGCCGCATGCCGAATCCTTCAATGCCTTCCGCGATATCTGGGTGGCAAAGGCGTATCACGGCGATGAGCTTGAGACCGACATCGCTCCGATGTTCTCTATCTTCCCAGAACTGAGCGGACAGGCTGACGTGCCTGTCACGAAGTTCCCCAACTCGCCTTATTGCACCGACCTTCTGGAGGACACCTATAGCCGCGACTACACGTTCAACGCGATGTATTACGATTATGCCACAGGCGACATCATCGACTATCACGGCGGTCTGCACGACTTGCGCGAAGGTATCGTTAGAACGGTGTTCGATGCCGACTTGTCGGTGTCCCAAGATGCACGTAAGTTCTTCCGTGCTTCTCGCTTTGCTGCGAAGTATGACTTTAAGATGGACAGCGAGCTGGATCAGGCGCTGAAGAATCATTGGGATGTGCTGAAAGAGATTGACGTGAACAATGCCGTCTATCAGACCGTCAGCGGATTTGACGGCGGTTTTGCGAAGCGATTCTTTAAACTGATAGACTACTACAAGGTGACCGACTTCCTCTACACTTCGATGAAGGACTATCTGCACACGCCTGCCTACGACGACTTCGTGCTGGGTATGCTCGATGCATTCGACAAGGAGGGTAAAGCGGATATGGCGCTCAGTTATGCCGCCATCTTCTGGCCTCGATTTGCTGCTGAGTCAGCTGCCAACACACAGCTGTCGGTGAGCGACATCCTGAATGCTATCGACCAAGACAATGCTGCCGCACTGAGATTCGAGAAAGTGTCGTATGGCGACTACAGCTACGCCCTGCCATATATTAATGATGTGTGGACGCTGCAACAGCTGATGACCAGCGACTCCTACAGGAGCAGTGAGGTGATCAGCAAGGTGAAGGAGAACAGCCACTACGCTGAGGCTCTCCGCTTCCTGAAAGCTCGTGCCACGATGGACAGCACCCTGCAGTCTTATGTGGACTTCTGGACGAACCCACAGTCGGCATCCGCTTCCTTTTTCTCCAACGAGGTGAACAAGCTGATTGATGAAAACTATGCCCTCGTGATGCAGAACGGCTATGCCGAACTGGTGATACCCGCATCGATGTACGACCCCAGCCTTATCCAGTTTCCACAATACCATAAGGACGTGATGACCGCCATGAATGGGTTGGGCTTCAAGACCTACGTCAATGGTGGAGCCGTGCGTGACTGCGTTCTCGGCACATCTGTGCACGATGTGGACTTCTCCACCAACGCCACACCCCAGCAGGTGAAGGAACAGCTCACGAGCTATGAGGTACGCGTTTCCACGACGGGTGGCGGTGACATCGCACAGGCATTACACGACAATGGTGACTGGACCGACATCGTGCCCATCAAGGGTGTCGACAGCCGTCTGGAGGGAAAGAAAGGCATCCCATTGGATGCTGCCTTTGGACAGACCTACAGCAACAGTCTGCTGGACGACAGCTACAGCCGCGACCTGACCATCAACGCTGTGTACTACGATTTCCAGACAGGCAATATCATCGACTATCACGGCGGTCTGCACGATTTGCGCGAACACATCATCCGCACTGTCTATGATGCCAACATCATGTTCCCCATCAATCCTTCGGCACTCCTCCGCACCGTGCGTTTTGCTGCTCGCTATGGCTTCGACATCGACCAGGAAACGACCAAGGCCATCACCGACCACATGCACTATTGCGACGAGTTGGGAACGGGACTGGCAAACTTCTATGTGACGAAAGGATTCACCGACGGCTGTGGCTCGCGCACCTATCAATATTATCTCAAATATGGCATTCTGGACCACTTCGCCCTCATGTTGAAAGACTATCTGCGCAAAAAGAACTATGAGGGTCCCCTCACCGCTGCCCTCGACTATCTTGACGAGCAGAAGAACAAGAAGATTTCTCTTGCCATCGCTGCCATCTTCCTGCCCTGCATTGAAGACAACCTCGGCACAAAAGAACCTACTTTGGAGAACATCACAGCGCTGTGGGACAATCTGGAGAGCGAGAGCGGACAGAAAGCCCTCTTCGAATTGGATGACTACTCTGGCACCAAGACGGAGACGATGACCATCTGGTATCTGTACAAGCAGATGACGGACGATGCCACGCTGGCTGATGCAAACAGGGTACAGACCATCAAGGCGAACGCTCTCTACAAGCAGGCTAAACTCCTGCTGAATGGCTACGTCAAGAGTGATTCTTCACTCACCCAATTCGCCTCTTTCTGGAATTGATGGATGGAACCATCCTGGATGGGACAACAAAAAGAAAGGCTCTCCGTAGGGAGGGCCTTTCGTTTTTTAATCATCCATAATCGTGACACGTCCTTGGGGTTGCTGATAGGCATCGCCCAACTGACCATTGAGGTCTTTGGTCAAGTACTGCTCAATCGCATCACGGGTGGTTCTGGAATCGAACGCGATGACCTTGCAATCCTTCAACATACCGAGGAAGCCGAGGCTGGAATAGAACACGCCCAGCGACACCTTGTAGTTCTTCTCCAAGTCCAATGGCTGGTAATTGCCGCTTTCGCGGTCAAGCACCATCACGTCGGTCACTGTATGGCTTTTCTGATGCACCGTGTACTTTATCCCCGAACACTGGGGGAAGTGTCCACAAAAGCTTGGAAGGTTCTTCGTGCAGCCCGCCAGAGTGTTCACAAGCAGTTCACCCTTCACCTCGATGAGATACATCTGATCTTCGAAAGGCACCATGTTCATCAGGTCCTGCTTCTTGATGTCACCTGCTGGCAGACCCACAGAAAGCGAGGAGCCTGTATGGATGGCGATGTCTGCCTCATCGTAGAAATGCAGGAAGGCATCTGCCGTCAGGTCACCGATGCTTGTCTCTTGAAGGGTCGAGAGGGTGTTTTTGTTGGTATCCTGGGCAATCAGCGCGTAGTCACTATGACAGACCACGACGCTCGCCAGCTCTTGCACCTTCGCTTGCACCTTTTCCACAGCTTGCGTTACAGAAGCGCTCACCTCCATAATTTCCTCTGTCGGCAGGAGCGAAGTCGATAACTCACCGTTGCTCTGAATCACCAGTTTGCCAATATGCTTGAACTTGTTGCCCGTCTGAGCTACCAGCACAGGCTTTCCGTCGAGATTCTCCACCCATTCATGCGCAATCGAAGAGTGGGTGTGTCCGTCGAGCACTGCGTCGATGCCGCGCGTCCCCTTGATTAGGTCGTGAGAGGTGAGTGCCATATTCGAGCGTTCGCCCATATGGGACAGCACCACCACATAGTCGGCACCTTGGGAACGCACGTCGTTGATGGTCTGCTGCACCAAGTCCATCAATCCTTCGCCCGGCAGGTCGTAGAGCTGCTTGCCCTCGCTGTCGTAGAATGCAAACTTCTGGGTCTCGATGGTCTCTGGTGTCAGGACACCGATGAAAGCCACACGCTTGCCGCCGTATTGATGGATGGTGTAGGCAGGATAGACAGGGGCAGAAGCTCCATGCATGAAGAAGTTGGCACAGACCACAGGCGCACCCAACTGCTGGAGCTGCGTCATCACATTCGGACCACCATACTCAAATTCGTGGTTGCCCAAAGTGACGGCATCGTAGCCCACGGACTTCATCACATCGATGACATAAGCACCTTGGGAAATGGAGCCAGCGCCACCTCCCTGCATGAAGTCACCACAGCAGACCACTCCAGCCCAAGCCGTGTCACTACGGTTGATGGCATCACGCAGTCCTGCAAGTTTCGGATAACCGGAAAGCTCACAATGCGAATCGCTCTCAAAAAGGATGACGATGCTCTTGTTGCTCCCCGCAGACTGTTCATTCCCATTGTTGTCCTTGTCGCTGCAAGAACCTAAAAGCATACAGGCGACAAACAACATTGCCGCCTGTAGGTTGATGACTAAATATCTCATACAAATACTATTTTTAGAATCGACCATCATCGTGCCAATGCGAGGTAGTGTCCGTGTTAGAGACTCTCAGCGTTGTAGATGACCTTTGAGTTGTCTTCAATCGTCACTGTACCGACATTGCCACCCACACCAGCACCGATGTGGACATCACATTCTTCACCAGCTTTGACAGCGACTTTGGTGACAGTGCTCTTGATGAGGATGTTGCCGCATTCTCCGTCCTGACCACTACCGATACCAGCAGATTGTGTTCCGCCGACAGCAACGACCTGACCACCGCTGATGGTAATGTTGCCACAGAGAGAGAACATCTCACTGCCGATGCCAGCACCAAACTCGCCACCATAGGCAATGATCGTACCATTCTCAATCACGATGTCGCCATTGCCGCCAATGCCGGCACCTTCCTGACCGCCAAAAGCGTACAGAGTACCTTCGCCGCTGATGGTCAGCGTCTTGTCGGCTGTAGTATAAATCGCACTGCCGTAACCCTCGTCGTTGGTGATAATGTTGGTTGAGCCTTTTGCGAGGATGATCTTGGCGTCACCTCTACACTCAATTTTATTCATGATACCGACATTCTCCAGTGTCACTGTTGCTCCGTCAGGGATGATCAATGTGTATTCCGTAGTGCCAGTCAGGGTCTCACCGTCTGTGGCAGTGTATTTGTTCTCCATCGATGTGAGGTCGGTAGCAGAAGGTTTTTCCTTGTTCCACTCGTCAGCATATTTCTTCAGGCTGGCATCACGTTGAGCCATCGCATTGAGCAACAACAAGCTGCTCTTGAAGGTGAATTCTTTTCTGATGTTGCTTACCAACGCTGCATCCTCGAGGGTGGCATCGTCAATCATCGCACGGTAGTTTCTCCAGATGAGCATCGGGTCTTTCTTCGTGAAGCGTAGTCCTCCAACCAGAAGAGCTTGTCTTGCCCACTTTCCTGCTCCAGTTTGTCGAAGGCAGCCGTGATGTTCTCCACGGTTGGCTCCTTGTCGCCGAGTTCCTTCATCACAGGAGGCATGAAGAGGATGCAATAAGCGAGGTCGGCAGTCATGCCTTTCTGTGCATCTACATAGTCGAACACGCTCTTTAGGTAGTCCTCATACTCAGCATTGCCGATATAGTCTTTCAGCATCGGAGCAAGGTAGCCCAGGACACCATATTCCACGTTGTACTGATAGGTGCGGAAGGCACATTTGTCGCAGAAGCCCTTCATCACCACAAAACGACGGAGCGCAGGCTTAATCTCCTCGACCTTGGTCAGGTTATCCCTGATGGCTTGGGCTGTGTTCTCCTCAACCTTGAAGTCATAGCGTGCAGCAAAGCGGACGGCACGGAGCATGGACTGTGGGTCAATGGTGAAAGCCAAATTCGGCTCAACAGGCGTGCGGATGATGTGCTCGCGCAAATCATACAAACCACCGTGATAGTCGATGATTTCGCCTGTCTTGTAGTCATAGTAGAGGGAGTTGATGGTCAGGTCGCGGCTGAAAGAGTCGTCAATCAGGTTCTTGCTGTACTCCTGACCGAAGTATTCGCTATCAGGAATACCGGGCAGCCCCTTCAGGCGTATGTCCATGCCTTGATAGGGCACCATGTCGGTGCGGATGCCACCCTCGTGCTCAGCCTGGGCGATGGTGATGTTGCCAGCCTGCGTCTTGTGCGAGTTGGGCACCACTTCCACCAGTTCATCAGGAGTGGCATCGGTGGAGAAGTCCACGTCGTGGAGTTCCTTGCCCAGCACACAGTCGCGCACGGCACCACCGTTCACGAAAACGGTGTAGCCATGATCGAGCACGATGTCCATCGTCTCCATGTCGGTAGCAGGCAACTTGACCATGTCTTTCGGATAGAGCGAGGCGGGAATCACCAGCTTAGCATAGCCGTTTTGCCTCACCAAGGCTATGTTCTCATCAATCATTTTGTTGACGGTCGGGTTGTAGAACTCTGTTATTCCTCCCCGCGAGTTGTTGGCGACATTGTCATCATCCGAACAGGAAGCCACTAAAATCATGCTCACAAAGAGCATCCAAACATTAATGGTATAAAAATACTTTTTCATAGTATTGGTTATTAAATATATGTATGTGATGATAAGTGGTGCAAAATTACGAATATAATTGTTAAAACCAAACTTTTTTCCCAAATACCACAAAAAATCCCCCAAAAACATCACCCGCGCAGCAATATCGCTACACGGATGCTATTGATGATACTATTGTCTTTTTGTTATATTCACCTGTTGAGTGTGTGGGCAAGTTTGTCGATGTTGAGGCTGCGGGCTGAGGCATCGACAATGTCTTTATAGACACCACCTTTCTGATAGAGTTCGTCGGGGTTGCCTGATTGCTGCACGCGTCCGTCTTGCAGGGCATAGACCATATCGGAATCGATGATCTGGCTGATGCTGTGGCTGATGATGATGACGGTGCGGTCGCGCTTGATGGCGTCGATGCTGGCTTTGATCTGCTCGGTGGCGACGGCATCGAGGCTGGCGGTGGGTTCGTCGAGGAAAATGATGGGGGGATTCTTGAGGAACATTCGGGCAATGGCGATGCGCTGCTGCTGTCCGCCTGAAAGGGCGGTGGCTTGGCTCTGCATGCCCTTGGGCAGTTTCATCACTTGGTCGTAGATGAAGGCCTTCCGAGCGGCTTCTATCACTTCTTCCTCCGTGGCTTCGGGCTTGCCGTAGCGGATGTTCTCCTCGATGGTGCCTTCGAAGATGTGGTTCTTCTGAAGGACGAGTCCGATGTGGTCGCGCAGGAACTGGGTGTCGTAGTCGCGCAGGTCAACGCCATCCAGCAGGATGCTGCCACAGTCGGGTTCGTAGAACTTGTCCAAGAGGTTGACGATGGTGGATTTGCCGGCACCTGAGAGTCCGACAAGGGCAGTGATTTCGCCGCTCTTGATGGTCATGTTGATGTCGTGGAGTGCCTTGGTGCCGTTAGGGTAGGTGAAATCGACGCCGCGCATCTCAAACTCTCCTCTCACCTGCTCGGGGCGATAAGTGCCCGTTGGCTCTTTCTCGTCTTTGGCATCGAGGATGTCGAAGAAGCCTTCGGCATAGATGAGGGCATCGTTGAGGGAGTCGAAGATGAACTGCAACTGGGTGATGGGGGCTGTGACGTTGGCGAAGAGCATGACGTGGTACATGATTTTACCGATGCTCATGCCTGGATATTCGATGAGGACGAGGTAGGCGGTGAGGATGATGATGAGCACGGTGCCGACCTGCTGCACGAGGCTCTTCATGCCGTCGAATCGGAAGGAAGTCTTGCGGACGAGCATCTGGTTGTCGGTGAACTGCGTCTGGATGTCCCATTGCTTCTGACTCTCGATGTTCTCGCGGTTGAAGGACTTGATGACGTTCATACTCTCGATGATGCCCACCAATCCGGAACTCTTCGTCTCGCGGAAGTGTCGCATGTTGGAACGCCAACCCTTGAGGCGGCGTGCCTGTGCCAAAGCAAGCCAGATGTAGATGGGCACGATGAGTAGGGCAGTGAGTCCCACATACACGTTAGCGGAGAACATGAGGATGAGTGCCAAGAGGGCACTGGTGAGCATGGGCAACAAGTTGATGAAGACGTTCTGCACGGTGGCAGAGAGGGAACTGACGCCTTGGTCGATGCGGGTTTGCAAACGTCCTGTCTCGTTGCCCGAACGGGAGAAGAACGCCATGCGGTAGCTGAGAATCCTATCCACGACGGCTTGAGAGAGGTCTTTACTCACGAAGATGCGCATTCGCTCGCCGAAATAGTTCTGGGCATAGCGGATGATGGCTGCCAGCACCTCCTTGCCGAGCAGCACGATGCTGATGATGGTGAGAATGTTGGCTGCCTTGCTCCACTCGAAACCTTCAGGCACGACGAGCGCGTTGATAGCATCGACGGTACGGTCAAGTACGATGGCGTTCACCTGTGCGATGAGTGAACCGATGAGGGTAAGCAACAGAGTGGCGACCACCAGCCATTTGTAAGGACGAACGTAGGGCGCAAGCTTGCGCATGAGTTGGATGAGATTCATCGACGTGTATTTTGTGAGCGGGTTATATATCTGTGTGCAAATATACAAAAAAAGAGCGACTCACGGGGTGTGGGTCGCTCTTTTTATGATGATTTGTTGGATTAATTCTGCTGTTTGTTAGCCGAGTACATCATCTTGAGGGCGTATGCCTTACGCAGCACCTGCTTCACATCGGTGATGATACCCATTGGAGTGTTGTGGTCTGCCTTGACTGAAACAGTGTAGAACGGCTTGTCTGCTTCTGCCAATTCACCACGCTCTTCCATCACGAAGTCGTAAACCTGATTAGCCTCGCAAATTCTGTCGTTCAGCTGGATACGATGTGACGTACCATACTGACCTTTCAGCTGCTCAGTGGGCTGACCAATGTAGATGAAAGATGTACTGGACTTACGAGCCAATTTCTCAAGCTGAGTACCGACTGGCTTCTCGAACCTCACCTGGAGTGTCACCTCACGCATGGTGGTAACCATCATGAAGAAGAACAGGATGGTGAAGATCAAGTCAGGAAGAGATGAGGTGTTCATCTCAGGCATTTCTCTGCCTCCGCCTTTGTTAAATCTGCTCATAATTATTGTCCTCCATATTTCTTAGGTTCAGCCTCAGATATCTTCTGTGGATACACCTCGCGGATGGCTTTCTGCTGGTCAGCGGTCAGGAACTCGTACTTATAGCCAAACTCTTCTTTGGCCAACTCGTCACGAAGTTCGTTGTAAGCCGATACCAATGCATCCTGCACAGCGAAATAAACTCCATAGGAAGTACCGCGGTCTGTCTGAACTGAGATGACGTGGTTTTCTGTCACCATCATCGTCTTGTTGCCAAGTCCCTTGATTTTCTTAGGCTTGAGTTCAGGCAGGTTGGGCTTGTTGTCCTCGTTCTTGATAAACTCCTTAGCTCTCTCCTTCACGTCTGCCAGCGAAGCGTAGTCGTCGCCGATGAGGAGGTAGTTGTCCTTGTTGATACGAATGTTCAAGATGTTACGTTCCTTCACCTTGATTTCGTTGTTCAGCTGGTCATCCTCAGGTGGCTTAGGCAGCGTACGTGCCAGACCCTGGTCGGTGTCCATTGAGGTAGTGACAAGGAAGAAGATGAGCAACATGAATGAGATGTCGGCTGTAGAACTGGTGTTCAGTCCTGGCATTTTTCTTTTCTTTCCCATATATTTGCTCTGAGTTAAAGGGTTTCTTACTTCTTGCTGGTAATCATACTGTAGGCAGTCACAACGACAGTCACAATCGTCAGAACGAGAATGGCAATCATTGAAGTGTCTGTCAAGATGATGTCTGTTGGGTCATTCCAATCCTTACCATTGATGAGCATCACCTCGTCCTTGCTGGCAATACCAACGATAAGACCAACCACAACACCAACGATGAGGGTACCCCATCCGATGAGGCTTGCCTTGGTTGAAATGCCCTTATCTTCGTGCTTAGATTTGTTAGAACCGTTCACAAAGCCATAGATGACTGCACCAACGGTAATGATAATCGTAGCGAAGATGAGGATGTAGGTCCACACGAGCAGGAGGTCTGTCAACTGAGGATCTACTTGTTTAGGATTTTCCTCGTATGGCGTGTTGTAGCCTACGAGCAGGAAGAGCGCCATCACCACGAGTGAGATGCCAATAAGGCTCCACAGCACGATCTTGGAGATTTTCTCCACCTTATCCTGTGCGCATATTACTTGTACTTTATCCATTTTGTTTCTCCTTAATTAAATTGTTAATGACTAATTTGGAAGAGATTAAGATTCCTCTTGGGCATGCTGCCCTGAAGTCCTTAATTACTTCTTGTTGTTGTACTTAGCAACGATGTCAAGGAGAGAAATGGTAGAGTCTTCCATCTTAGCGGTAAGACCTTCAATTTCAGCAAGAATGTAGTTGTAGAAAATCTGAAGAATAAGGGCAACGACGATACCGAAGATGGTAGTCAAGAGGGCCACCTTCATACCACCTGCAACGACTGTTGGAGAAATGTCACCTGCTGCCTGGATGTCGTCGAATGCCTGCACCATACCGATCACAGTTCCCAAGAATCCGAGAGATGGAGCCATACCGATGAAGAGGGTGATCCAAGAGCATCCGCTTTCGAGCTTGGAAGCCTGAACGGCACCGTATGCCACAACTGACTTCTCAACAGCATCAGCACCATCGTTCAGACGGCTGAGACCCTGATAGAAGATAGAAGCGATAGGACCGCGAGTGTCGCGTGCGATAGCCTTTGCACCTTCGAGGTCGTTCTTGTTGATGAGAGCATTCTCAACGTCCTCAACGAACTTCACTGTGTTCACCTTAGAGAGTGCGAGGTAGATGATACGCTCGATACAGAAAGCAAGACCGATGATCAGAGCGATTGCTACGAGTGCCATGAAGCCTGCAGAACCCTCGATGAACTTAGTCTTGATGTCCTTGTACATACCAGTCTCGACTGGCTCAGACTCAACAGGCTCTTCGTCAACGACTGGAGCGGCTGCTGTGTCAACGGCAGCAGAATCTACCTGCTCAGTTGCTGCAGTGTCTACACTTTCGTCCTGAGCTGAAGCGGTTTGTGTCATACCAAATGTAAACACACCCATCAATGCAATGATTGCAAAAATTTTTTTCATTGTCTTGAAATTTTAAGATTAATAACTTATTTAATTTT
>JAGCDQ010000028.1 GCA_017651245.1 Bacteroidaceae bacterium | reverse complement strand
ATTAATAACTTATTTAATTTTGTTTGTTTGTTTCTGGTAAAGTTGTATTGTGCGGAGAGACGGGGATTCGAACCCCGGATACGCTTTTGACGTATACACGCTTTCCAGGCGTGCCTCTTCAGCCACTCGAGCATCTCTCCTTCTTTTCTCCATTTTGGTGGCGTTGCAAGGTGATGAAACCTCACTTTTGGGATGTTTTTTCCGCCGAAACGGAATGACAACCCATAATTCGGGACAAAAATAATGATTTTTTTCTTACCAATAATTGTAAAAGTATGGAAACTTTCATTTTTTATCGAAAAAAGTCACTTTTTTGAATACTTTAAGGGTATTTTTAGTTGTTTGAAGCACAATGTTGTCAAAATCGGTGTCGTAGATCTCTGCCAGTTTCTCTGCCACGCATCGAACGTATGCGCTTTCATTTCTTTTGCCCCGATTTGGCACGGGAGCCATGTAAGGGGAGTCGGTCTCAAGCACAATTCTGGATAATGGAACTGCATTCTTGACCACTTCCCTCAAGGTGGATTTTTTGAAAGTGAGCACTCCTCCGATGCCCAGCATGAAGTTAGGGAAGGTGAGCAGCTCTCGTGCCTCCTCTTCCGTACCCGTGAAACAATGGAACACACCACTAAGGTTGCTGGCTCGATGCCGCTCCATCACTTCCATCAGTTCTTGGTGAGCATTGCGTGAGTGAATCATGAGGGGAAGATTGTACTTCTCTGCCCACTGCATCTGATGCTCAAACACTTCGATCTGCTCTTGCTTGTAGGTGGCATCCCAATAGAAATCAAGTCCTACTTCGCCAATAGCAATGACCGATTCGTCAATCATACGTTCCAGCTGATCAAGGGCTTGATGAGAATCTTCATCCATGATGTTTTCGGGATGAAGCCCAATCATAGGGTAGAGGTAGTTGGGATGGGCTTGACAGACATTGAGTAGGTGAGGGGTGTCCTTCAGACAGATGCCTGGTACGAAGATTTTTTCCACACCAGCTTCCTTTGCCCTTAGGAGAACGGTTTCGAGATCATCGGCAAATTCTGGCCCGTCAATATGTGCGTGGGTGTCTATCATTTTAATACTTTCTGCCCATCAATTTATTGGCAAAGAGACGAAGCTGGGATTTCTTCTCTTCTGGAACCTTGACTTGGTCGAGACTCTTGAGCGAGTCAGCAAAGATTTCCTCAATCTTTTGTTGTGCTAGTTTGTCGATGCCTAATATATTATATATATGTGTAATGGCGGCGATTTTCTCTTCTGCGTCAAACTCTTTCGCATTCACCCAGCGGTTGAGTTCTGCCTTTTGTGCATCGTCGGCACGCAGGTAGGCATTGATGAGCATGAAGGTCTTCTTGTTCTCGACGATGTCGCCTCCAAGTTTCTTTTGGAACTTGGTCGGATCACCATATACATCGAGCAGGTCGTCTTGTAGCTGATAGGCAAGTCCCATCTTTTCTCCAAAAGCGTAGAGGTTGTCCACATCTTCCGTGTCAGCTCCTCCCAACAACGCACCAATTTTCAGTGCATAACCCAATAACAGAGAGGTCTTCATCCGAATCATTTCCATGTATTCTGATTCAGTGACGTCGTTGCGTGTCTCAAAGTCGATGTCGTATTGCTGGCCTTCACAAACACCGAGCGTTGCTTCAATGAAGGCTGTCCATGCGTCTTCGTTTTGGACACCCTTGTTGAAAAGCTGATAAGCGATGATGAGCATAGTGTCACCTGAGAGGATGGCAGTGTTCTCGTTCCACTTCTTGTGTACGGTCGGGTTGCCACGTCGCAGGTCGCTTTTATCCATCAAATCGTCGTGCAGCAGCGTGAAGTTGTGGTATGTCTCCAAAGCCAGCGCATTGTTCAGGATGATGTCCACGTTGTCTTTGTAGAGGTTGTATCCCATCAGCATGAGCAGGGGGCGGATACGCTTACCTCCGATAGAAAGGATATATCGGATGGGGTCGTAGAGGTTTTTTGGCTCCGTGTTATACTGGATGTTCTCTACGGCGGTGTTGATTTTCTGGGTGAGTTCTGTTATCGCGTACATATTTATATAGTTTATCATGTGTATGCGTTGTACAAAAAAGCCGCACAGCAAATGTGTGTGCGGCATGTTTTTGGGTTGTTTCCTCGTCGTCGAACGATGAAAGGAATGTCAGATTACTGCAGACGGAAAGTGACTGGGAGTGTGAAGCGTACACGCACAGCCTTACCACGCTGTCTTCCTGGTGTCCATTTAGGCATCTGCTGTACGACGCGCATTGCTTCCTTGTCAAGCGATGCGTCAACGGCGCGAATCACCTTAGGCTCAACAATAGAACCGTCTTTGTTAACGACGAACTGCACTAATACACGACCTTGGATACCATTCTCCTGTGCTACAGGTGGGTACTTCAGGTTCTTCTGGAGCCACTCCATGAGTGCCTTGTCACCACCAGGGAAGGATGGGTTTTGCTCTACTACTTCGAAGATGTCATTCTCATCACCATCTTCTACGACGGGGCCTGTAACTGCTGCCACTGGACCAGATACGTGAGCCACAGGACCAGACTGAGCCTCGTGAGTATCCTCAGAAGTCTCAATTTTTTCCTCTTCGATGTCTGTGTTGTTATCCACGATGTCGAGAATTTCAGCCACAGCAGGGGTCTCTGCTGGTGGAGGTGGCGCAGCAGTGAAGATAGGCTGAGTGATAGGAATCACTTCCTCCTCAGACACGTATGCCACTGTTGAGTACACAACATCTGTTTCTGCATACGTGCGAGTGGTGAACTCGAAGCATGCAAACATGGCAGCAAGAGCTACGATGTAGCCAATGAGCAGTCCCGTACCTTTGGTACCCTCAAGATCTGCTTTTTTAGATTTCTTTACTTCCATAGATTATATTTATTTTTTAGATTTTATACGTTTTGGCACACTGATGAGCCGCCCTTCTGGCAGCCCCTTGTTCAGTTTCGAGGCAAAAGTAATACTTTTTTTTCGTTCATATGCTACAATTGACGTTTTTTTTACCACAAGAGGGCTATTTTTTGTTTTTTAACGTCAGTTCTGCTCCGATTTGGTAATACTTCTGATATAAATGTCTTGTTGTGGGAACGGAATCTCGATGTTGTTTTCGTTGAGCACCTGATAGATTTTTTCTTTGGCTTGCGCTGTGAAAGCAATCTTCTGGTCAACGAGTACCCATGCCACCAGTAACAGGTCAACGCTGCTGGATCCAAAGTCGGAAAATGCGACGAGGATAGGGTGCTTGGGGGTGACGATGTCTCTGCCGTCAGGAGTCTTCTTGCAGATGGTCTTGATACCCTCAATAATCAGGTGTCGAACTTCTTCCACATTGGTTCCATAAGATACGCCGAATGGGACGGTCAAACGCTCGTATTGGTGGTTGCGCGTCAGGTTCTTGAAATTCTTGCTGAACAGGTCGGAGTTGAGGATGGCGACCACACTTCCATCCAGTGTGGTGATTTGTGTACTTTGGTAGGTGATGCTTTCCACCTTACCTGTCATACCGTCACATTCGATATAGTCGCCCACACGTACACGACCTGACATGAGTGAGATACCATAGAAGAAGTTTTCCAGCAGACTCTTGGATGCGAAACCCATACCTGTTGACAAACCACCCGTCACAATGGCGATACCAGTGCCTGGCACGTGAAGCATCAGGAACACAGCGATGATATAGATAGCCCATATCAGCAAGGCGATGATGTTGCGGGCCAGCGTGGCGTTGAAGTCCTTGTTCTTGTTCTTCCTGCGATAGCGGAACCATGCTGAACGAACCAGATAGTTGATGTATCTGAAAATGAAGAACAGGGCAGCCACAATACAGAACTTGAAGATGGACGCGGTGAAGAGCCGCTCCACATGAATCTCATGCACAAACCACGTGATGCAGAGATGACGGAGATCAAAGATGGCTGCTGCCATATAGATGCAGATGACAATGGAGAAGACGGCACACACAGGAATGAATGCTCGATTGACAAAGTCATACACCCACGTCTGGTCTACGAAGTCACCCCGTTTCATCTTGAAACGAATCTCATCTTCCTTGACGGCATCTCCGTAGGCTCGCTTGATGCGTCGGCAAAGAGGGCCGTTTTCATACATTTCCATCAGGTCGTAGCAGCTGGTGATGGTGGCGATGGCAGCAAGCTGGAAAGTCCACCATACGATAACCTGAACAGCCATCAGGGTGAAGCCCACCCATGACAGAATGCAGGATGCGAGCATCGTGACGAGGGAAATGGAACAATAAATGGCGTCGCTCGTCGGCATGTGTTTCCAGCTTTTCTTCAATACAATGATCTGCCAGATGGTGAACCCTAACAGAATAGGTGGGAAGATGATGTTGACTAGTGTGTTCGGAATCAAGATGATTCGGAAGCAGATGACAATCATCGACATGAGGATGAATGGGGCATAAGCTTTGGCACCTTCCTTGATTTCTTCCCCTTTCAGACGGATGATCAAAGAAACATAGATGGCGACAATCAGCCACGCCATTTCAATCATCAACCCCGTTGCCATCAACATCAGATTGTGGTGGATGACAGTGCGGACAATCATCACTGCCACCGCGAAAAGAAGTACGGCGAGTGCGATGATGAGGGTGCCACGCTTTTGCATGAACTTCTCTGTGCGGAAGCGTTTGGGAACCAACCAGCGGAGTATCACGTTACTCAGGATGACGCCTCCGAGAATATATACCAGCATGAAGATGCTGGCAAAGACGACGATGCCACCTCTCCATTCTGATCGATACTCCTGGAAGTGACCGTTGCGACGTTCTTCCAGAGGTTTGTATTTGGTGTTGAAGTCATCCTTGATTCTCTCCCACTGACGCGGAATACCTGCCAGCAGCTTGATATAATTGGTGCCCGGATTGATGAAGATGCTTTGCTGCAAATCTGTGTACTTCTTTTGGGCAAAGTCATTCAATCGTTCCACACGGAGGTACAAATCCGTGTAGTATTTGTTATCCTTCTCCAGTCTTCTCAGAATGACCTTCATGTTTTCTCGAAGCGTTTCAGCATACTCGATACACATGGCGCGGTCTTTGATTCCTTGGGCATCTAATGAAAATGCATCTTTTCCCTCAGCAGCAGCTTTCTCTCCATTGAGGACGCCTGCAACAGAATCCGTCTCTTCGTTGACATCGCGAATGGCAGGAGGAATCTGTTTCAGGGAGTAAATCAGGCTGTCGTAGTTGGTGATTTCATACTCGATGTTCTGCTTGATCTGGTCAAACGGAATCGTGCTTCTCCGAAATTCATAATACAACGTGGTTGCCTCCTGACAGGCATACGCCATATCGAAGGTGAAGTCCTGTCCCTGCGAATAGAGGATGAGGCTCGTTGTCTCACATCGTTTCGTGATGTCAATCAGTCTTGCGTGTTGGGTCTCGCGACGCTCCTCCATCATCTTCATCCGTTCTTTCTGTCTGGTCCATTTGTTTTACAGTTCAAGACGCAGCACGTGCAAGGTGTGTCCGAGGTCTTTTTCTTTGAGCACAGCATGACCTTGCTGGGGAACAAGGGTCATGAGCAGCAGGAGAATGAAAAGAATCTTTTTCACGATTTTGTGTTGTATTTATAAGTTTTGGTATTTCTGGTTTTATTCTACATCCATGAAGTTCTTGGCACGCGTGATGAACGATTTTCCAATCTTCATGGACTTTCTGCCATCGTTGGCGCCTTCCTCCAATGCTTCTTCCATGATGTCGTCTTCCGTCACAGCATCGGGGTCGGCTTCCTCTTGGTCTTCCTCCATAAACATCTCGATGTTCTTGCGTACATCATGCGTCGTGCTCACCATCCAGCCCTTGACGCCTCCGTTCCGTCGGAAAGCCTCATAGCGGCGTCTCCTCTTGATGCGTGAGAGCTTCATGCCCCGTTTGCATCGTTTCAACCAGGCAACGAACGCCTTAGCGCCTTTGACGATGAGTTGTCCTAATTTCTTGATAGTAGGGCGCAGGTGAATGATGCCCTGAATGGTCATTTTGATGGCAATGACGATACCCTTGGCGGTGGCTTTTGTTGCCACTTTAATTCCGTGCCATGTGGCTTTTGCTCCAACAGCAATTCCATGAAGGGTTGCTTTGCCAGCGATGATGCACCAATGACCGAATGTTTGGGCCGCTCGCTTGAGCCACGCTTTGATTTTGGCAACCTTCTCTTGGGTGTTGTTGTCGTGCCACCATTCATTCAAGCGCTTGCATCCATCTTCTGCTGCCTGCATGCACCACAATAGTCCCTTCAAGATTTTCTTAAAGAGCCAGACCAGAAATCTCCATATCAGAACCAAAATGAGCCGAATCAGTTCGCGCACCAGTTGTGATGCACTTCTCCCCGTATATTCCTCATGCTCGTTAAATCTATCTTCCTCAGTCATATTGTGGTGTTTCAGATAATCTGTCGAATGATTTTAGTGCGAAGGTAGTACAAAAAAATCATTTATCGGCATTTTGTTCTATTAAAGTTGTTTAATTACTCTAAGAAAACCTATTTCTCCATCAAAAGCAGAATGGCAATGAGGATGAATAGTACACCAGTGATGCCATTGAGCCATTGTTGGAAATGCTCAAACCCATGACTCAATTTTGCGGCTCCATTCACCGCTTTGTGCATCAGCCACGCCATGATAACAACGGGGATACTGGCTGCCAATCCAAAGACGAGCGGAACCATTGCACCGATGTCGCTGGAGATGCTTAAGGGAATCATCATGCCAAAATAGAAGATGGCGCTTTCTGGACAAAAGGCGAGAGCAAGCGTCATTCCTAATACCAACGAGCCGAGCGGACCATTCCGTTTGATGATTCTTCCACTATTGTGACAATTGTCTCCATGATGGTGGTGGTGAAAGGCTCTAAAAATCAGATAGAGTCCGATGCCAATCAGCACATAAGGAACGATTCCCTCTGCCTGAGAAAGTACTTGTTGTAGGCCTGCGATGTTGCTGCCACCACCTATCAGACACATCGTAATCCATCCTAATAGGGTATAGGTGAGGGTTCTGCCGAATGCGTAGATGATACCGTCCATCAGTCTCTTCCCATTTCGGTATTCATACGCCAAGGCCGAGATGCTGATGGCCAATTGGCAAGGGTTGAGAGCTACGAGTACACCCAGCACAAATGCAGCCAACAGGGGTAAATCTGCTGACTGCAAGAGTGTGTGAAGTATGTCGTCAATGTTTAACTGCATAAGAGTAAGATGATGACTTGTGCCGTGATGATGCGTAGGAACATAGAGAGCGGATACACCGTTGAATAGCCGACGGTGGGGATGCCGTTATTGGCGTTGGAAGTGCTGAAAGCCAATGCTGGTGGGTCTGTTGTTGCACCACTCATGATACCCATCAGTAAGAAGTAGTTCATGCGCCACTTCACACGGGCAAAGATTCCCATGATGATCAAAGGAATAATTGTGATGAGGAAACCTGTCCAAACATAGTGAATACCACCGTTGATGACGGTGTCGACGAAGTTCCCACCAGCCTTGATGCCCACACTCGCAAGGAAGAGTACCAAACCGATGTCTCGAATCATCAACGAAGCTGAGTTGGTGGTGTATGCCACCAATTTGAGTTTATAGCCAAAGCGACCCAACAAGATGGCGATGATGAGAGGACCACCTGCTAAACCTAACTTGATAGGCATGGACATACCAGGAATGCTGATAGGCAACATACCAAAGATGATGCCGACAAGAATACCCAAGAAAAGGGTGAGGAGGTTGGGCTTATCCAATTGCTGTTGCTTGTCACCAATTCTGTTGGCAAAACGATCCACGGCATCTTCTGGACCTACCACAGTGAGAATGTCGCCCACTTGCAGAATCAGACTCGGGCTGGCAAACAATTCGATACCAGAACGGTAGAGTCGTGTGACATTTACGCCATACATAGAACTTGGATGCAAGCTGCCCAGCGTCTTTCCGTTGATGTTGTCTTTGGTGACGGTGTGTTTTCTGGAAACCATCGGCACGTCTTGCTCATCCCATTCCACCTCAACCTCAGGTCCGATGAAAGCAACGATGGCGGCAGCATCTTCTTCAGCACAGACAATATAGAGCTTGTCATCTACATTCAAAAGGGTTTCTTTGTTGGGCACCACCACATGACCATTGTGGAGCATACGGGAGCAAACGAAATCACGTCCGATAAAGCCTCTCACCTGCAGAATGCTCTTGTCCGCAATGGCAGGATTGAACACCTTCACTGTCATCAGATGAGGCTTGACGGCCTCCTTGTTGTTTCGTTTGTTAAAGTGTTCTTCCTCTTTTTGGAAATTCACCTTGAAGATGATGCGAATGAGGATGATGCTGCAAATGATACCTACTACCGCAAAAGGATAAGCACACGCATAACCGTTGGCAATCACAGGAACTCCTCCCTCGAAGGGATGAATTTGGTTGATTTGTTCAAGGGCGGCATTGGCAGCACCAAGACCAGGCGTATTGGTGACAGCACCACACAAAGTACCCACCATCATCGGCAGATTGTCAATGGCAGGAATGACATTGCGGAATCCATAATAGATGGATAACATCACGACAATGTTCAACATCACAACGCCTGCAGCAATGCCATTCGCTTTCAAACCTCCTTGCTTCAGGGAAGTGAAGAAAGAAGGGCCGACCTGCAAACCGATACTGAACACGAACAAGATGAGTCCGAAGTCTTGAATGAAATTGAGGACAGCCGCATTTTCTTGGATTCCTCCACGCATCAGCAGGTCACCCGCCAAAATACCAATAAAAAGAATCCAGGTTACTCCTAAGGTCACGCCATGAATCTTTATTTTATTGCCAAGGAATACGCCAATCGCAATGACTGCTGCATACAGTATCACTGTGTGTGCTACGCCACCACCTATTGTTACTAGTTCAATAAGCCAATCCATATATTATATGTTTAATCGGAATGCAAAGTTACTGCTTTTTTTCGGCTTTCACGTTCTTTACCGTGAAATTTTCTACATATTCTTGATGGAAATCTGCATTCTTGGCTGTGATGGTCAGATTTTCAAAAGTGAAGTTGCTAAGATGATACTGGTCTTCTTTCTGTTTCACGTTGAAAAAGACGCTGCAGTCGAAAGTGATGTTCCGCATCGTGATGTGGTTGTTGTACGACATCGGAACGCTTTCCCTTCCCTTCAAATCGTAGAACTGTGTCCAAGGAGCCACGAGCAGGAAGTTCTTCCCATTTCCCTCAATGTCTTCGACCGTTACGTATTCATATAACTGGGGTGTGTCAGGACGCATTTTGAGCCACAACAGATTATTTGCCTCCGTCACCTTGATGCGGCGCAAGATGATGTTGTGGTCATATACAGATTCGCTGCCCAAGGTCAAACAACCATGACAGAAACCATACTCGCAATCTTCAATGAGGATGTTTTCATTGGCTCCATCTCCTATCATCTCAGGAAAGTTGTTGATGTCAATGCCTTCATATTTCGTACGCCAATAGTCGGCATAAGGTCCTTTCCCTCCCTTGATAGCGACAGCATCATCATTCACACTCATGTAGCAATTCTTCACTAACACATTTTTCACTACATCTAAATCGATGGCATCCGTACTGGGTGCTTTGACGGGTTGAGCAGGTGAATAAATGTGTAGACGGAGTAGTTTTACGTTCTCACTATTGTATATGTGTGTCGTCCAGAAAGCGGAGTTCTGCAAATGCACCCCTTCAATTTGTACATTCTTGCAATTGCTCACATACACCAATCTAGGACGTTGCTCATCCTTGTTGGTGCATTGGGGATTCCAACTTCTTCGTTCCCAAAAGTGTTTCCAAAACGTAAGTCCATTTCCGTCAATCGTGCCTTTGCCAGAGATACTGAACCCATCCAACCCGTCTACATTGATCAGGGCAGAGTAATAAAGGCAGGTTTCGCCTTCAATGCGAGTCTTGAGAATAGGGTAGTCGCTGGGGTCATTGCTGCCCATCAAAGTAGCTCCATAATCAAGATGTAGATGCACCCCTTGCTTGAAAAAGAGGGCACCAGTCATATAGGTGCCTTCTGGAATGATGACCACACCTCCCCCTTCAGCCGCCACCTTGTCAATAAGGTTCTGCAGTTCTGTCGTGTGGAGTTTCCCGTCATTGACCACCCCATAATCTGTCACACAATATGTTTTCCCTAAGGTGTTGATGTCCACAGGAGTGGTTTGCCTGAACCATTCACTGATTTCTGTACCATCAGGCCATTGTTCAATACTTTTTGCTGCAAAAGATGGCATACACAGAAGTGCGCATGCCATCCAAGATAAAAGTGTATGTTTCATCTTATTCAATGAAATATTTCTTTACATCTCCGTTGCTGTACTGAATGATGTTGATACCCCTTTGAGGTTCTTTCAATTCAATACCATTTGTCGTGTAGATACCCACAATATGTTTTTTGCTATTTGCCGTACTGTTGTCGGATTCAAGTTCCTTGATGTCGGTGGCTTTTTCTTGATAATCAGATAATTCATCCTCGCTGAGGATAATCCATTGCTGTTTTGTGGCTGCATCGCTGTAGTCGAAATCTGCAGGTGAGACTGCACCATACCCCCTTCGACTGATGTAATTGTCTGCATTCATGGATTTCACACCCGAGTTATCCCACGTAAACCAGTATCCATGCGTCTTTTTCGTCTGTCCCTCTATGTTGAAAGTTACGTCTGTACGGTCAGGCATCAGTTGGAATTTTTCTGTATTACCAGGTGCTGTTTTCAATCTTTTCATTTCCATATATCCTCCAGTAGCATGGGAAATATATTCTCCACTTGAGACATTCTTGAATGAATAGAGTCCGCTGTGAGGGTCATATTCAATGTTCCAAGCAGCGTCATCTTCAATGACGGCTCCTGTCAATAATGTCTTCCATGAGACATTGCTGGAACGTTGATAGAGTAGGCCTTCACCCAATCCATGTTCAGCATCTTTGTTCATCAGGTAATACTTTTTGATTGGATTGTAAATATAACTGTAACAAGGTGTGCCATTTGTGTAACTCTGTGTCGCATTTAGACCATCCTCATGAAATGCTTCTACCAACATGGCATTGGCACGATAGAGGAGTTGTGTGTTATTGTCTTCATTGGCACCGTTGATACCATAATCGATGAGTGTGTTGGTGCGCCCGTTGGTATTTTTTGCCCAACCATGTGTACCATCTCCAACCACTTCCACTTCTGTTGAGTTTTCCATGAAACGAACGAAGTCATTGGCACGACGACCCTTCCACTGCCAATCATGTACGTCAGGGCTATCCCAACTGCCAATGGCATCATACCCATAAATAGTCTTACGTGTTCCTACCCCTACACCATGAGCAAATTCATGTTGCACTGTTCCCGTGCGTTGATAGGCACCGGTTTGGCTGATATCCATGTATCCTCCGTATGAACATTGAGCTGTTCCACCTCCTGCTCCTGCTCCCCATTTATAGTGTCCTGCAAGGGTGAAATTCTTAATGGCTGTACACTCGTTATAGTTAACGATGCCGTTATTGATGGCTTGAACGATTCGTGCATCCTGTTCGTCATCTCCCTCGTAACCATAAGTCCAGGTACAGCTGGCTTTAGGTAGGGTTGCGATGTACTTTGGATCACCATAGGCAACAACATTATCTTGAGTGATGACGTATGGACGTATCCAATAAAACGTTTCGGGTTCGAGCGGTTCAATTACATAAATCAAACCTTCGTGCGAATAAGTATAAGTAGAGACGCTGTCCATCACAGTGGGTTCAGAATTGCTTTTCGAGAAGCAATATCCACGCTCTTTGATGCTGCTGGCTCCATTGAGTTTCACAGTGATACGACCTAAGGCGAACTTGCCGCCGATAGCAATGTAATCACTGCCCTTCACGATAGGAGAGGCTCCGTTTGCATTGGCATATAGTTCAGCAAGTGCTTCGCGTTCCTCTTCGTAGAGGCGGGCATCCTCTTCTGCTGCACCCTCATAGGCGTCACAGTTTCTGTAAAGACGGAAATTGTCGCAACAGCAATAGTTGCCCGATGCATTGGTGAGTCTGAAACCGATAGTGATATTACCATGTTTGTGAGTGAAGTCCAATGTGTATTCTCCTGCAGTGGTGACGGTGGTGGAATTGTCTCCTGCAAAAATGACGGCACCTGTCTGCTCTGCTGAAGGATTATTCTGATGGATGTTTTGTGCGGTCACCTTCAAAGTATATTGACCTTGTGGCAAGTTCTTTATTTCTTGGGTGATATAGGCAGAACCAACTGTTGACTCCTTATTGACCCACTTCTCGACATACACGCCTCCATGTTTCGCAAATGATGCATTGTTCTGCATCTGCATCCCAGAAACATTCCAGTAGGTGAGATAATTGATTTCAAAATCAGGATTCTTGATGTACAGGTTGCTCACATCTGTCTGTGCATAGACACAGATTCCCATAAACATCAAAATGTTAGTTAGTAATAGCTTTTTCATATTCTTCAAGATGTTAATCGTATCATAATTCAATGGCCGTCTCTAATGCTAGCTTCATCATTTCTGTGAAGGACTTTTGGCGTTCCTCAGAGGTCAGTTCCACGTGGCTGACAAACGAGTCGCTGATGGTAAGCAAACAAGCAGCCCGTTTGCTAAGCATGTTGGCATTGTGGAATAGGGCGAAGCTTTCCATTTCCACACAATCGCTGCCCGTTCGTTCGGCAATGTCCTGCCAAGAACCCTGTGAGGGGTCAGCGTAGAAGACATCGCTGGAATGCACAACGCTCATCTTCAGTTCGATGTTCAGTTCTTTCGCTTTTTGTTGAATGGCAGCGTTTAATGCTGCATCGGGCTTGATGCATGAATCTGTTACCCCCCCCTGCACCTTTGCAAAAGTGGAATTACTCACGGCACTTTTTGCTAGCGTAACATCCATTACGTTCAGCCAATCGCGATAACTACCTGCGGAACCGATGCGGATAATATTCTCCACACCATAGAATTTGAACAGCTCATAGGAGTAGATGCCTATGCTGGGCATGCCCATTCCGCTTGCCATTACTGAAATAGGCTTTCCCTTGTAAGTGCCAGTGTAACCCAGTACATTGCGTACAGATGTAATCAACTGGGGATTTATCAGGAATGTCTCTGCGATAAACTTTGCTCTTAGGGGGTCACCAGGCATAAGAACGGTCTTGGCGAATGCGCCCTCTGGGGCTGATATGTGTGGTGTTGCCATATTGCTTTTATTTTACAAGAATTTTCACAGACTTTCCATTTGCTCGAATCACATAGATGCCAGGCGTGAGCACAGCATCTGATGCCAATGGCGCTCCTGAAATGTTGTAGATGTTGAACGAAGTCACTCCGTCCACGTACACACGGCCATCCACTACACGTGGTTGGAATGCTCCTTCCTGCTGAGAGGCAGAAACATCCTTAATGGCTGTAGGTGCAGAACCTCCTTCCTTGTAGAGAGCCAATGCTACCCAACCCACCTTGTCACGGTATGCTTCATCGTAAGTGTTCTTGGAAATGACATTGTCACCTACATTTAAGTCACGATCAAGGATACGTGTGGTCTTAAATCCTGTGGTCCATGCGACATTATTTCCCTTCTTTGTGACATTGGTGCGACGCAGCATACAAAGAGCTGGATAGTTATTCGTTTGCAGAGCTGTCAGGATTGTTGGCTGATAGAGATTGAGCGGCTCCATATTGGTGGTGCCGCTGTTTTCATCATATATGGGTGCATATAATGAATTTGTACGTGCGGTGATACCATAGATTTCCTCATCTGTACCCATACCTGCAGCGATGATGAGTTGATTCTCTTCATCCATCATGCCTATGCCCGGGGTGATGGCGAAGTAGCAAACTGTTTGTGCCGTAGAGACCTTTTTGTTAGCCGCATTCTCAGAGTAGATGATAAATTTGAATCCAGTATTAGTGACATCAAACACCCTTGTGCATATAGCGGCATCCGTGATTTTAGTTTTACGGATTTCGGTCAAGATGATAGGAGTAACACCCTCTGGGAAAGCTTGCTGGAAGGTTACCTCTGTCACATCCGTCCAGTTGTCGGTCTTGGCAGTTTTGGATTGTACGTATCCCACTTCGCAATCCAGGTCACCATATTTGTAATTGCCCATAGGAAGAGCCAGAAAAGACAGTTCTTCGTTTTTTTCAATGGTTACGTTTTTATTTTTCCATGGAACCATCTGATAGGAGAAATAGTTCTTCCCATAGTTGTTTGCTACTAAGTTTCCTGCACAGATTGCTGCGGTATTCTCAGTCATGGAACCAGTAAACATACAGATGTTGGTGGATTTTTCCACATCCAGTTTTGTGGTGAACTCGATATTCTTTTCCTCATAGGAAGAAATAGTCGCTGTTCCATATTGGTATTTCTCATTTCCCCTTGCAGGAGCCACGTCCACAGTCACTTCGTTAGAATAGCGTGTGGTGCCGTCATTGTCGATGTCGCTGATTTGGTAAGTCACGCCACCCGATAAGCCTTCCACATCATCGGTGAAGGTGAGTTCGCCGTTTCCACGCATTCCAATATCACTAATGGTCTTATACCTGCCAGAGCCCTCTTTCCTCTGTACACGGATGGAATTACTCTGTTTGGAATTTTTGTGTGTCCATGTCAGTGTCACCTTTTGGGTGGTGGTGTTATATTTGGACACTGCCAAGTTCTCTGGGTTTTTGTAGGTCCAAGGCATGAAGTACTCATTACCATCAGAGTAAGCAAATCCAGACTTATATGTAGAGAGCACCTCGGCAGCCTTTGTTGGAGCACCGTTTGTCCATATCTCACGTTTGGTCTCTACTGCATTATATACAGCAAGACGTTCCAACCAGGGTTCGTTGTCTGCTCTCTTGAGAACGTCTCTCAGCCATTCGCCATTCTTCTGCTGGTCGTTGCCGCTGCCCCATGTGTACTCACCTTCATCTGTGCTGAAACCACCTTCACCCGACCAGTTGGCACCATTGTTCCACTCGGTTGCCCATACAGGAAGACCAGTGGCATTGTAGAGTGCCTTGAGGCGTGAAATACATCCCGCAGGGTCAGTTCCACCAATATAATAGTGAGTGGCAACGAAATCCACACGGATATTGTTCTCTTTGCACCATTTGATGTATTCAGTAACCATTCCTGTGTTGGGATTGCAGCAGGCGAAGGTGCCGATACGTTTTCCGCTATAGAGGAAATCCTTGGCAACATTTACAAGTGGGTAGTCGCCGTGCTTTGCTCTTGCATCGGAGGGGATTTCTGTCACATAGGTAAAAACCTCTCCCTCACCACTAGTGTTGTCAGGCTCATTCTGTCCCAGTACGTGTGTGCATGTGTTGTCAGAAGCATTGATGTTTTCCCATGACTCCCAGGCTCCCTTGTATCCTTTATTATTGGATTCACCAGCTTCGTGGTGACGCTGCGGCACATATTCGTAATCTGTCTGGCTAGTGGTGCCAGCACCCCAGTCGTAGAACCATGAAGAATTCGTGAGATTGAGGAGTCTTGAATCACGTGCATCACTCATACCGAGCTTGGTAGGCCACTGCCAACGGAAGATACGGAAGAAGCCGAGCTTGCCTGCCAGGTATTTGTTGAGTCTGATTTTGCGGTCGGCACTATTGGCAATGTAGCAATGGCTATATCCTGTACCATCAGATTCGTTGGCAACAGTACACATGTAGCCGCGTTTCAGAATAAACGAACAAGCTGCGTCTTTCCAAGCACCAATGGTGTTGCGGCTGGTATTGTTGTAGCCTTCGATGACGTCGGTGCAGTTGTCATCGCTGCACATCACCACGGGATAAAAGGCTGTGCCGTCAGCATACTTGGTGTCACTGTGGGCAAAGACAATAGCTCCGTGACGGTAGATGCTCACTCGAGCATTGTCGTTATTGACCAATGAAACGCCATTGGCTGTAATTTTTTTCAAATATTTCGAAATGACTTCCGACGGACGAATGTTTTCGAACACGACTGCAGCATCTGGATTCTGAATGTCCACACTTCCTGCCGTTGCAAAGGGGGCGGTGCCCGTGATGGTGTAGTCAACAGCATCAGTCAGTGTCACAGCTTCCGAAACTTGTGTTACAGTTGTGATGGGGTTTTGTGCATAAACTGAAAGCCCGATGGCAATGAGCCATGCAAAAGTGATTTTTCTTAGTTTCATAGGTAATAATTGGTTTTTGGTATTGTTTGGGTACAAAGGTAAGTAAAAAAAATAATGTAAAAGAATTTCTTGCCAATTTTCTTTCACATTATTTCATTTTATAACATTTTTTCCGGAAAACTCACAGCATTTTGTCTTGCAGGAATTGCCCCGTGTAGCTGTAGGCACACTTCGCCACCTCTTCGGGTGTGCCTGTCACCACCACATTGCCACCAGCTTGTCCTCCCTCGGGACCGAGGTCGATGATGTGGTCAGCACATTTGATAATGTCCATGTTGTGCTCGATGATGAGGATGGTGTGTCCTCTCGTGATGAGGGCGTTGAAGGCGTCGAGCAGTTTCTGGATGTCGTGGAAGTGTAGACCAGTGGTGGGCTCGTCAAAGATGAAGAGGGTGGGGACGGCTCGTTCCTGACTCAGGTAATATGCCAGTTTGATGCGCTGGTTCTCTCCGCCCGACAACGTGGAGGAAGGTTGTCCCAGCTTGATGTATCCCAATCCCACATCTTGCAATGGTTTCATCTTCTCCACAATCCTTTTCTGATTGTGCTTGGTGAAGAATTCCACTGCTTGGTTGATGGTCATCTCCATCATGTCGTAGGCATTCATCCCCTCGTATTTCACCTCCAAAATGTCGCTCTTGAAGCGTTTTCCGTGACAAACTTCACACTCCAGCGTCAGGTCATTCATAAACTGCATCTCCACTGTCACGGTTCCCTCGCCCTTGCACTCCTCGCATCGACCTCCTTCGGCATTGAATGAGAAGTAGGCTGGTGTATAGCCCATCTGCTTCGCCAGTTGTTGGTTGGACAGGAGCTTGCGAATTTCGTCCCATGCGCCGATATAGGTCACAGGATTCGAACGGGATGAGGTGCCGATGGGGTTCTGGTTGACGAAGTCCACATGCTTGATCATATTCATGTCGCCCTCCAACTTTGAGAACAATCCTGGCTTCTCTGCACTCTCTCCCAGATGACGCTTCAGTGCCAGGTAAAGGATGTCTCTCACCAACGAAGATTTGCCGCTTCCCGACACTCCTGTCACACAGGTCATCACGTTCAACGGGAACTTCACATCAATCCCCTTCAGGTTGTTGGCGCGGGCATTCCTCACCATGATGTAATTGTTCCAAGGTCTCCTGCTCTTCGGAATGATAATCTTTTCTTTACCAGTCAAATAGTCAATTGTGTGAGAGTGTTGCGTTAGCTCTTTTGCTTCGGGTGTCGGGGGGCAACCAGCATACATAATCTCTCCTCCCAACCGTCCTGCGTCAGGACCAATATCAATGAGGTAATCGGCAGCTCGCATGATTTCCTCATCGTGCTCCACCACCATCACCGTGTTGCCCAATTGTTGCAATTGTCGCAGCACCTTGATGAGTCGTTGGGTGTCCCTTGAATGCAGTCCGATGCTGGGTTCGTCCAAGATGTACATGCTGCCCACCAGCGAAGAGCCGAGACTCGTTGCCAGGTTGATGCGCTGACTTTCTCCACCTGAAAGGGAATTGCTCAGTCGCGACAAGGTCAGGTAGCTCAATCCCACATCCATCAGGAACTGCAGACGATTTCTGATTTCCACCAACAGGCGTTTGGCAACCTTCGCCTCGTGCTCCGTCAGTTTCAGCGTGCGGAAGAACTCATGCAGGGCATCAATCGACAACTCACAGAGGTCGCTGATACTCATGCCGCCAATCTTCACGTATTCCGCCTCTTTCTTCAATCGTCTTCCGTGACAGGTCGGACACACCGTCTTACCCCTGTATCTTGCCAGCATTACGCGGTACTGAATCTTATATTGGTTCTCCTTCAGCATGCGGAAAAACTCATCGATACAGATGGAGCGGTTGCCCCATTCGTTCTCCTCGTAGATTCCGTGCCAAAGGATGTCCTTCTGCCGTTGTGTCAGTTGGCTGTAGGGGGTGAACGCAGGGAAATTCTCATAGTTCTCAGCCCTTCTCACAAACTCTTTCTTCCATTCGCCCATCTTGTCGCCCTTCCAGCACACCACAGCACCGTCATACACCGACAGCTCGGGGTCGGGTATCACCAGACTCTCATCAATGCCGATGATTCTGCCGTAGCCCTCGCATTCAGGACAGGCACCCACAGGCGAGTTGAATGAGAACATCTGGTCACTCGGCTCTTCAAACTCCATCCCGTCTGCCTCAAACTTCAAGGAGAACTCCTGCTCTTCTCCATCTTCAAACTTCAGGATGCACTTCCCGTCGCCCTCATACATTGCCGTTTTTGCCGAATCCACCAATCGGTTGATGGTCGCCTTCTCATCCGCCACTTTCATACGGTCTATCACCAATCGCATTCCCTCGCAGGGTTGTGTTTGCTGCGATTTGATGGTGGCAAGCACATCTGTGATCTTTTGGATTTCTCCCTCCACTTCCACGCGCTGGTAGCCCGTCTTGTAGCACACATCCAGCTGTTCCTCCAGCGTCCTGCCGTTTCTCACCACCAAGGGCGTCATCACCATCAACCTCGTTCCCTCCTCGTGTGCCAGCATGCATTGGATGATGTCGTCCGTCGTGTGCTTCTTCACCTCCTTGCCGCTCACGGGTGAGTAGGTGCGACCAATCCTGGCAAACAGCATTCGGAGATAGTCGTAGATTTCAGTGCTCGTGCCCACCGTCGAACGAGGGTTCCTGCTGCTCACCTTCTGCTCAATGGCGATGGCGGGGGCAATGCCCTCGATGAAGTCACACTCAGGTTTCTTCAATCGTCCCAGAAACTGCCTCGCATAGGTGGAAAGGCTCTCCACATAGCGTCGCTGACCTTCCGCATACAGCGTGTCAAATGCCAGCGATGACTTGCCGCTGCCACTCACACCCGTGATGACCACAAACTTCCCGTGTGGAATCTTCACGTCTATATTCTTCAGGTTGTTCACCCTTGCGCCTCTCACACTGATGAAATCCTTCAGGTCAGCGCATTTCTGTTCTATTTTTTTCATTTAACTGCTAATCTTTAATCTCACCCATAGCCATCTTGGAATCAGTCTCCACACAGCGACCAGGATGCGGTAACGCCAGTCGATGGTGATGACGGACTGGTTGCGTCGGATGCCCCTCGCAATGGAGAGAGCCACCTTGTGGGGGTCAAGCTGCACAGGGTAGTGATGCCCATCTGATAAGAGGGGCGTTCGCACAAAGCCAGGACGCACGTCGTGTAGATGGATGTGTCGGATGCCTCTGATTTTGCAGAGCTGCGTGAGACATTCCATGTAGTGGTTGTTGTAGCGTTTGGTGGAAGAGTAGGAGGGGGCAGCACCCAGTCCTTTCGTACCCGCAATGCTGCTGATGACGGCAAGGTGTCCTTGATGTTCGGGATGCTCCACAAAGTAGTGAAACGCTGTGTCCACCATCCGCGTGAACCCCACCACGTTCGTGGCAACCGTTGCCATCTCCTTGTCGATGTCCAGTTCTGGGTTCTGATAACCGATGCCTGCGCTATGGAAATAGAGATCCATGCCTCCCGTCTTGCCAATCAAGGTCAAGAGGCGTTGAGGCGCATCCTCCTTCGTGATGTCGATGCACTCCGTGGCAACCACATCCAGGTTCTTGCTCTGAATCTGCTGCAACCGTTCCTGCCGACGACCAGCAATGCCCACTTGCCAACCCTGAGCCGTGAGCACTTTCACCAGTTCCAGCCCGATACCCGATGTGGCACCCACTATCACCGCTTTCTTCTGTCCTTCACGCATAATTGTCTAACAATATATCCAAACGGAAGTGCAAAGGTAATAAACATCATTAAAACCACCAAACTTTTCACAAAAAAAGGACCTCATGGCTTTCATCCTCCTCATTATGGGGAGGGTCGGGGAGAGGGTCTTTTTTTTGTTCCCCTATAGGGAAAATTTTGTTACCCCTAGGGGCTGCAAATTTTCTCCTTAGTTTCACGATGCAAAGTTGCGACTTCTTGGTCGTGAATAGAGACCTCACCTTTTTTTCAAAAAAAATTGGGGAGTGTGCAATGTTTAGGGAGTTTTGTTCGTATATATAGATAGAAGACCTAAAAAATGACAATAGATATAGAAGTAAACCTGATTGAGGGACTGAGGCAACAAAGTCCCAAAGCACAGCAACAGATGCTCGGACGATATGGCAACGCCGTCTTTGCCCAAGTGGCAAGGCTCGTTCCTGCCGTTGAGGATGCGGAGGAGGTGTATCAGGATGTTTTCGTGAAGGTCTTCAAGAATATAAATATGTATGACGCTACCCAGTCGTCGCTCAAGACGTGGATTTCGCACATCGCCTACAACGAGTCCATCAGTTTCCTTCGAAAGAAGAGCGTGCAGCTGATCTACTACGAGGATAGGGAAGGGGAGGCTGAGAAGTTGTCGGAGAGCGAAGTGGAGGCGACATTCGGACACCCGAACCCAGAGACGGTGCAGCTGATTAGGGCTGCCATTAAGCATCTGCCACCCGACGAGAGAGCCGTCATCACGATGTTCTACTACGAGGAGATGAGCCTGAAGGAGATTGCCTATGTGACGGAATCCATTCCCACGACGGTTGCCTCGAAGTTGAGCCGAACGAGAAAGAAACTTTGTAAAATCATCAAAATGTTGCAATCATGACAGAGGAGAAATTGAACGCATTACGACAGCAGGACACGAACCTTCGTGACGCTATCTGGCAGGATGAGACAGAACGCCCGCAGATGCCTGCTGACCTCAATGAACGACTGATGCAGCGTGTGGCAGCTCAGAAAGAGAAGAAACAGCGTCGCATCGTCTGGCCTTGGATTGCCGCTGCTTGTGCAGCAGGCGTGTTGATGATCTGGCTGACACCACCTAAAGTGACGGAGACGGATGTCGTGGCGAAACAGCAGCCCAAGGTGGAAAAGTCTGTTGAAGTGGTGAAACCCCAGACAGCGGAGGCGAAGCCTGAAGCATCTCAGCCTGTGGAGGAAACAACCATCGCAGTGAAGCCCGTCAAGGTGTCACCCGCCAAGCCAACCATCAACAAGCTCTTGGCACAGGAAACATCTGTAACAGAACCGACGGCAGCACCAATGGCTGAAGAAGCACATCAGGACTTGGCGGTGGCAGAGACCACAAAGTCGCAGCCTGAAATGGTGACCCTGACCGAACGTGACATCCCTATCACCCGCCCCGAGAACTACCGCTACACCCCTGAGGAACTGGCACTCATGAAGAAACAAGCGAATGAGGCGTATCTGAAATGGGTGGAACTGGAACTCGAAATCGCAAAATTCGATTTAGAAAACACGGCACAGAAATAACTCGTGCCACAATAAACCTCAAACCTCAAAACTCAAATCTCAAACCCCAATATGAAACGTATATTCATCATGCTGCTCATTGCTTGCAGCGCCATATCAACGATCAGTGCCGACCCAGCGGCAGCAACCCCTCAGAAGAAGCCTGAGGCAGTCATCGCCATGCTGAATGATATTATCAAAAGATTCGGACAGACATCTGATCAGGTGTATTCGGTATCGAGGAATCCTAACACCAACCAGATTGAATACAGCGTCAAGATCACTAAATTCATTGCCAACGTCAGGAAGGCTCCCCTCACGCTGAATCTCGCAAGTATTAGCAGTCCTTTCACCAAGGATGAACCGCTGTCCTATCAACTGTTGCACCTGACTCCTGGCAGCACCGAAATGTTCGCCCTTGGGGTGTTTATGGAACAAGGAAAGGACAAACAATACACGCTTCGCGACAATCCGAATCAGGAGATGTGGTTGATGTGCTGCAAGAACGCTGAGAATCCTCAACTGCGTGATGCCTATGCCATTGTGTGGGAACTCAACGCTGATGAGAGCCAAGCCATCGGAACGGTGTATATGATCACATCGCTGCGTCCTGACTTAGCTGTAAGGAACATGAGCAGCGCAGGTCTCATGAGCGACAACCAGAATACGTTCACGATTGACGGTCGTGTGGGTTATGACCTGACAGACAGCCTCTATGTGGTCTATATGGCGGACAATGCTGAGGAACTGGACAAGGTGGCAGACAACGACTATGTGGCAACGATGCCTGTGGTGAACAGACGCTTCAGCTTCAGCGTGCAGCTCGATAAGCCCAAGGTGGGACGCATCCGCACCGTGATGCCTGACGGTTCCCTCTGCGAACTCTGGACAAACCTCGACTTCGTGCCAGGCAAAACTTATCGCATCACCACACATAATGGCTACTACGATGAGGATCGCGACTATGAGCTGAGTGTGGGTCGCTACTCGGGCAAGAGTCTGCTGAACGACCTGCAGAGAAGAGGCATTGACGACCAAACGGTGACGGTGGTGGATGAGGTGCCTGAGGAGTTTCGTACCATCGAGCATCAAGTCGGAAGGGGGTCACGTAGCGTAGCAGATAATGCAATGATTTTTGCGAAGGCAGAACTTGTCAAGCTGCACATAGACAAGATCAAAAATTCCTACAAAGAGTTGAGTATGGCGATGAGAGATTTTAGGTCAAGAGAGAGGGTTCAGTTGATTCTCAAGCAGATTTTGCAGCAAAATCAGGAACTGGACAAGCAATATCAGGAATTTATCAAATATATTAAAAGTACAGGAGGTTGGCGCAAAGATGAATGGTCAGATATGTACAAGGAAATACTAGAATTCTATACGGAACAGAATAAAGAACTGAGTGGAGCGTATGAGGATTCCATCACCAATGGCAAACCTATCCTCAAGCTTCGTGACTATCTCAACAAACAAACGGAGAAATACATGAAGGAAATGGAGAAAACACTCCGATGATAAAAGATTTTTTACATTTCCCTTTTTCCTTTTCACTTAAAATGCTTATCTTTGCATTCACAACAAAAAATACAATCAAAAACTTAAACTCAATATTATGGATCAAGAATTGATTAAGCAGTGTACGGCTGAGGCTCAGAAGTGGCTCTCACCAGCGTTTGATGCCGAGACTCAGGCAGAAGTGAAGGCTATGCTCGACAATGAGGACAAGACCGCCCTTATCGACGCATTTTATCAGAATCTGGAATTTGGCACGGGTGGTTTGCGTGGCATCATGGGTGCAGGCACCAACCGTATGAACAAGTACATCGTGGGTATGGCAACCCAGGGCTTTGCCAACTACATCAACAAGGCGTTTGCCGGCAAGAAGGACATCAGCGTGGTGGTGGGTCATGACTGCCGCAACAACTCTCGTTTGTTTGCTGAGACGGTGGCTGACATCTTCTCTGCGAACGGCATCAAGGCGTATCTTTTCGAGAGCTTGCGTCCTACACCTGAGATTTCTTTCGCCATCCGTCAGTTGGGTGCTCAGGCAGGTGTGAACATCACCGCCAGCCACAACCCACGTGAGTACAATGGCTACAAGGCTTACTGGGATGATGGCGCTCAGGTGTTGGCTCCACACGACACAGGCATCATTGACGAGGTGAACAAGGTGACGATTGACCAGGTGAAGTTTACGCCTAACAACGACCTCATCCAGATTATTGGTGGTGAGATGGACATCGACTACCTGAACGCTGTGCATGAGGCATTGGTGGATCAGGAGGTGATTAACCGTCAGAAGGATCTCTGCATCGTTTATTCTCCATTGCACGGAACAGGCCGTGTAATCATCCCTGCTGCCCTTCGCACTTGGGGCTTCCAGAACATCAACGTGGTGAAGGAGCAGATGGTGGTGGATGGCAACTTCCCAACAGTGGTGTCGCCTAATCCAGAGAACTCTGAGGCTATGACGCTGGGTATGAAACTCGGCACGAAGCTGAATGCCGACCTTGTATTGGCTTCCGACCCTGATGCCGACCGTCTCGCTGTGGTGTGTCGCGATCCTAAGGGTGAGTGGTGTATCCTCAACGGTAACCAGACGGCGCTCATGCTTTCTTACTATATCATTGAGAACAAGAAGAAACTGGGTCAACTGAAGGGCAACGAGTTCATGGTGAAGACCATTGTGACTACAGAGACCATCGCTGAGATTGCTAAGCGCAACAACGTGGAGATTCGTGACGTCTATACTGGCTTCAAGTGGATTGCCCGTGAAATCAAGCTCTCTGAGGGCGTGAAGAAGTATATTGGTGGTGGTGAGGAAAGCTTCGGTTACCTGCCATTCGATAAGGTGCGTGACAAGGACAGTCCTGCTTCTATCTGTCTGCTCTGCGAGATTGCAGCTTGGGCAAAGGACAACGGCATGACGCTCTATGACCTGCTCATGAAGATTTACCTCGACTACGGTTTCGCATACCAGAACGCAATTTCTGTGACTAAGCCTGGTAAGTCTGGTGCTGACGAAATCAAGCAGATGATGGAAGACTTCCGCCAGACTCCTCCAACCTCTTTGGGTGGCAGCCCTGTGGTGTGTGTGAAGGACTACAAGACGCTGAAGCAGGTATGCGACGGCAAGGAAAGTGCGTTGGAGATGCCAGCCACCAGCAACGTGCTCCAGTGGTTCACTGCAGACGGCACCAAGATTTCTGTCCGTCCTTCAGGCACAGAGCCTAAGATTAAGTTCTACGTGGAAGTGAAGGGCGAGATGGGATGTGCAAAGTGTTATCCTGCTGCCACCGCTGAAGCGGAAGAAAAAGTGAAAGCCATCAAGAAGGACTTGGGTCTGTAAAAAGAAATCAGAACAAAGGTTCTGTAAAGGTCAGCCATTCGCCAGTGCGCGGATGGCTGAATTTTATTTCCTCTGCATGGAGATAGAGGCGGTCGGAAGCTGTGCCGTAGAGGATGTCGCCCTTGATGGGACGTCCCAATCCTTCAGGATGGGCACAATGGATGCGTAGCTGATGTGTGCGACCTGTCTCTGGATATAATTCCACGCGATTCTCTCCTTTAAAGACATAATGTGTAATGGCAGTCTTGCCCACACGATGGTTGACCACCTGACGAGGAGAATCGAATGGATTGCGGGAGAGGGGAAGGGAGATGGTGCCGGTTTGAGGTTTGAGGTTTTGCTCTGCCGAATTGAAGGTGGAGGTTTGAGGTTTGAGGGGCTCGTCGAGAATGGCGACGTATTTCTTCTTGATTTCGTGGCGGAGAAACTGATCTTGCAAGGACTTGGAGGCTGCGATGTTCTTTGCCACGAGCATGAGTCCTGAGGTGTCCATGTCCAGTCGATGCATCAGGCGATAGTTGGGGTTGAGGGTGAGCAGATAGGCACTGAGCGATTCCTCTTTGAGGTCACGGTTGGGCACAGAGAGAAGTCCTGATGGCTTATACACCACCAGAATGTCTTCGTCCTCATACAGGAAACGAACTTCCTTCAATTTCTCCTTGCCGCGTGCCAACAGTGGATTCTCCTCTACGTCCAATCCTTGCATCATGTAGTTGAGCAATGGGTAACACTTATGCTGGCAGGAAGGGTAGAAATTTCCTTCAATACGCATCTCGTTCAGCTTCGACGGTCCCACCCAAAACTCTACCATACAGAGTGGCTTGTAGCGGTTCAGATAGGCATATTGCAACAATTTGGGAGCACAGCATTCGCCTGTTCCTCCTGGAGGAATGCCAATCTTGGGCTGGGGTTTGGTGGCGGTGCGCCCCTCCTTGTAATCAATGTATTCCTCTTCTGAGAAAGGAGACTTCACCTCTGCAAATATCTCAATGAGGTCTTTCGTCTCCTGACGGGCATTCCTCATCCTGAACTGATGGAAGGTCCACATTTGCAAGGCATTGGATTTCTCTTTCCGCAGGGCCTTCAGTTGTGTCTTTTCTGCTTCCTGAGTGGTTGTATTGATTTGGTGGGTGAGGGCAACGATACGTTGTTCCTCTTCTGCGAAATACCCATGTTGCAGGTCGCAGATGGGAGGTACGAAGCCCTCATGATGGTAGGAACCGTTATAAATGCCAGAAAAGGCACAAAGGTAATAACGCTGCCCCTGATGCTCTACGACGAGCACCCCAAACATCTTTCCTTCCTTGGGCTGCATCGCAGGAGTGTTGTAGCAATGCGCAATCACCTCCTTGGCTGCCAGTTGGCAAAGGGGGTGAGGACGATAGCAGAAAGGATAGGTAAATTGCTGAGGAGATGGGATGCTTTCTGCTTCGGGTGGAAGAGAATGAAGGGTATTCAGTTGAGAGTTTAGGATTTTGAGTGGTGTGTTAGGATTTTGTGGTGTCTACACGTTGGGTGGGTGCCATTTCTACATTTCTCTTATCGACTTGTGTGACCACTTTGGCAGCAAGACTCATGAAGGCGATGCCCTCTGGCGATGCAGGATTGAGCACGGCAGGCTCACCTTTGTCACCTTCCTCACAAACGGATTGGATGAGAGGAATCTGTGCCAAAAGAGGCACGTTGAGTTCTTCTGCCAGTTGCTTGCAGCCATCCTTGCCAAAGATGTAATATTTGTTCTCGGGGAGTTCAACTGGGGTGAACCAAGCCATATTCTCCACCAATCCGAGGATGGGCACATTCACCTTGTCGTTCATATACATATTGATTCCCTTACGAGCATCAGCCAATGCCACTTGCTGAGGAGTGGAGACGATGATGGCTCCCGTGATGCCCAAAGTCTGCAAGAGAGTCAGGTGGATGTCGCTCGTGCCAGGAGGGGTGTCGAGAATGAAGTAATCAAGTTCGCCCCATTTGGCATCAGAGATTAACTGCTTGAGTGCATTGCAAGCCATGCCGCCTCGCCACAAGGTTGCTTGGTCGGGATGAACGAAGAAACCGATGGAGAGCAGTTTCACGCCGTACTTCTCGATGGGAACGATAAGGTCACGACCCTCAACCTGTTCGGCAAAAGGACGCTCTTCTTCCACCCCCAACATCTTGGGCATGGAAGGACCAAAGATGTCGGTGTCGAGCAATCCGACTCGATAGCCGAGTTTTGCCAACCCAATCGCCAGGTTAGCGGTGACAGTCGATTTACCCACACCTCCTTTGCCTGAACTGACAGCAATGATGTTCTTCACTCCTGGTAGGAGTCTGTCAGGTTCTGGGGGTAGGGCAGTCTTTGCTTTCGTGCCGATCGTCACTTCCACATCGGGATGCACAAAAGTTTTGATGGCTGCCTCAGCCGCTTTCACCACCGATTTTTTGAATGGGTCGGTCTCTTTCTCGAAGATTAAAGAGAAGGAAACCTTCATACCGTCGATGCGGAGATCATCCTCCAACATCTCGTTTTCCATGATGCTCTTTCCGTTGCCTGGATAACGAACGGTGGAGAGGGCGTCGTGTATGAGTTTGGGATATATTGTCATGAAAGATTTGTTTTAGAGTGTAGGGTTAAAAAAATATGTCTATTTTCCTGTTTTCTTGGTGGATAATACTTCGTGATCATAGGAACGATAACCATCAACAGGAATCTCAATGTCAGGCTCTTCGAGGGAGCAGTTGTGGGGTAAGTGGAACTGGATATACTTGATGGGGATGCCACGTTCCAACCACATACCTTCGTAGTAGGTTCGGATTTCTGTGAGTGAAGAATCCACCTCTTTTTCGGCATAGAGGTCGAAGATGCATTGCTCCATCGGAAGCTCATTTTTCTCCACCATATATTTCGTGTAAGTGGCGAGGAAGTTGGAGTCGGTCTTCACGTGGATGATGCCGCCATCTATGAGAAAACGACGATATCGTTCCATGAAATAGGTGGAGGTGAGTCGCTTGGTGGCTTTCTTCATCTGAGGATCGGAGAAGGTGAGCCAAAGTTCTGCTACTTCGTTAGGGGCAAAGAATGCGTCGATGATTTCAATGTTGGTACGCAGAAATGCCACGTTCTTCATTCCTGTTTCCAGTGCGATTTTGGCACCGTGCCACATACGTGCTCCTTTGATGTCGATACCAATGAAGTTTTTGTCGGGAAAACGCTGAGCCAATCCGATGGTGTATTCTCCTCGTCCACATCCTAATTCAAGTACGATGGGATTGGAATTTTTGAAGAACTCCTCGTGCCATTTCCCCTTCAACGAAAAACCTTCCTTCTGCAACTGCCAAAAAGGACATTCCACCACAAGGGGATTCTCTGCCATCTCTGCAAATTTCGCCAGTTTACCTTTTCCCATTTTATGCTAATTCCAATTGAAATTCTTCTTTTAGTTTCCGTAATGCTTCACTTTGTTCGAGCATTTGGTTGAAAATCTCCAGACGGCTGAATGCACGTACTTTTTCGGTCACTTCACGCTGACGTGTGGTTAACTTCAACGCATGGTTTTGAAGTCGCTGATGCAAGTATGTCTCAATGCGTGGTTGCATTTTGTGAAGTTCACTTTGAATGGAAGGGTTGTCAACAATCACCAAGATAGTCTGTCCATCTTCCTGCAAGAGTGGCTCCATGTTATCCATTTGCATTGACATCGCTCTGTCCTCTTGGGGCAGATTTTTTGCAAATTCCCTCCACGCTACCATCAAATCCATTTTGTTGACGGGTTTATTTTCGATGGTGGGGGCAACCACCGTCTCTTGTGTATTTGTCTCCTGCTGTTTGTGATTATTTTCTTGTTGACGGCGAAGAGAGAAACGAAGCCCTCCGACTCCTGAAGGAGGAGAACTAACGTGTTGTTGGACATTGGGCACATTGACTGGATGATTACTAACCGTAATGCCAACAGGATTGTTATGTGTATTGCTTTTTTCCTGTTTGTTAACGCTCTGAACAGTTTGTCCCTTTGGGGGTTGGGGAACTCTTAATGCTTTGAATATGGGTTTTAGAATCTTCGTAGGGCAAAGCCCGGAAGACTCCCCGTCATCGGAGGAAAGTTGTGCCATCTCGATGAGGGTGAGTTCCACCAGCAGTCGTTTGTTCTGACTCTGCTTATAGTTCAGGTCACACGTGTTTGCCAACTTCATCGCACGGAAGAGAAACTTTGGATTGCATCGTTGTGCTTGCTCCGTATATCGGGCACGCACTTCGTTACTGGCTTCAATAAGTTCCGCAGTTTGGGCTTCTTGACTTACCAGTAAATTACGGAAATGGCTTGAAAGACCTGTGATGAAATACTGCCCTTCAAAACCCTTTGCGAGGATCTCGTTCAGTGTCAACATGCATTCAGTGATTTTTCCTTCCAGGCAGTAATCGGTCAAACGGAAATAATAGTCGTAATCGAGCACGTTCAGGTTCTCGATGGTCTGTTGATAGGTGATGTTTCCTCCGCAGAACGATGCGACCTGGTCAAAAATGCTAAGGGCATCACGCATGCCTCCATCAGCCTTTTGGGCAATGATGTTCAGTGCAGCATCTTCCACAGTGATACCTTCCTGCGCTGCCACATGCTTCAAGTGTCCTACGATATCGTTTACTCCCATGCGCTTGAAATCGTAGATTTGGCAACGACTCATAATGGTTGGCAGAATCTTGTGCTTCTCGGTGGTGGCAAGAATGAAGATAGCATGCTGCGGAGGTTCCTCCAAAGTCTTGAGGAAGGCATTGAATGCTGCCTGTGAGAGCATATGAACCTCGTCGATGATGAACACCTTGTATTTGCCAATCTGAGGCGGAATCCGCACCTGTTCGATGAGCACACGAATATCCTCCACAGAGTTGTTCGAGGCGGCATCCAGTTCGTGGATATTATAGGACCTTTGTTCGTTGAATGCCTTGCACGACTCACATTCACCACAGGCTTCGCCATTAGGTCGTGGGCTTAAACAGTTGATGGTCTTTGCAAAGATGCGGGCACAGGTTGTCTTACCCACACCACGAGGACCGCAGAACAAGTAAGCATGAGCCAAACGTCCGCTCTGGATAGCGTTCTTCAGGGTTGTGGTCAAAGCTTCTTGTCCCACCACCGTGTCGAACGTCATCGGACGGTATTTTCGTGCTGAAACGATGTAGTTTTCCATGTTGCTACCAATTATTTTGCAAAGTTAACAAAAAAATCCTTACCTTTGTACATAAAATAGAAAAAACTATGATAGAAGAATATCAAATTAGGGTGCAGCCCCCGATGGCAGCAAGTGAAGAGGGCATCAAACAGTTCTTGCAAGAAGAGAAAGGGCTGTCGATGGAACAGATGAAGGCGGTGAGAGTGCTGAAAAGGAGCATCGATGCCCGACAGCGGACGATTTACGTGAATCTGAAAGTGCGGGTGTATGTGAATGAGGAGCCAGAAGATGATGCATTTGTGCATACCGAGTACCCTAATGTGGAGGGAAAGCCGCAAGCAGTTGTGGTGGGTGCTGGTCCTGGAGGATTGTTTGCTGCGCTGAAACTCATAGAACTGGGTGTGCGTCCTATTGTGGTGGAACGTGGAAAGAGTGTGCAT
The DNA here is from genome assembly GCA_017651245.1 of Bacteroidaceae bacterium. GTDB lineage: Bacteria > Bacteroidota > Bacteroidia > Bacteroidales > Bacteroidaceae > Minthosoma. Next base: position 14,331 of record JAGCDQ010000028.1, on the reverse strand, counting down.
GAGCGCAGGAAAGATATTGCACAAATTGCTCGTACTCAGATGGTTGATCCCGAATCCAATTTTTCCTTTGGTGAAGGTGGCGCTGGGGCTTTTTCGGATGGGAAACTATATACCCGAAGCAAAAAGCGTGGCAATGTGGAAAAGATATTGAACGTGTTTTGTCAGCATGGTGCCAGCACAAACATTTTGGCGGACGCCCATCCACATTTGGGTACAGACAAATTGCCTAACATCATTGAGGCGATGAGGAACACCATCATCCGTTGTGGTGGTGAGGTGCATTTTGAAACAAAGATGGATGCCATTTTGATGGAAAAAGAGCGTGTGGTGGGAATCCGATGTGGTGAGAAAACCTTTCAGGGACCAGTCATTTTGGCGACAGGCCATAGTGCCCGTGATGTTTATCGTTACTTATACATGCAAGGCATAGAAATTGAAGCTAAAGATATTGCTGTGGGTGTGCGTTTGGAACACCCTTCAGAACTTATTGACAAGATACAATATCACAACAAGGAGGGGCGTGGTGAGTACCTGCCAGCTGCTGAGTATTCGTTTGTGACTCAAGTGGGTGGACGTGGTGTTTATTCTTTCTGTATGTGTCCAGGTGGTACGGTTGTACCTGCTGCCAGTGGTCCTAATCAGTTGGTGGTAAACGGTATGAGTAACTCGCAACGCAACAGCCCATGGAGTAATTCTGGTATGGTGGTGGAATTGCATGTGGAGGACTTGCAGAAGGACCGTTCGTTGATGGAGCTGCCTCCTGTCCCTGGCATTGATACGAAAGGGAATGCATTGGCGATGATGGAGTTTCAGGAACGGCTTGAATATACAGCGTGGATGCAAGGTAATCGCAAGCAAACGGCACCAGCTCAACGGATGGCACATTTTGTGAATGGAAAGGGCAGTTATGATCTGCCCAAGTCCTCCTACACTCCAGGCCTTATCAGTACGCCTATGCACTTCTGGATGCCAGAGTTTGTGTCGAAACGCCTTCAGCAAGGTTTCCGTAACTTTGGCAAAATGAGTCATGGCTTCCTGACGAATGAAGCGGTGATGATTGGTGTGGAGACAAGGACTTCGGCACCTGTGCGCATTCTTCGTGACAGGGAAACCCTACAACATATCCGTTTGAAGGGCTTGTTCCCTTGTGGTGAGGGTGCTGGTTATGCTGGTGGAATCGTGAGTGCTGGTGTAGATGGAGAACGGTGTGCTGAGATGCTGGCTGAATACTTGAAAGGATGAATCTGAGAGATAAGCAAATATTACATATTGCTTTACCGAGTATCGTGTCGAATATCACGGTGCCTTTATTGGGCTTGGTGGATGTCGCCATCACGGGACATCTGGGCTCTGCTGCATATATTGGTGCCATTGCTGTGGGAGGGATGCTGTTCAACATCATTTATTGGATGTTTGCTTTCTTGCGGATGGGCACGAGTGGCGTGACGGCACAGGCATTAGGGGCGAGAAACCTGACAGAGGTGGTGGCTGTGATGCAGAGGTCTTTGTTGGTGGCTATCATCATTTCGATGGTGATGCTGAGTCTGCAAGTGCCTATTAGAGAGGCTGCTCTTTCAATCATTTCTCCCTCTGCCGAAGTGGTGGCTTTCACGTGTACTTATTTTAATATATGTATATGGGGTGCTCCTGCTGCCTTGATGCTTTTTGTCATGACAGGTTGGTTTTTGGGCATGCAGAATTCGAAGGCTCCCATGCTGGTGGCGATAATTCAGAATGTGGCGAACATTGTGCTGAGTTTTGTGTTGGTGTATGGGGTGGGAATGAAGATAGAAGGTGTGGCATTGGGTACTGTTCTGGCTCAATACATAGGACTTATATCAGCACTTTTACTTTTTAATCCTTATTATCTGAGAATCAAGAAGTATTATCGTGAGAAAACAGTGATGAATGGTGCCGCATTGATAAAGTTTTTTTCTCTGAATAAGGACATCTTCCTACGTACTTGCTGTCTCATTCTGGTGCATTTTTTCTTCATTGCGGCAGGAGCAAAACAAGGTGATACCGAGTTGGCAGTAAACACGATATTGATGCAGCTCTTTACGTTGTACAGTTATATCATGGATGGCTTTGCCTTTGCAGGTGAAGCGATGGTGGGGAAAGCGATTGGTGGAAAGATGAGAATGATCTATGATGACACAGTGCGTCGTCTTTTCCGTTGGGGATGGGGTGTGGCGGCACTCTTCACGTTGATGTATCTTCTTTTTGGAAAAGCTTTCCTTTCTCTCCTGACCGATGATGTGGCAGTGTTGGAAACGGCTCAGGTATATCAGCCCTGGACACTTTTGTTTCCTTTGTGTGGAATTGCTGCCTTCATTTGGGACGGTGTTTATATTGGGGCGACTGCTACGAAGGGAATGCTCATCTCGATGGCTTCAGGTATGGTGATTTTCTTCTTGCTTTATTTCACATTGGTTCCTTGGTTAGGTAATCATGGATTATGGATTGCTTTTGTGGCTTATCTTGCCATGAGAGGAATTAGTCAGACTTTCATGCGTAAGAAAATCTGGAAAGAATGAATGTTTGTTGTTTTTGAGGTAATAAGTTGATGATTTGATGCCATTTTTTTAGAAAAAGTGTTTTTTTTGACAAAAAAGATTCTCTTTTTATGCATTTTTTTTGTTTTTTATTTGTGGCGATGGATTTTTTTGTATCTTTGCAAGCGTAATCTTAAAGAAGCAGACATGAAAAATAATAATATGTCAAGAATATTGCCTTTACTGTTTGTCGTCATCATCACGTTGTTGGGTTCATGTAGTAAGGTGCGCAATATCGCAGGGTCAGATGGACCTCGTCATAGCGTAGTGGTTATACACTCGTGGGATAGTGTTGGGGAAGAGAAGGAACTCTTTTCCAAATGTATGGAAAATGCTTTCAAGAGCCATGATATGCCTGTGGAGATTCATCACATCTACACCAACATGCCACATCGTCCTAGTGACATCTTCACGAATGTTGATTGGCCTAAGTATTCTGCGCAGATAAAGGAGTGGAAACCCGAGGTCATCTTGTTGAATGATGACGGGATTGTGGATTGGCTCTTCTTGCATCCAGACATCGATTCGCTTCTTACCAACACGCCTATAGTCTTCTCTGGTGTACATTCCTTGTTGCGTGACTCCCTTTACCGATTCCCGAAAATGACAGGTTTTGAGGCAAAGGTGGATTTGGCACGCAATATTGAATTGATGATGAAATTGGTGAAGACGCAGTGTATCACGATAGAGTTGGATTATCGAGACATTGACATGAGAATGCGTGCTCAGTTTGAGGAAGAACTTCGTGATTCCACAAGATTCGTCAATAATTCCGATTTCAAGGAGAAGAATCTGGATGAGGCATATCTAAAGAAGAAATATCCTGGTCGTGCTGTGGTGAATTTTATTTCTTGTGCTTTCCCCTATAGAAATTGTGCTGAGGGAGAGTCAGATTCCATTGGTAAGGCAACGACAGGCTTCTTCTATCAGAATGCAAAGAATATGTGGCAATTACAGGTGAGGACTGGTGGTATTGTCGGTAATTCAATCATTGACCATACAGAACTTCCTCAGTTCACATGTGTGCGTGAGCAGTTCAATGACCCTAAAAATGTTCGTTTCTTGGGTGGATATTTCACCAGTACGGAAACACAGGTGGAAGACCAAGTGTCATATGCCGTGCGTATCTTGAAAGGTGAACAGCCGAAATCTTTGCCGATCAGTCTTCATGCGAGTGCTTACTATTTGGATTGGAATGCCATGCAGAAGATGTTCCCAAAAATGTCGTATAGCAACTACAGTGAAGATTTCCATATTGTCAATGCACCTTTCTATCTGGAAAATCCTCTTCAATTTGCATTGGAGGTGGGTTTCTTCATTCTGTTGATTGGTATTGTCATCTATGTGATTGTCTATTTCATGTTGCGTTGGAGATGGAAGGGACAGATGAGTTTGGTGGATGAGTTGCAATATGAGGAAAAAGTGCATGAACTGATGTTCTCTGATTCGAAGGATACATTCTGGCTCCTTAAGGATGGTGTTTTTACATTAGGCGAACAGTTCTGCGATTATTTCCATGTGCCGCAGAGGTTGCTCCTTGATGAGGTTGAGACCATGGTGCATGAAGATAGTAAGGCTTCGTTTGAGTTCTTGAAGAACTTCCGAAATCAGCGAGGAAGGAAGACTGTCCGTCTGCATCTGACACCAGATGGAGGACAATCGTGGTATTGGGCTGAGGCGATGTACACAGCAACGGATGACTCTGCCAAGAAGAATGAGCTTTACGGATTGCTGTTGAATATCGACCAGAAGAAGGAAACGGAGGAGAAGTTGGAACAGGCACAAATCTTGGCGAGTCAGGTGGCATTGAAGGAGAATTTCTTGGCAAACATCAGCCACGACCTCCGTACTCCACTGGGTGCTGTGACGGGTTTCTCATCCATGTTGACAACTCCTGGCATGACTTTCGAGGAGGGTGAACGTGAAATGTATGGCGAAGTGATTCACCAGAACACAGACATGATTCTAAACATGATAGATAGTGTGATGAAGAAGGCACAGATTGAGACTGGTGACCTCGAAATCATCCAAAAGCCTGTATCTATCCAGAAACTGGTGGATGAATGTTACAAGACCAACTATATCATTGCTCCTACCCATCTTGAGTTCAAGTTGGAAACTGCAGAACCTGATGCGATGGTCAATATCGATGCTACACGTACAAAGCAGGTGGTGAACAACTTCTTGAGCAATGCATTCAAATTCACGACAGAGGGAAGTGTCACGTTGGGATGGACTTATCTGCAAGACGATCCCAATGTGGTGGAAGTGTATGTGCGAGATACGGGTATTGGTGTTGCACCAGAAAAGCAGGCACAGTTGTTCGAACGCTACATCAAGGTGAACGAAACAGATAAGGGTACAGGTCTTGGTCTGAACATCAGTAAGACCATCATGGAGAAGCAGAATGGTACGATTGGTGTGGAAAGTGAAGTAGGTCAGGGTAGTAAGTTCTTCTTCCGTTTGACCAAAATGGTTGAGTGCTTGCTCATGATTGTGACCATCGGTGTTGGACTCTTGTTGCCATCCTCTTGCACAATCAATAATGACAGACAGGAGAGGCCTGCCAGAGTGTTGATATATCATAGTTATGATAAGGGGTTCGATGGCTATAGGGAATTAAATGACAATATCTTGCAAACATTCCGCAACCATGGTATCAATGCAGACATCATGCATGTATATCTTGATTTGGAAAATCCAACCAATACAACAAGTGCGAAGCATATAGCCTTGAAGGATTCAATGATCAGGATGAAGTGGAAGCCCGACATTGTGATGACGGAAGGTGACCGTGCTGCTTGTGATATCATAGATTGGTGGCAAACCGCTCCGGTTCCAGAATTTGACTCCATTCCGATCATTCTGGGTGGCTTGCACCATCCCAAATGGGATTTCATCAGAAAACACAATAACATGGTGGTCATCAATGACCCGATTGATTACTGTACAAACATCAATCTGGCTTCTGAAATGTCAGGCAAGAATTGTGTGGAAATCGAGCTTGATTATTTCCAACAGGATTCGATGATTCGAAGTGAACTGAGACAGGCCATAGCAAGACCTCCATACGTGGATAACTCTGACTTTCATGTGAATGGCTTCAAGGATGAACACTTGTCAACCATTTGGAAGGATAGTGTGGTGGTGATGGTGTTTTCTGTAGAATCTCCAGAACGTAACTCTGCCGATATTCAGGATCGTGACCAAGGTTATCAGACCCTGAGAAATGTATTTGTTCATTCTTGGCTCTATCCATCATTGGCAGTGAAGAGAGACCTCTATAGTTCCTCTATCGCTGATAAGACAGGACGTCCACAATTTACGGCTGTGAAGGCTGGATTTGCTGATGGACGAGGCAGATATCTGTGTGGATATTTCGCTGGTTATGAGGTCGTGGGTGCTGATATGGCAAAGGTTGCCTCCGAGATTCTGAATGGAGCGGATTTGTCATCTTTCGTGGGAATGACGCACCAGAAGAAATACTACATGGATTATGATGCGATGCAGAGGTTGGGGATGGAGTACAAAGACTATGAAAACCGTTTTATCATTGTTGGTGCTCCAATAGAGAAGATATCGCCAATTTACACTTATGCTACATGGATTACCATTGTCTTCATATTCCTGATAGCCGTTGTTTCCATCATCGTGGTGCTGCAATCCTGGAAGAACAGGACGGCTCAAATCCTGGTTGAGGGTGTGAAGAGGCGTGCTGAGATGCGACAGATGGCATTGCATGGAGCCGATAGTCATTCAGTGCGTACGGAGACAAATCTGAGAGAAATCATTTCACATGTTCATCCTGACTACTCGAATGAGATTCCTCTCATCATGCAGGCAATAGACATTTCGGGAACACATAGCTATGAGATTTACGCTGATGTGGACCATATGAATAATTATCGCTGGTGGCAGTTGCGCTTTGTCGTGATGTTCGACCCCAAGACGGGTAAGAAGAATGTGGATGGTATCTTGATTAACATTGATGAGACAAAGCGGTATGAGGAGAACTTGCGTAAAGCCATGTTGCTTGCTGAGGAGGCAAAGCAGAAGGAGGACTTCTTGACCACGATTAGCCATGAGATACGTACCCCATTGAATGCTGTGGTGGGATTCAGCGATGTCTTGGTCAGCATGCCTGCTGATTCCTTCACGCCTGAGGAAATGGCAGAGTACGCCAAAATCATCAAGGCGAACAATACCAGCCTCGCTGCTATGATTGAGGACATTCTGATGTTCTCGCGTATTGAGAGTGGACGTATCCAGTATGTGAAGAATCAGTTTGATGCGTCAGAGTTAGTCAGAGAACTGGCACATGAATGGGAAGATTTGATGCCAGAGGGCGTGACACTGCGCGTATTCGACTTATTGCCAGGCATCATCCTCAATAATGACCGAACTCGTGTCAAATATATTCTGAGTCAGTTGATGAGCAATGCCGTGAAGTTCACGAAGAGTGGTATCATCCTGATAGGTGTTGACTATCATGGTAATGCTAATCAAGTAGAAATCTTCGTGGCGGATACAGGATGTGGTATCCCAAGGGAAAAACAACAGTTGGCGTTTGGCTTGTTCTGGAAAGATGACGGATTCATCCCGGGCTTGGGTTTGGGCTTGCATGTGGCGAAGAAGTTGGCAGAAGGAATGGGGCTGAAGCTGGATGTGGATAGCAGGGCAGGATATGGTTCCAAGTTCTCGCTTTATTCTGATGCTGACCTGACGAAACCGACGGAAAGTTAAGGATGTTGGTTCTCATCACAGTGATATTATATTTTGTGGTATTGCTGCTTCTCTCCCACTTAGTGGGTAAGGGAGGTGGCAATGCCGCTTTTTTCAATGGTAATCGTCAATCACCTTGGCCATTGGTGGCTTTTGGAATGATAGGTGCCAGTATTTCGGGTTTGACCTTCATTGGAGTGCCAGGGTGGGTGATGAGTATCGACATGACTTACATGCAGATGTGTCTCGGTTTTGTCGTTGGATACTTGGTGGTGGCTTTTGTGTTGCTGCCTTTGTATTACAAGATGAGGCTCACTTCCATCTACACTTATTTAGATCATCGCTTTGGTCCTACCAGCTACCGCACAGGTGCCTCTTTCTTCATCCTCAGCAAGTTGTTGGGGGCTGCTGCCAAATTCTATGTGGTGTGCCGTATTTTGCAGATGTGCTTGGCAGACAGTTTCTCTGTGCCCTACATTGTCATTGTCGTGATGGCATTGTTGCTGATTTGGCTCTACACCCGCAGAAGTGGAATCCGTGCATTGGTATGGACAGACTTCCTTCAGACTCTTTGCCTTTTGTTGGCGTTGGTGCTGATCTTGGTGAGGGTGGCTGATCTGCTCGATATGAACTTTTCCGAGGCAATGGCTGCCGTTTGGAACGACACTCATTCCAGAATGTTTGAGTTTGGTGATTTTGCTTCCAAGCAGAATTTCTGGAAACAGTTCCTTTCAGGTGTCTTCATTGTCATTGTGATGACGGGACTTGACCAAGACATGATGCAGAAAAACCTTACCTGCAAGGATTTGCGTTCAGCGCAGAAAGACATGTGTTCCTATGGAGTGCTCTTCGTTCCTGTCAATTTTCTTTTTCTTGCCTTAGGCATTCTCCTCATGCTTCTCTACCAGAAGATGGGGATGCCCCTGCCAGAGAAAGGAGACGATTTGCTGTCAGGCATTGTCCTGAATGGTACGTTGGGAACCGCTTGCCTCATCTTCTTCACCATTGGAGTCATTGCCAGTGCCTTCTCCTCTGCTGATTCAGCCTTGACAGCCCTCACCACCAGTTTCTGCATAGACATCCTCGGTAGGGAGAAGGAAGAGAAGACGCGCAAACGGGTTCATCTGGGCATGTTGGTGGCATTCTTCATGGTCACGATAGCCTTCAATGCGATTGGTTCTGGGAGCGTGATGGATTTGATCTACACCTTGGTGTCCTATACCTATGGTCCATTGCTGGGACTCTTTGCCTTTGGCATGTTCACGAAAGGTCAACCACGTTCAGCCTTTGTCCCATACATTGCCATTGCATCTCCCATCATCTGCTACATCATTGACTACGTGGTGCTGGAGTTCACGGGCTACAAGTTTGGTTATGAGATGTTGATGTTCAACGGACTCCTCACGTTCCTTGGTCTATGGTTGGTCTCTCATAAATGGAAATAATTGTGAAATTGAAACGATGAGATTTATTGATTTATTTGCCGGTCTTGGAGGCTTCCACCTCGCCTTGTCTCGTTTGGGACATGAATGTGTCTTTGCCTCAGAGATACAGCCCAAACTACAAAACCTATATAAACTCAACTTCCCCAAGGTGCCGATAGAGGGTGACATCACGAAGATCAGGGAAGAAGATATACCTCAACACGATATCCTTTGTGGTGGATTCCCTTGCCAGCCTTTCTCTTTCTCGGGGAAGAAACAGGGGTTTGAAGATGAACTGGGAAGAGGGAACCTGTTCGATGAGATATGCCGTATCTTGCGTTATCATCATCCCAAATACATTTTTCTGGAGAATGTGTCAGCCCTGCCTGGTCATGATGGAGGGCGTACATGGAAGGTGATTCGTCAGAAGTTGGATGCTTTGGGTTATGACATCCGAAGCCACATCTATTCTCCTCATGAATTTGGCATTCCTCAGCATCGTCCCCGTTTCTATATTGTGGGAATGTTGCGTGACGAACAGGGTGTCAGTGGCATGAATAAGTTCCATTTTAAGCGTCCTGACAAGGATATGGTCAGTGATGTGCGCACCATTGTGGAGATGGAAGACAATGACCGTCTGCAACCTGTCCGTCGTGATTTGCATCCAGTCTTTGATGCTTGGCAGGAGTTTGTCTATAATGTGACCAAGCGTGATGGCTACATGCCTTCTCATTGTATCTTCACGATGGAGTTTGGTGCTGATTATGAGTTTGAGGACATCCCTCCCTTTTTCCAGCCCATCGAAAGGCTTCGTGGAAAACATGGTGCCTATGGAAAAGTGCTTGAGGGGAACACGCGTGAGGAGTTGATAGCAGGCCTTCCTTTCTATATGCGGAAGAACAAGTACAAAGACACCTATCCAGAATTCAAGAAGGTGCTGATTCGTCAGAATCGTGAGCTTTACCAGCGTCACAAGGATTGGATAGACCCTTGGCTGAAGAAGATTGAGCCGTTCCCTCGCACCCAGCGTATGTTGGAGTGGAGCACCAATCAGGATTGGGATTTCAAGCATCATGTCATCCAGTTGCGTCCTTCAGGTATCCGTGTCCGTTCAATGAATTATGTTCCCACCATCACGTTGTGTACCACAGCCACTCCCATCTTGCCTTTTGTCCCTTATCCTCCTCAGGGAGCCATTGACAAGAAGGGGCGTCCTTTCACTCCAGAAGACTTCAGATGGGGACGCTACATTTCCCATAATGAAGCTGCCCGTATCCAATCCATGCAGGAACTCAACTATGGCAAACTTTCTCGTGTGCAGAAATTCAAAGCGTTAGGTAATGCGGTCAATGTAGATGTGGTGGAACTCATCGCCCAACGACTACTCCCCAAACGCTAAATCTCAAACCTCAAATCTCCAACCTCAAACCTCCAATCTCCAACCCTTAATCACCTGCATGTCAAGTGGAAACATCCTTGTTTCCGCTCATACTTCACGTAGCATTTTCCTTCCATTCTCAGGTCGTTCAACACCTCCGACAGCACCATCTTCATGGGCTCATTCCATCGGAGTAAGGTGGCACGGGATTCATAAGTTCCTGTCATGGGCATGAATTTGTTATAGGCAATGTCCACCGTTGTGCCATAACAGTGACAAGAGTTGCTGGTTGCGTTCTTGTTTCCTTTTTGTAGGTTCGTCACATCATCTGTCGTGCGTAAGACTGAAGTCACGATAGGCAGATGAATGGGCAATCCCTTCACGTGACATGAATCGATGAAGTTCAGGCAAATGGTGTTCAGTAGGTGTTGTGCTCTTGGTACCAGATAGGGGATGGAGTGGGTGAGGTCGTCTATCGCATAGAAAGGGGAATGGTAGATGTTCACCAGCTTCCGTTGTTTCACCAACACTTCTGCTGCCTTTCTGTTCTGTACTGGTGTGATTCCATACTTCTGTGCCGCTTCAATTTGCACACTCTGGCTGTCTGGGAAACATTGGGCGTAACTCCACACCCCTCTCACACGATGTGCTCCTGCTCCCACTACGGGTACAGGGAGTACCACCGTGTCTTTCTCCTCCTCTTCTTCAAACAGTGCCTCCTCTTCAGGATTTTCAATGTCATCCAACACGAACACTTCTTCCTCCACTTCCTTTTCCTCAGGAACCACTTCCACCACTTGTTCGACCTGTGCCATCAGTTTCTCCACTTTCGGTTTTGCCTGCACAGGAACCTCAATGCCAAACACATATTTCACGCCAGCAAACACACCCATCAGCACCACAAAGAACGTGATGAACTTCCATTGACTATATTTCTTCTTCTCTTTCTTCATGCTAACTCTAAATCTCAAACCTCAAACCTCAAATCTCCAACCTCAAACCTCTCTCATCCTCTTCCCGAATTCTCCACCATTTCCTTAATCAACTCATTGAACCGCTTGGCATTCATCAGTTGCTCAATGGTCAGGTGCATTCTGTATTTCCAGTAATGGCGTGGTTTGGCAGGGATGTTGATTCTTTCCCCATTCGGGTCAGGAAGACGCAGTTCCTCATCCATCGACAACCAATCCTGCAGTGACAGCAAGGTCAAGGCTGAAGGACTGAACAGATGTGCCGACACGATTTCCTCACACAGCCAGTCAGGGGCAGGGTGGGGAGCTGTTCCGTCTTTGTACAGGGCATTCTTGTAGAACTGTTGTGCCCTGTCCATGTCCTCATCCCACCACTGGCGCAAAGGAGGCATGTCATGTGTGGAGATGGTGGCTACCGAGCGGTAAGGATTCTCCCACAAGTGTCCGAATTGCAGGTAAGGAGATTTCGGCATGGTCTGAATCTCCAGTGACAACATCTTCAGGTCGTTCATCACCCATCCCACACTTTCAGGCACCATGCCCAAGTCTTCGGCACACACCAACATGCGTGTGGATTGGGTCAGGATGGGCAGTTTCTTCATTGCCTCATCATACCAGAACTTGTTGTGTCGATGATAGTAGTATTCGTTGTACAGACAGTTGAATGCCTCCTTCTCATGCAGCAGCAAAGACTCATACACATAGTCCTTCTGGGCAGAGATGCGTGGATGGTACTTGTCTGGCTGTTTCCTGTCAGGCAAGAAGAGCACACAGGAAGCCAAGTCATACAACCCGTCTCTGAGGGTGATGCTGTCCTCATCTGTCTTTCCTGCAAAGGCAGCCTCAATCTTGCGTTGGCTGGCATACTCATCTTTCAGGTCATATTTTCCATCTAAACGAGGTTTCAGGTAGATGGCTTTCACCAATTCTGCACGATAGCCAAAAATCTTGCCCAACGTATCATCTGTGATGTAAGGTCGGGTCATGTATTCAGCATTGAAACGCATGCCGTAGCTCTCTATCTCCTCCACTGTCATGGGGAGGGAAGGGGAGAACTGTCCCAAGAGTCCGTGTACTGAATGGAGAGGGATGTCCCAGATGCGGAAGAAGCCCAGTACATGGTCAATCCTGTAGGCGTCGAAGTACTCAGCCATCTTCTGGAAACGTCTTATCCACCAGCGGTAACCCTCCTGCTCCATGGCTTCCCAGTTGTAGGTGGGGAATCCCCAGTTCTGTCCATTCTTCGAGAAGTCATCAGGAGGTGCACCAGCTTGTCCGTCCAGGTTGAACAGATGAGGCTCCGACCATGCTTCCACACTGTCACGGGAGATGCCAATCGGGATGTCACCCTTGATGATCACACCATTCCTTCTGGCTTCATTCCTCACCTCCAGCAGCTGCAAGTGCAACTGATACTGCACATAATAGTAGAAAGCCACCTTCTTGTAGTCCTCCGCATTCTTGGAAGTCAGCCTCTCCACGGCCCTCTTGTTATAGATGTTGTGTTTCGGCCATTTTCCAAACTCCGCCGTGTGGTAGGTGTCCCTCAGGTAGGAGAATGCTGCATAAGGCACCAGCCAGTCCTTGTTGCCGTCGAAGAACTCCTTGAATCCCTTGCTGCCCAACACCTCATCTCCCTCCTGTTCGTATGCCTTCTGCAAGTATTCCATCTTCAGGGCAATCACCTGTTCATAGTCCAGTTCCTTCAGGGCGTTCACCCGTTGCTGCCTCATCATGAACTTCTCCATTGCCAATCGGTCCTTCAAGGGCGGCAAGGCACTGAGGTCACAGTACAGTGGATGGAGGGCAAACACCGAAATGGCGTTGTAGGGATAGGAATCCTGCCAAGTGCCCGATGTGGTTGTGTCGTTGATGGGAAGAATCTGGATGGCATGCATCTTGGTCTTTACCACCCACTGTATCATAGCCTTCAGGTCACCGAAGTCACCCACACCATAGCTTCTTGCCGAACGTAGGGAGAACACAGGAATGACCACACCAGCCACCTTCCAGCTGTCTCTTGTCAATGCCAGGCGACCATCTGTCTTGACCCACATCTGCTTTGCCTCCAGTCTCGGACAGTTCAGTTTCCTGTTCTCACCCTCTTCCCAGCGCAGAATCTGGTTCTCTGCATTCACAATCACATATTTGTACTCCACCTCATCATACATCAGTTCCGCGTCGATGTTCACAGCCCATTCCTGCAAGTTGATGAGTGCCATTCGCTTTGCCCGTTGCCACTCACCCAGTTGAGGAGTGCTGCCACACACAGCCAGGAACTCACCCTTCCTCAATCGGGGTTCCACCACTCTCAGTTGCAGGGTGGAGGAGTACAACGTGTCAATTGCCCCACAGTCATCATGTGTGGCACCCATACATTCCGTGTAGGCAGAAGAGAACAGCGGCAAGTCCTCAGGAATCGGACGCCACTGGTCACTCAGCACATAATTGTTGGTCACTCCGTCAAATGCCACCTTGTGGGGAGCCACCTCCCATTCTGTCCACACCAGTTTCCCATCCCGATACATGGCATATTTGTACTCAATCCCCTCGTTTCCCTTCGCCTGGAGAGACATCTCCATCTCCCCGTCCCACATCTTGCCATCCTCAGTCCTCAAAGGCAATTCCTCCATTGCCTTCTTCTGTCCATGCTTGTCAACCACCCACAGTTGCACACGCAGATCCTCCCCCCATCGGGTGCGATACTCTATGTTAAAATGAAACTTTATCATACATTATGAAGTTAACTGTTGCAAAGTTACGATTAAGTGAGGAAAAAACCAAATTTTATTTGAGTTTTTTCGAGCGTGAGTAACTTGGGCGTAGCCAACGTTAATGAAAATGGGGAGAGAAATATTTTAGAGTTGAATTATTTGGAGGGGAAACGGATTTTGCCTATCTTTGCAGTCGAATGAGCAATTACTATTAACAACTTAATCACTTAAAACATCATGAAGAAAATTTTCTTTTCTTTCGTCATCGCCACGATGATGACATCACTCATGGCTTGTGGTGGCAAGACTGGGCAGAACGCAGAAGGTCAGGACTCAACAGCTGTGGAGGCAGAGGGAGAGTCTGCAGCAGTGGAGGCTGCAAGCAATGTGGCTGAATCTGCAGCATTTTCAGGAATAGCTCCAGAGGGATGGGAAATCGAGCATGTGGACGAAGAAGGTTTCCAGTTCAAGAACCACAATGCGGAAGGTCCGCTCAAGCCAACGGTGACAGTGCACAAGGCCTACGGCACAGCTATTGAGGCATATGAGTCATTTACTCAGAACCCT
>JAGCDQ010000027.1 GCA_017651245.1 Bacteroidaceae bacterium | reverse complement strand
ACGGGTCGGGCACATGGTCGATGACGTGTGTCTGGCAATAGTCTGTCATCCTCACAATCTTCGCCTCAGCCTCCGTCGTGGGAGCCAACCGATGCAGACGGTCCCAGTTGCTGTCGTCCATGCTGACGATAAGGTCGAACAGGTCGAAGTCAATTTCCCGAATGGGACGTGAAATGTGTGTGAGTTGGTAGCCGTGGCGATAGGCGTGGGACTTCATTCTGGGGTCGGCACCCTCGCCTTCGTGGTAGCTGATGAGACCTGCAGAATCAATTTTATACTCCTTATCCAATCCTCTCTCCTTCACCATCTTACGCATGATGGCTTCTGCCATAGGAGAACGGCAGATATTACCTAAACAAATGAAGAGGATTCTTTTCACAGGAGCTTGTTCGTGTTCTGGTCTGGGAAGACAATTTTAGGGGTGAAAGTCTTGGCTTCCTCAAAGTCCATGAGGGCGTAGGACATCACGATGACGATGTCGCCCACCTGCACTTTGCGGGCTGCGGCACCATTCAGGCAAAGACATCCGCTGCCACGTTCACCCTTGATCACATAGGTGTCGAAGCGTTCACCATTGTTGTTGTTCACGATATAGACACGTTCGCCAGCGACCAGCCCGACGGCATCCATCAGGTCCTCGTCGATGGTGATGCTGCCCATGTAGTTGAGGTTGGCTTCCGTCACCTTCACGCAATGCAGCTTGGATTTCAGTACTTCTATCTGCATGGCAGTTTATTTGTAGTTGATATTGTCGATAAGTCGGATGGGAGTCGCGCCGCAGAACACGGTGATGCATCCCTGGATGTGCTCGGCATCGTCCCATGAAGAAACGCTTTCAAGCGTGCGGGCATTCACGATGTCGTAGTACTGCACTTCGAGACCTTCCACCGCATTGATGTCGCTGATAGCCTGCTGCTTCGTCTCCTCCACCGAGTGCGTCTTGCTGTACTTGACGCTCTTCTTCAAAGCCTTGTAGATGTTGGGTGCAATGGCTCTCTCGTTCTCTGCCAAGAGCGTGTTGCGAGACGACATAGCGAGACCGTCCTCTTCTCTTACGATGGGGCAGGGGCAGATTTCCAGTCGTTTTGCCCAGTCCGCGTCCTTCACCACATAGTCAGCCACCATCGCCTGGATGACGGCAATCTGCTGGAAGTCCTTCTCTCCGAAATAAGCCCTGTCGGGTTCCACCATCATGAAGAGCTTGCTCACGATCTGGCACACGCCGTTGAAGTGTCCCGGACGGAACGCACCTTCCATCACCGTGTCGGTGGGAGGGTAGGAGAACGAACGGGTGTCAGGCTCTGGATACACCTCCTCCACCGATGGGGCAAACACATAAGTGGCACCGATGCTTTCCAGCAAGGCGCAGTCAGCCTCCAACGTGCGGGGATAAGCCTGCAAGTCCTTCTTGTCGTTGAATTGGGTGGGGTTGACAAACACGCTCACCACCGTTGCGTCATTCTCCTTCACACTTCTTTTTACCAGTGAAGCATGACCAGCATGGAGCGCACCCATCGTTGGTACAAGTCCAACGGTCTTGTTATCACTTCTCAGGGCAGAAACCTTGTCCTTGAGTTCCTTGACTGAATTGATAATTTCCATTACTTTCTTACTAAGAACTTAGAAAAGTGGTGCAAAGGTACGAAAAATTCGGGTAAATGAGTGAAAAGAAAGCTTGTTTTCTTTTCTGAACGTGAGAATTTTATACAATAAGTGAGAGAAATACCAAATATATTTGGGTTTTTCTTTTACGTTTTATTGATACACGATGGCTTCTGGTTTAATGGTGTAGTGCTGGTAAGGCATGATCTCGTCTTCCTTGATGCCCGTCTTCACCCACTCACGATAAGGACGGGTGGTGAAATGATATCCCAGCCCGTGACCGAACATCACTCCCTTGGGCTCTCCATCATCTTCCCAGATTTCCACCTTGGCGGCATAGCCCCATTCGAGTTGCTCTTGGGTGTGGTCGTAGGGGAAGGTGACCACATAGTATTTCCTGCCGATATTCTTTCTGTCCTCAGGGAATCTTTCCACATGCGTGCTGTCCAGATACATCCTGATGGCTGAAACTTCTGGATTCATGTTCTCCCGATAGTAGCCAGGACCAAAGTTCAGGACGACCTCTCTGGCGAGTTTCACCAAATACTCATTTCGCTTCACGGAGTCCTGCTGGCTCAGGTGGATGTTGGTGGCCAGTGACGAGGGCGTATCGATGTCAGAGTAATAATAGACAACCTCGTCGCTTGCGTGATAGCGTTTTGGGGATCCTAAGTCCAAAGACACGCTGAGGGGTTTGCTCGTCAGGTTGAGCTTTTTCCTTAGTGTCATTTCAGTGTTAAGCACCTCGGGGCAGGTGAGTCCCATCACGGATGAGACGGGAGTGTCCTGGTCGTAGGTGAATGTCTGGTTCCTATCATGATCCCATTCTCCCTCAAACAATAAGAAGGTGGCTATCTGAATCAGGTTGCCATGCGTGTCATAATAGTATTCCTCCTTCTGGGGAATGAATGTTCCTCCATCCCTTACGAAGGATATGAGGCGTCCCTGCTTGTCGTAGGTATAGTGTTCTTCTTTGTTATAGTAATCGTCTTCACTCTCCCTCACGACGCTCTTGAGTCGCCCTTGCTTGTCGTAGGTGTAGTGGTGCGTGACATTCAGCTTCATCTCATCGTCTTCGTTCGTATATGGGCGCTTATAGTCGCGTTGGGTGATGAGCCGCCCCTTCTTGTCATATTCCTTTTCCGACTTCCGAATCACTCTGAACTTGCCATTCAAGAAGGGGGAGCTAATCCCATACGTGTCGCTGATCTGGTTCCCCTGAGCATCGTACTCATACTTCCGTTCGCCGCTATGCATGGATGCGTACCATTCACCCCGTTCCTTGTCAAATACCTCATACACCCACAAGGAGACACGTCCCTTGTCATCGTATTCAACCCGTTCACGGGAAGGCTCCACATTCTTCTCATCCAAGGAATAGGTGGTCACAGTCGTGAGGCGCCCTTGCTCATCATAGACAAAGATTCTTTGCTCCTTGTCCCCCCATTTACCATCCCTCTTTCCATAATACAGCTGTTCCACCAGCCGTCCATCCACATCGTAGTGGAACACATACTTTACAGGCAGCCCATACTCCAAGTCCGTCACGATGCTGTCCAGACGCTCTGTGTACTTTGTCTGTGCCATACTGACGGCAGGGATGAAGATGGCTAATGCCATCAGGAAAAGATTAAATCGTTTCATTGTTATCGTATTGTTGGTTGTTTCTGTTGATAAAACGTATAAGTGTTGCAAAGTAAACGAGAAAATGCAACTATTTTTCTAATGTCGTATAATACAAGCGTGTTTCGGCTCTCATATCCTCTTCCTCGTCATCTTCTTCCTCGTCCAGATGCAAGAAATCAGACTTCACCATGAGCTTATGATGGAATATGCCTTCCTCATCAAATCCCAAGCTTTTAGAAACCAATCCTAAGATTTTAGGTACAAATTCATATCCCATGATGGACGAACCCTCCTGATTCAGATCATAGAAGAAAGACTCCGAACTGGTGTGCTGCAACTCCTCGTGTGTTTGTCTGTAACACCGTCTCTGCAAGAGGTTTCCCTGAGGGTCGAACAAGGATTCATCCAAACGCTGATGCACCATATCATGGTCGATGGTCGTGACCACGTCTTTCATCACGCTCAACTGCTGGCCAACGTACGAGAAATCCTTTCTCTGCCATTCTCTCCCTCCCATCAGGGCATTATAGATGGAATCGATTTCCGCAGTCAATCTTCCTTCCTCATCATAACGCATGATGGTCGTTCCCTTTTCAGCCGATGGCACGTTCATGTATTCATACATCTCTTTCACGTGGTTCCCTTTGGCATCGTATTCGTCATGTACAGCCATTGTTTGTTGCCACACGCCCTGTTTTTCCTTATACTGGGCTGCTGACACTTGTTTCCCTTCTTCATTATATACATAATCCCATCTTGATTGCGATGACTTCTTGCCATCCTTGTATGACATTGTCCGCTCTTGCAGCTTTTTCCCATGTTTGTCATAGGTGTTGTAACGCTTTTGCGAAAGTTCCCACTGCCCATCTTCTCGCTGGAAAACGACACGTAGGGTGTCACGTCCCTGTTCGTCATAGAAATACTCATGTTTGTTGGTCAAGAACCAGCCACCCTCATCATCATCCCACCTTTTGTAATAAAGGATTTGTTCCACTTGTCCTTTTGCGTTATAGCTGAACTCACTTTTCAGATAGTTCTTGTATGTCGTCAAGTTCTCAATGAACGGCATCCAGTATTCGTCAACAACAATGCTGTCCAGACGCTCTGTGTAGTGCGCCTTTGTCTGTGCCCAAGTGCATGATGCGAGGGCAAGCAGGATTAGGATGAATGACAGTTTCTTCATGATTGTGATTTTTTTGTCGGTTCTACTTCTATATTACCCTTTTCTTGGAAAATATATAAGCAAAGGTACAAATTTTTTTTATTTTCATGAAATGATGAGAAAACTATTATTGAATATTTACCACGGGGTTTAGATTTGAGACGGCTCTTTGGAATTCTGCCTCAATGAGGCTTTCCGCCTGACTCCGGTTGCCTGCGATGATAGCTTGCTTCAGTTCGTTGGTGAACGCCACAGTTGGGTTCTTTTTATAACGGGATTCGGCTTGCTCCCCATTGATGAAGTATTTCCAATTCGTTCCATCGAACATGATGACATTTCGGTCTCGTTCCACAGCTGTACCGATGGCGCTCTTCCAGATGGCTGTCAACAGTGGCACCATATCGGCAGCGATGGTGAGTTGGTAGGTCTTGACCTTGGGAGATTTGTATTTCTTCGGGCGCTTCTCACCTTTCTTGTGGGTGCATTCGTCCCAGTGATCGAAGCCTCGTTTGTGGTACCAGATGTTTTCCTCCGACTCCTTGAGCACCAGCGCATGTACCTTGGCATCGAGCGTGATGGCCCACTCGGGCGTGAACGACGGCACGCACAGCACGCCAAGCTCTGTCTCCTTTGGAATCAGCAGCCGTTCCATTTCTTGGTCGTGAAATGACAACTCGGCATCGGCCGCTCGTCTGGTGAAATCTCGGCTTTCAACACGAGTGAGTTT
>JAGCDQ010000026.1 GCA_017651245.1 Bacteroidaceae bacterium | reverse complement strand
TGGAATACATTGGGCAAGGTGATGAAGACAAGCGAAGGACCAGCATCGGGCTGCAATCCCTGGATGGAATAGACAGCTGGGAAGATAATGAGTCCGCTGAAGAGTGCCACGAGCGTGTCGATGCTGGCAACGGAAAGTCCGTCCTTCATCAGGTCAACATCCTTGCGGAAATAGCAAGCGTAAGTACAGAGACAACCCAAACCGACACTCAGCGAGAAGAATGCCTGCCCCATCGCACTCAGGATGACAGAGCTGGTCACCTTGGAAAAGTTAGGTTGGAAAAGGAACTTCAAACCGAGACTGGCATTAGGCAGCGTCAACGAACATCCCACCAGCACGAGGATGAAGATAAAGAGGAGAGGCATCATGATTTTCGCTCCCCGTTCGATGCCCTTCTGAACACCCATCGCAACGATGCCACAAGTCATCGCAATGATGAGTGCCATCCAGAAAACAGGTTGCAGAGAGTCGGACGAGAACGCCACGAAATCGTTGGTGAATGCCTCGGGAGTCTTGCCTGAGAAACCGCCAATCAAAGCCTCATAGGAATAGTAGAGTGTCCATCCTGCCACCACAGCGTAGTAACTGAGCACCAGAAAACCGCTGACCACTGGCACGAGTCCCATCCATTTCCATCCGCGACGACCACCTCCCATCTTCTGGAAAGCATCCGTCACATCACTACCACCATAACGGCCGATGGCAAACTCCGTCACCATGATAGGCACACCCAGCACAAGCATGAACAACACATAGATAAGGATGAAGGCAGCACCACCATTGGAGCCGACCTCAGTAGGGAAACGCCACACGTTGCCTAAACCTACAGCACTACCAGCCGCAGCCAATATTGCTCCGACTTTCGATGCAAAGATGTTCTTGTTTGTGCCCATCATCAATTAGTTTCTTAATCGAAGTTTCCAGTCCTCGCCGTACCGCACCATCTTCTGCGAGGAAACCTCGTTGGTGCCGTCAGCAAAGGTGTATTGATAATATACCGTGCAAACGCTGTCGCCTTGCATCTTCACATCCTGCACATCAATCGCCACCACTGCTGCACGTTCTGAACAGCGCCATCCCACATGCTGACGCAACGCCTGCTTCATATAGAGCGTCTGGGTGGAATCCATCTCCACACCCCAGTCCACTCGTTGCAAATAGGCATCATAATCCTCTCGGTTCAGTGCCTCCAACGCATTCTTCAGCACCACCTCGGGTTCGCGTTCCTTCTCCTCACACGACACCAGACACAGCAAACACACCAATATGATTCCTACTTTCTTCATACACGAACCGCTACCCTATTTCTGTCTGATATACACATTGATAGGCGTACCCTTGAAGTTCCAGTGATCACGAATCTGATTCTCCAAGAAACGCTTGTAGGGCTCCTTCACATACTGAGGCAGGTTCGCATAGAACACAAACGAAGGCACCCTCGTATCGGGAATCTGCATTACATACTTGATCTTGATGTACTTGCCCTTCAGCGATGGTGGTGGTGTTGCCTCGATGATAGGCAGCATCACTTCGTTCAGTTTTGCCGTCGAAACCTTGTTGGTGCGCGCCTCATATACTTTCTTCACTTCCTCCAGCACCTTGAAGATGCGCTGCTTCGTCACAGCAGAAGCAAAGATGATGGTGAAGTCCGTGAACGGAGCAAAGCGGTCGCGGATGGTGCGCTCAAAGTATCGGATAGCCTCGTTGCTCTTGTCTTCCACCAAGTCCCACTTGTTCACCACCACCACAAGACCTTTCTGGTTTCTCTGAATAAGCTGGAAGATGTTAATGTCCTGACCTTCAATGCCTCGCGTGGCATCCACCATCAGCACACACACATCGGAATTCTCAATCGCACGAATACTTCTCATCACTGAGTAGTACTCCAAATCCTCCGTCACCTTGTTCTTCTTGCGAATACCTGCCGTGTCAACCAGATAGAAATTGAAGCCGAACTTCTCATACTTCGTATAGATAGAGTCACGCGTGGTGCCAGCGATATCCGTCACCACATTGCGGTTATCCTCCAAGAAAGCATTGATGAGCGAAGACTTGCCCGCATTGGGACGACCCACAACGGCAATTCTTGGAATATCCTCCTCAATCACCTCCTTCATCTCCTTCGTGAAGCTTGCCACCACAGCATCCAACAAGTCACCCGTTCCACTACCAGTCAGCGAACTGATACACATTGGATCACCCAGACCGAGACTATAGAACTCAGCCGAGTCGTAGCGATGCTCATTGCTGTCCACCTTGTTGGCAACCACAAACACAGGCAACTTGCTGCGACGCAAGATGTCTGCCACTTCCATGTCGAGGTCGGTCACTCCCACACGCACATCCACCATGAACAGAATCACGTCGCACTCCTCAATGGCGATGAGCACCTGACGACGGATTTCCTCCTCGAATATATCATCGGAATTGACCACCCAACCGCCAGTGTCCACAACGGAGAACTCCTTGTTTCCCCATTCACACTTGCCATACTGGCGGTCGCGTGTCGTACCTGCCTCGTCACTCACAATGGCGTGACGGGTCTTTGTCAATCTGTTGAAAAGGGTCGATTTGCCCACATTCGGGCGACCCACGATAGCCACTAAATTTGCCATATCTGCTTCAGTATTTCGTTGAAACTGCTGATTGTTGCTATTTACTCGGGATTATACCCGAAAAGGTTCAGCTCCTTGGTGGAGTTTCGCCAGTCCTTATCCACCTTGACGAACGTCTCCAGGTAGATGCTCTTGCCGAAGAACTTCTCCAGACTCTTGCGGGCCTCCGTCGCCACCTTCTTCAATGCCTTGCCCTGATGTCCGATGATGATGCCCTTCTGACTTTCACGTTCCACATAAATCACGGCGTTGATGTGAATGTGCGTCTTGTCCTCCTTGAAACTCTCCACACCCACCTCCACAGAATACGGGATTTCCTTGTCGTAGTAAAGGAGAATCTTCTCGCGGATAATCTCCGTGACAAAGAACTTCGCAGGCTTGTCCGTCAGCTGGTCCTTGTCGAAGTATGGAGGACATTCAGGCAGCAACTCCTTGATGCGTGCCAGAACAGGTTGCACATTGAACTTGTGAAGTGCCGAGATGGGTAAGATTTCAGCCTTGGGCAACACCTCGTGCCATTGCTCCACCAACCCCACCAGACTTTTTTCGTCCGTCAGGTCTATCTTGTTGATGAGCACCAGCACAGGCACTTCCATCTTCGCCACCTTCTGGAGGAAATCGGCATTCTTGTCAATCGTCTCCATCGGGTCGGTCACATAGAGCAGCACGTCAGCATCCACCAACGCACTCTCAGAGAACGCCAGCATCGACTCCTGCAACTTATAGTTAGGCTTCAACACACCCGGCGTGTCGGAAAAGACAATCTGCGCATCCTCGTCGTTGATGATGCCCATGATGCGGTGGCGTGTGGTTTGCGCCTTGAAAGTGGCGATGGAGATGCGTTCTCCCACCAGCAAGTTCATCAAGGTGGACTTGCCCACGTTGGGATTGCCAACAATGTTCACAAAACCTGATTTATGCATAGTCTATTCAAAATGAAAAGTGAAAAATGAAAAGTGAAAAATCTAAGTATCCACCATCCGAATGGTAGGGTAATTTAGATTTTTCACTCTTCACTCTTCACTTAAGATATTACTTTCTGCCTCTCTTAGCGTACCATTCTTCACGGCTAATCACTCCCTCCTTGTAGAACTCAGCTGGAGTGTCAGCAAACTTGCTTCCGTCATAGCCCCAGATCATGTAGCTTGCGCCCCATGTGAAGCCTGCGCCGAAAGCGGTGAAGATGAGCTTGTCGCCCTTTTTGAGCTGCTGCTCATACTCCCAAAGGCAAAGTGGAAGTGTACCGCCAGAAGTGTTGGCCATGTGGTCCACATTAATCATCACGTGGTCTTCCTCCACACCGATACGACGGGCAACGGCACTCTCAATGCGCACATTTGCCTGATGAGGAACAATCCATGCAATGTCATCCTTGGTGAGGTTGTTGCGCTTAGCCACCAGTTCCACTGCGTCCGACATATCCGTCACAGCGTGCTTGAACACGGTGCGACCTTCCTGATAGACGAAGTGAAGACGCTGGTCAACCGTCTCATGGGAAGGCATGTTGGCAGAACCACCAGCCGCCATGTGAAGGTGCTCATAACCCTTACCATCCACACGGAAGTAGCTGTCCATCAGGCCATACTCCTCTTCCGTCGCCTCCATCAGCACACAAGCTGCACCGTCACCGAAGATAGGACAAGTGTTGCGGTCCTGATAGTTGGTCATGGATGACATGTGGTCACCACCACAAATGATAATCCTCTTATAACGTCCGCTGCGAATGAAGTTTGCTCCAGTCTCCATCGCATACAAGAAACCTGAGCAAGCAGCCTCCATGTCGAAACCGAAAGCATGCTTCAGGTCCAGATTGCCGATGATGAGCGAAGCAGTTGAAGGGAAATGGTAATCAGGTGTAGTCGTGGCAACAATCACCGCCTCAATCGAGTCAGGATCGGCGCCAGTCTTGTCAAGCAATTGCTTCACAGCCTTCGTCATCATGAACGAAGTGCCTGCACCTTCTTCTGGCCTCAGAATGTGGCGAGTCTTCACGCCGATGCGCTCCATGATCCACTCATCGCTGGTCTCAACGATTGTGGACATCTCCTCGTTGTCGAGGATATAAGTAGGAACCCATCCACCTACACCAGTTATAACAGCATTTATCTTTCCCATAAAGAGATGAATGTTTAATTAGATTGCAGCTTCCTTGACGATAGCGACCTTACCACGATAGTAGCCACAAGATGGGCATACAGTGTGATATACATAGAACTCACCACAGTTTGGGCAAACTGCCAATGTTGGAGCTACTGCTACGTCATGCGTTCTTCTTTTTCTAGTACGAGTCTTTGACTGTCTTCTTTTAGGATGTGCCATTTTTCTTTTATTTTTTTAATTGTTCTTTAAATTGTTTCAGTGCTGCCCAACGACTATCCACGGGTTCGTCGGAATCCTCCCCCATCGACTCGTCCTGAACATCACCATTGGCTGAATCCGCCTGCCCATCATCCGCAATTCCACTTCGGGTGGATTGATGCCTGCTGAGTTCTTGCATCATCGCGTCGTCACATTTTCCAGGTTCGTGACAACACGTAAGCGGCATGCTGAGTGCGATAAATTCATAGATGAACTGTGCAAGGTCAAGATAACCTTCTGCCTCAGGAACAACCACACAGTCACCCTCGTCAGCATACTCATCACCCAGCTTCACGTTCAAATCGTCTGTCGTCTCAATCCGCAATTCGAGATCTGACAGACAACGGTCGCATGGAACAATGATTGTGCCGACGCTATGGATTTGGAACTTATAGACGGAACCAGCACTTAAACAAGCCACTGTCGTATGGATGCTGCCACGCTGTATGAGTCCCTCCATTTCAGCGAAAAAATCATCGCTCAAGTCATACTCAAAGGTCTTGCCTCCAAGTCCAGAACTCAATAAATCAATCTTATAAGTATCCATCATACCCATTTGAGGTGCAAAGGTACAAATTTATTTCCTAACAAAGATGGATTTTCACCAACTTTTTCTTTCTCCAAAGGAAAAACGCCCCTCAATCCCCCGTTTTTACACTTCCGACGGGGCTTTGGGAAGCTCAATTCGGAACGTCGTGCCCACGCCAATCTCCGAATCAGCCACATAAATCTTGCCCTTGTGGTAATCCTCCACAATGCGCTTAGCCAAAGAAAGTCCAAGCCCCCATCCACGCTCCTTCGTCGTGAATCCCGGCTTAAACACAGAATTGAAATTCGACTTCGAGATGCCCTTTCCAGTGTCCCTCACTTCCACATACACCCATTGATTATCCTCATCCACATCAATGTCTATGGAACCAGCACCTCCCATCGCATCCACAGCATTCTTGCACAGATTCTCTACCACCCATTCAAACAAACTGGCAATCAAGCTGACAATCACAGGCTCTTCTGGGAAATTCGTCGTGATGGTCACCTTGTTCGAGGTCCGTTTCCGCATATAGGTCACCACCCTGTCAATCACCTCCAGCACATCCTCAGGCTTCGGTTCCGGAATGGAACCAATCTTCGAGAATCGGTCTGCAATGCGTTCCAGACGCTTGATATCCTTCTCCATCTCAGGCAGAAGGGCATCATCAGGATAGTTATCCTTCAATACTTCATGCCAGGCAATCAGACTCGAAATTGGTGTACCCAACTGGTGAGCCGTCTCCTTCGACAGACCCACCCACACCTTGTTCTGCTCCGCTCTCATCGCCGAGAACAAAGCAAAAATGGCAATCAGCACAAACAGCACCACCACACCCAACTGGATGTAAGGATAAATCGCTAACCGCTTCAGCATCAGCGACTCATCATAGCAAATCGTGATGTAATCATCTGGGTCAAACTCCTGCGGCATGTCAATGCGGATAGCACGACCATTCGCCCGATACTCCTTCGCCAGAGTCGACAAATACGACAGCGAATCCTCGTTCATCGAGAACGACCTCTCGATATTGCGCGACGAAAGAGCATTCCCCTGCTTATCCACGAGAATCACCGGAATGGTATGGTTTCCGTTGATCACCTTCAGCACCAGATTCATGTCTGTGTTCTCATCCGCCATGTTCAACGAACGCATCGCTTCAGCCCACACCTCCATGCGGTTACGCTCCTCTTGCTCCAAATCCGTAATCAGATAATTGGACGTCACCAACGAGCCGATCGCTATCAAGATAGCGAACAGCACCAACATATATCTGATATTACGTATTTTGTCGAACATCTGCATACAATATATATAACGAAAAAGCCTCCGCAATATTGTATTGCAGAGGCTCCTCTCAAGAAGGCGGCGACCTACTCTCCCGCATTGCGGTGCAGTACCATCGGCGCGCCCGGGCTTAACTTCTCTGTTCGGGATGGGAAGAGGTGGAACACCGGGGCCAAAGCCACCTGAATATGCCTTTCCGGTTGAT
>JAGCDQ010000025.1 GCA_017651245.1 Bacteroidaceae bacterium | reverse complement strand
CGCCCATGCAGAAGACGTCCGAGCCCTGTTCCTGAAATTCATCTCCAGCTATAAGGGCACCAAGAAATATCCTGTGAAGTATCAGTTGGAGGACAACAGCAAGGGATTCGAAGGTGGAACCATCGCTTTTAACTGGCGACATGGGGATGAAAAGACCTCCCTCATCGAAGGAACGCTGTATGAACTTCCTGTCAAAGGAAAAGAGAAAATCAAGGCTGTGGAGGAACTGCGTTCCATGATCATAGAATTCATGAACACTCACTATGCAGCGTGGCTCGAATGTCGCTATCCTGAATACAAGTTCGACATGACGGAATGTGACAGATATGCCGCTCAGTTGATGCAGCTAAGCGTCAACGATGCCAAGCCTTATGACCGATTGCAAGGCATCTTCCATGTTCAGGTGGGCAACTATACAAAGGACGAAGGTCTCAAGATTCTCATGATGGATGTCCGCAAAGAGCATTTCTTCATCCCGATGAATTGGATGATTGTAAAGGAAATCCACGACGACAGAATCGAATGGTTGCCTGGGCACGAAAAGGATATTAACTGACGTGTACTGAACAGCAGAGGCACCTTATTGAGAAATAAGGGACGGTTATTGGAGAATAAGGCAGCCTTATCGATGACGATGACACCGATGACACCGATGACACCGACCTATTTTTTGTCATCGTTTTGGAGAAAAAAGCCCCCGACGGCATCGATTGAAAGAGGCGGCGACAAAGCATCGTTTTGCCGACGGCAAAAGGTAGGATTGCCGTCGGCTCTTTTTGAAGGATATTTTTTGTTACCCTTAAGGGCTGCAAAATTTTTCCTTAAGGGGAAGCAATTTTTGCGGCATAGTTAGAGAAAAATATTTTCCTAACTGGGGCGCAAAATTTCCCTCGTGGGGGAACAAAAAAACGATGTGTTGACTTTAATTTCTTACTTATATATAAAGTATGTGCTTCCATCGCTTTGGGCATATTTCTGGAGGAGGGTTTGGAGGTATTCGGCATTGGCGCAAACACGCTGTTCGTTGCCGTCATAGCCGTTGATGAGGACGAGGAGGTGGCGGGTATCGAGGGACATCTTGGTGCGCTCGTTGTCGCTGGTGGGAGTGCCCACACCACCGATGGCGTCGCGATAGACGGGCAAGCCGTGAATGTTGATGGGACCACGACCGATGCCTTCGTAGGGTTCGCCTTCACGTCCAATGCCCAGGGTGAGGGTGTCGCCCACGAACTTGTCAGCATCGAAACCGCCGATGCTGTAACCAAAGACAATGGATGCCAGATTGACCAAATCGACGAGCGTGTCACGTTGATAGAGTTCCTTGCCTTGCAGCACCCGACGAATCAACGCCTCTGAGGCGGGGCGGTATCTGGAGGGGTCTTTGCCAAAGGCACGATACACCCGTCGGGTGGCGGAGATGCTGGTAAGTTCCTTCAAGGATTCTGTGGTCAAGGTGGCACGATATTTCTCTCCGAGTGCCTCGATTTCTAACCACAAGTCGGCATTGTAGGGGGTGTTGACGACTTCTGCCTCCAAGCAGGCTCCGACGAACTCAGGACAGATTTGCTCTATCTCATTGGATACGATCACTTTCATTGTTCTTGCGCTATTTGGGTACAAAATTACGATATTTTCCGCATACGGACAACATTGAAAAAGAAAACATTTTTCATTTCCTCTTTTTTTCGTACCTTTGCCCTCATGGAAACCTACAAACTCATTGCTATCGATTTGGATGGGACGTTGGTGAGGAGCGACCAGAGCATCTCACAACGGACGATGGATGCGCTCGTGAGGGTGCAGGAGATGGGTGTGAAGGTGGTGGTGGCATCTGGGCGTCCGACGTATGGAACGGCTCATGTGGCGGATGCGTTGCAACTGGAGCGGTTTGGTGGTTTTGTGATGAGCTACAACGGGGGTGAGATTTACAACTGGCAGACGAAGGAGGTGCTGCATGCACAGACGTTGGACAAGGAGGTCATTCCTTATTTATATAGGTATGCGAAGGCGCAAGGGTTGCCCATCATGACGTATATTGGCAAGGAGGTGGTGAGCGAGGTGAAGGACAATGAATACATCCGCTATTCCGAGATGCGCAACCGAATGACCATCAGGCAGGTGGATGACTTTGTGGCAACGGCTCAGGGGGCTGGCGTCGTGAAGTGCATCATCGTAGGCGACCCCACCCTATTGCCTGCGTTGGAGAAAGAGTTGCAAGTCACCTTGAAGGGCAAGGCGGGTGCTTTCCGAAGTGAACCCTTCTTCTTGGAGATTGTGCCTGAGGGCATCGACAAGGCGAAGGGGTTGGAGATTCTGTTGGACAAGATGGGCGTGAAGCGGGAAGAAGTGATTGCCTTTGGCGACGGCTACAACGACCGCTCGATGATGGAGTTTGCTGGCACGAGTGTGGCAATGGGCAACGGGGCAGAGGAAATAAAGAATGCCGCCGACTTTGTCACTCGAAGCAACAACGACGACGGCATTGTGTATGCGTTGGAAAAACTTATTCCTCGTCTTCTGGATAAGCCTTATTGATGGCTGTGAGGGCATTGAGCGTCTTGGGGAAGCCAATGTATGGGAGCATTCCCGTCAAGACAGCCACCATTTCTTTCTTACTGATCTTCATGTTCTTGCAGCCAAATCCGTGCTGTTCAAGCTGTGGTTGTGCCACACCCATTGATGCCAAGAGGCAGAAGGTGACGAGTTCACGATGCTGCATATCGATGCCGTTGCGTGTGTAAAAGTCACCAAAGCAGTAGCTCTCAAGGAACTCGACGATGTGTTCCTGACCCTTGGGGCAGTTCTTTTCCATCTCGGCTGCTGCACCAGCACCAAAGATGCCGTCGATGTATTCACGACCTTTCTCACGACGATTCTCAGGCGTGGTGGTTCCCTGATTGGAGAGAGGCAACTTGATGTCGTTGTCGTCGAACACCTCGTTCATCTCC
Organism: Bacteroidaceae bacterium; assembly: GCA_017651245.1. Taxonomy (GTDB): domain Bacteria; phylum Bacteroidota; class Bacteroidia; order Bacteroidales; family Bacteroidaceae; genus Minthosoma. The sequence goes on along the minus strand of JAGCDQ010000025.1, from coordinate 9,212 downwards.
AGCAGGAAGTCAATCATCTTGGAAAAGCCCACATAAGGAACGGTCTGATAGATGACCTCGCGGATTTCACGTGGCTTCACGCCCACATTGAGGCACACATCCACATACACCTTGAACTGGCGCATGGCGTTGCAACCAATGGTGCTGGCAAGGATGCACATGCAACGAGTCTTTTCAAGCACAGGCTCCTCAGTGAGTTTGAGTGCCTCATCAAAAGCAAAATTATCGAAAATCTGAGTGAGTTCAGGGTCACGCTTGAGCGTGTTGACTGAATTGCGCTGAGAGAAGAGTTTTCTGATCTGCTGACGCGCGTATTCGCTGATTCCAATTTCTGTCATGATTATACTTTAAGTTTTATGTTTTTGCAAAGATAATTCTTTTTTCTAACAGAAAGAACATTTTTCTGCAATTTTCACTTTTTTTTATGTTTAATGTGCATTTCGGAGCCGTTTTGGGGCAAATCAGATACCTTTTTCCTTTTTTCCTTTTTGGCTACCAAGAAATATTCGTACCTTTGCATAACATTTCACAGCGTCTAACAGAAACTCTATACAAAGCATTATGGGTATCAGCAAAAAAGTGAACGATACATCAAGTGTGAATAAGGCCATCAAAGGATGGTGGATTGTGACTGGCATCATCATTTTCATGATGTTCTTTTGCGTGTTTGCCATCTCGCAGGGATGGTTAGGTAAACTGCCTCCTGTGAGCGACCTCCAGAACCCGATCAACAAATATGCATCGCGTGTGTATTCAGCAGACGACAAGTTGATTGGCACCTGGAGCTATGCGAGCGAGAACCGTGTGATGGTACCTTACGACTCGCTGCCTGAGAATCTGGTGAAAGCCTTGGTGGCAACGGAGGATGCCCGTTTCTACGAGCATTCAGGCATCGACGTGAAAGCCATCGGACGTGCCGTGGTGAAGCGTCTGATGATGGGTCAGAAAAGTGCCGGTGGTGGTTCCACCATCACCCAGCAGCTGGCAAAGCAGCTCTATTCCGACGTGGCTCACTCAGATGGGGCTCGTATGATGCAGAAGCCTATCGAGTGGTTCATTGCCGTGCAGCTGGAACGCTACTATACGAAGGAGGAAATCATGACGATGTACCTCAATTACTTCGACTTCCTCTATATGGGCGTGGGTATCAAGAATGCCTGCAACACGTATTTCGGGAAAAACCCTATCGACCTCGACCTGAACCAATGCGCCACCATCGTGGGTATGTGCAAGAACCCTTCGCTCTACAACCCTTACAGACGTGGAGAGCATGGAGAATACATCCAGAACGAAAGGTGTGTGGAACGTCGCAACGTGGTGTTGGGACAGATGGTGAAGGAGGGTTACATCTCGCAGGAGCAGATGGACGAAGTGAAAGCCAAGCCCCTCTCGCTGTTGCCCAAACCCAAAATCACTTCCCACAAGGAAGGTGCCGCTCCATACTTCCGTGAGCACCTGCGTGTCATCATGATGGCAAAGCGTCCAGAACGTAGCCAATATGCTTCTTGGCAGGGTCAGCAGTATCATGACGACTCTGTGGCTTGGGAAACCGACCCACTGTATGGCTGGTGCAACAAGAACACGAAGAAGGATGGTTCGCACTATAACATCTACACGGATGGCTTGAAGATCTACACGAGCATCGACACCCGTATGCAGAAGATGGCAGAAGAGGCGCTCTTCGAGCATGTGGCGAAGTATTTGCAACCTGCATTCGACAACGAAATCAAGTATTCGAAGACAGGTCCTTACAAGCAAGTCACCGTTGAGAAGATGAACCAAATCATCAACAGGGACATCCGTAGGAGTGAACGCTATCGTGTGATGAAAGAAGACGGATTGAGCGATGAGGAAATCATGCAGGCATTCAACACACCGATTGATATGCGTGTGTTCAAATATGGAAGCTCGTACGACACGCCTGAGGAGGTGGAAGTCAGGATGAGCCCTCGCGACTCCATCATCTACTATAAGAAGTTCCTGCGTGCCGGCACCGTTGCCATCGACCCAGAGAACGGACAGGTGAAGGCTTATGTGCCAGGCTTGAACTTCGACCACTTTGCCTACGACAACGTGCTGGGTCCTGGTCATCGTCAGGTGGGTTCAACCATCAAACCCCTGCTCTATTCGCTGGCACTCTCCAGTCAGGGCTTCACGCCTTGCGACTATGTGGATGCAAGTCCTAAGAACTATGGTGGATGGACACCTAAGGGTGGTGCTTTGGGTATGGTGCCGCTGAAGACAGCACTCGCCCACTCTAACAACCACGCTTCCGTGTATCTGCTGAACCTGATTCGTCCACAAAATTTCATCGATTTCCTGAACAAGCAGCTGAAGATTTCGACCTACACCATGGAACCCAACCTGACCATTGCACTGGGTTCAGGCGACGTGAGCATTGGTGAGATGGCAAGTGCCTACACCATTTTCCCCAGCATGGGTATCCACTACTCTCCCCTGCTCGTCACTCGCATTGAGGATGCTGACGGCAACATCATCGCTAACTTCACCCCTCGCATGAATGAGGTGCTGTCGAAGGAGAAGGCTTGCCAGATGATTTACATGCTCAAGGCGGTCATCAACGAAGGTACTGGTCGCGCCCTGCGTGGTGGTGCTTACCACATCACAGGCGACTTGGGCGGCAAGACAGGTACGACGAACAGCAATGCCGACGGTTGGTTCATCGGTTTCTGTCCCAAACTGGTGGTTGCCAGCTGGGTGGGCGGTGATGACCGAGACATCCACTTCGGAAGCATGGCATTTGGTCAAGGTGCAAGGGCTGCCCTGCCTATTTTCGGCAAGTTGATGAGAAAGATTTACAACAGCAAACTCTTTGGCATCAGCGAGAAGGATAAGTTTGATATCCCAGAAGGCTACCAGCCTTGCGACAACGACCTGATGTCACTCCCAAGTGCAGAAGGTTTGTTGCATCCGTATGAGGAAGACCGAGTGGAATACGACGAAGAATTCTTCTAATCAGCCATTGGGCGTTTTCCCTTCGGATAGAAACCCATTAACCCCATTATCCCCATGAAGTTCATAGGAATCATACCAGCAAGATATGCCTCCACCCGCTTTCCAGCCAAGCCTTTGGCGATGTTGGGCGGCAAGACGGTGATTGAACGAGTGTATCGCCAAGTGGAGGGCGTGCTCGATGATGTGTGTGTGGCAACTGACGACGAACGCATCATGGATGCCGTCAAAGCCTTTGGTGGCAAAGCCGTGATGACCAGCGTGAACCACAAAAGCGGAACGGATCGTGTGCAGGAAGCCTTTACGAAAGTAGGTCAAGGCTTCGATGTAATTGTCAACATACAAGGCGACGAGCCTTTCATCCAGGCACAACAACTGGAAGCCATCCGTCAATGCTTCGACGATGAGAGTGTGGACATCGCCACGCTGGTGAAGCCCTTCAAGCCTGAAGACGGTTTCGATGCCCTAGAGAACGTGAATTCGCCCAAGGTGGTGGTGAACAAGAAGATGGAAGCCCTCTACTTCTCACGCAGCATCATTCCTTTCACGCGTGGAAAAGAGAAAGAGGAATGGCTGGCAGGTCACACCTATTACAAGCACATCGGACTTTACGCCTATCGTGCCAACGTGTTGAAGGAAATCACCTCACTCCCCCAATCGAGCCTCGAACTGGCTGAATCGCTGGAGCAGTTGCGCTGGTTGGAGAATGGCTACAAAATCAAGGTGGGCATCAGCGAAATCGAGACCATCGGCATTGATACGCCAGAAGATTTGCAAAGGGCGGAAAAGTTCCTACAATCGCTCGGATAAGCGAAATAGCCTCATTCTTTCCGCCTGCGTGCATGAAGCGCAAGGCTCGTTACCCCCTCGAAAATGAATCGAGAATCGCAAAATGAGGCTCTTTCGTGCCAAATTTAAGGTTTTTTATTTTAAGAACGGTTAAAAAACCGTTCTTTTTTTGTTTGTTTCAATTGAAATCGGTAACTTTGTACACATATTTAATATATACGCACGAAACATCATATAATCAATCATAATCTATGGAAGATTTAGACAGAATTATTAAAGTAGAGATCAACGAAACGATGAAGAAGAGCTACATCGACTACTCGATGTCAGTCATCGTGGCTCGTGCCCTTCCTGAGGTTCGTGACGGTTTCAAGCCCGTGCACCGTCGTATTCTCTACTCAATGGACAAGCACGGCAACACGTCGGACAAGCCAACAGTAAAGTGTGCACGTATCGTGGGTGATGTGCTGGGTCACTTGCACCCACATGGCGATTCATCTGTGTATGGCGCACTCGTTCGTCTGGCTCAGCCTTGGGCAATGCGTTACACACTGGTGGACGGACAAGGCAACTTCGGTTCTGTCGATGGTGATGGTGCAGCAGCCATGCGTTATACGGAGGCACGTCTCAGCAAGTTGGGTGAGGCCATGCTGCAGGACATCGACAAGGAAACGGTGGACATGGTGGACAACTTCGACAACTCGGAGAAGGAACCAACGGTGTTGCCAACCCGCATTCCTAACCTCTTGGTGAATGGTGCAACTGGTATTGCCGTCGGTATGGCAACCAACATCCCCACCCACAACCTGAGCGAGGTGATTGACGGCTGTGTGGCTTACATCGACAACCCAGAGATGACCAGCACCGACCTGATGCAATACATCAAGGGTCCTGACTTCCCAACAGGTGGCATCATCTGTGGTGTGGATGGTATCAGAGACGCTTACGAGACAGGTCGTGGACGTATCGTCATCCGTTCGAAGACAGAGATTGAGACAGAAGGCACGCACGATAAGATTGTCGTGAGTGAGATTCCATACAACGTCAACAAGTCAGAGCTGATCAAGAAGATTGCAGCGCTGGTGAACGAGAAGAAGATTGACGGCATCAGCAACGTGAACGATGAATCTGACCGTGAGGGTATGCGTATCGTCATCGACATCAAGCGTGAGGCAAATGCCAACGTGGTGCGCAACAAGCTGTTCAAACTGACTGACCTGCAGAGCACTTTCGCTGTGAACTGCATCGCCATCGCTGACCGCCGTCCTAAGCAGCTCTCGCTGAAGGACTGCATCCGCTACTTCGTGGATCATCGTCACGATGTGGTGATTCGTCGCACGAAGTTCGACAAGCAGAAAGCGGAAGAGCGTGCTCACTTGCTCGAAGCTCTCATCATCGCCAGCGACAACATTGACGAGGTGGTGCAGATCATCAAGTCATCAAAGACCCCACAGGAGGCTCAGACACGATTGATGGAGCGTTTCGGCTTCGACGAAGCACAGGCGAAGTATGTGGTGGATATGCGACTCAGCCAGCTGACAGGTCTGCAGCAGGAGAAACTGCACACAGAGTATGACGACCTGATGAAGTTGATTGAATACCTCCAGCAGATTCTGGATGACCCAGAGTTGTGCAAGAAGGTGATGAAGGACGAACTTCTCGAAGTGAAGGAGAAGTGGGGCGACGAGCGTAAGACAGAGATTGACGTGACTGCCAGCGAGAACTTCGACCCAGAGCAATTCTATGCGAAGGAAGAGGTTGTCGTGACTGTGAGCCACCTCGGCTACATCAAGCGCACCACCCTCACCGAGTTCCGCACGCAGGCTCGTGGTGGCATTGGCGTGAAGGGCGGAACAGCACGTGACAAGGACTTCATCGAGTTCATCTATCCTGCCAACACGCACAATACCATGATGTTCTTCACACAGAAGGGTCGTTGCTTCTGGATGAAGGTGTATAACATCCCAGAAGGTTCACGCACCGACAAGGGACGTGCTATCCAGAACTTGCTGAACATCGACAGCGACGACAAGGTGACAGCATTCATCTGCATCGAGAACATCAACGATGAAGCATGGGTGAACAGCCACAACCTCATCTTCTGTACGCGTCAGGGTATCATCAAGAAGACTGCCTTCGTGAACTACTCACGTCCACGTAACAACGGTATCATCGCCATCAACCTGAACGAGGGTGACGAGGTGGTTGAGGTACTCCTCACCAGCGGCAAGGACGAAATCCTCATCGCCAACCACAATGGTCGTGCCATCCGCTTCAACGAAAGCACCGTTCGTAACATGGGACGTGGTGCAACGGGTGTGAAGGCTATGCGTCTGGACGAAGACGAAGAAGACGAGGTGGTAGGCATGATTGCCCTCACCAAACCTGAAGGCTACGATGAGGAAGCTGAAGAAAACGGTACTGACGAGGAACTCTATCCTGAGATGCCAACCATCTTGGTTCTGTCCGAGAAGGGTGTCGGCAAGCGTTCCACTATTGGCGAGTATCGCATTACTAACCGTAATGGTAAGGGTGTCAAGACCATCAACATCACAGAGAAGACGGGTAAGCTCGTTGCCATCAAGAAGGTGATGGAGGATGAGGACATCATGATCATCAACAAGAGTGGTGTGACGATTCGTCTGGCTGTCAAGGACATCAAGAAATCTTCACGCAACACGCAAGGTGTGAAACTCATCGACATTCAGAAGCGCAACGACGTCATCAGCTCTGTCTGCGTGGTGGAACACTCTGACGATCCAGAAGATCTGAATGAAGAAGGTGTTGAAACACCAGAAGTGACTACACAAGAATAACAAACAACCGGATTTATAAACTTATTAAAACCTTATCAATTATGAAAAAATTAGTTTTGATGATGGTCAGCCTTTTCTTGATCTCCTCTGCTTATGCTCAGGACAAGGAAGCCTTGAAGGCACAGAAAGAGGCTGAGAAAGAGGCAAAAGCCACTTTCAAGAAGGCGAAGTCTATCTATGAGACTTCTATCCCCAACAAGGAGTATGGACGTGAGGTGACTGACTTCGAGAAGCTCGCAGGTGCACTTCCTCTGATTGAATCTGCCATTCAGAATGAGTTCACCAACAAGGACCTTGACACTTGGAAGGTCGCATCTGACATTCAGTATGAATACTATCAGAAGGAAAATAATGAATTGAAGGCTGATCCTGACAACGAACAGCTGAAGAAGCAGTTCCTTGAAACGAACATGAAGCTCATCAATTACAGCCAGAAGTATGACGAATACCTGGCAAAGGACCCCAAGACAAAGCCTGAAGAAAAGTCTACGATCCATCAGCAGCTTCAGATCAAAGCTGCCAATTCTGCTCTCCCATTGTTGCAGGCTGCACAGAACGCATCCAACAGCGACAACCAGGAAGAACTCAAGAAGGGCGTCAAGTATGCAGAAACATTCCTCTCCATCATGGAAGAATCCAGCCTCATGAAAGACCTGGAGAAGAATACGCTCACCAAAAACTTTACAAGGGAACAGATTGACGACTGGCTGACCTATGCAAAGGTGTTCCGTGCCCAGTCCTATTTCAACATCGAGGGTACGCCAGAGTCAACCATTGTCTCTGTTTACGAAGCCTTGATTCCTACTAAGTACAAGGGAGTGGCATTCAACTCTTTGTCAAACTACTATCGCGAGTCAGACAAGACAAAGCAGAACAAGTATCTGCTTGCTGGTATCGAAGGACTGAAAGATGACCCAGAGCAGAAAGACCTGCGTGCAAACTTTGCTTTCGTCTATATGCAGAACCTTTTCAATGGTGGCGAATATGGTGCAGAAAACAAGGAAGCACTCAAAAAAGCCATCCAACTCATCAAGGATGAATTCTCTGAAGAAGATAATGCTGTGAATGCTTATCTGATGGAAGGCCAGATAGCTTTTGACGAGAAGAAATACGCTGAAGCAAAAAATATCTACCTTGCAGCAAGAGAGAAGTTCCCTGAGGAGGAAAGATGTCTGATTATGGCTGCACGCTCTGCTTGGATGATTGCACAGACCAGCGGTTCCAAAAAGCCAGACCTGGAAGAAGCCATCAAGTTGTTCAAGGAACTGGAGAAGGCTTGTCCTTCCGAGCCAGAGTACTGGGGAGAATCTCTCTACATTCTCTACAACAACACGCAGCAAACCGCGCTCGCAAACCAGTATAAGAAATACTACAAAGCAAAGTAATTATTCCGCATAGAAAAACAATTGCGGAGTCTAACCCATCAAGAGGATGTGTCATAACCATTTGGCACATCCTCTTTCCAAACACCTCATATCGTTCCTGACCTGAATGAATATCTACAGAATGGGAAAAACTGTTCTCTATACCTACGGAAACAACAGCATTGATGCGAAAGACTTGATCAAAATCCTTCAGCCCTATCACATCAATTGTGTGGTCGATTGCCGTCCACAAGCATACACGATGGAGTTGTCAAACACACCTTCCGACGAACTGCAACAGGTTTTGAAACAGAACAACATTGCTTACCTGCCATTTTCCCAACATTTTGGGGTATTTCCCAAGGAAACAAGAAATAAGAATGGAACGATTCTCTACAGCAAGGTCATCAAGAGCCAGCATTTCCTTGAGGGCATTCAACGTCTGGAAACCGGCGTAGAGAAAGGTTACACCATCTGTATCATCGACCATGAAAGAGAAACGGCTCAAAGCAGAAGATACATTTTTATAGGAAAGTTTCTCAAAGACAAATACATCATCAGCCACATTTTCCCTTCTGGTTCTGCTTTCACCCAAGAGCAAGTGGAACAACAGCAGATAGAGTATAAGGAAAAACGGAAACAGAAGAAATTGGTAGCACAAACCGTTGGTACCAATGGAGAAGAACTGGCAGCCCTCTATCTCACCAACAATGGTTATCAGCTATTGGACCATAATTGGAATCTTCATCGAGGATGTGAACTCGACCTCGTCGCCATGAAAGACAACACCCTGCATTTCATCGAAGTAAAAACACGCACTTCCGATAAGTATGGCGAACCAGAAGCCGCCATCAATTGGAAGAAAATGCAACACATCTGCAAAGCCATACAGGCATATCGCTATCGAAAGGGATTCTTCAACATCGCCTACCAAATCGACAGCATCGCCATCCTCTATCGGGCTGACAACGATTATGATCTCAAGCATTTCCTCGACATCCGTCCCAATGGAGGTCCTTGTGCAGATGTCATCATCTTCCAGCAAACCCCAAGCAAATAACAAGCACCCTACCCCCTCCTCAAAAAAATCAACACAAAAAAAAGGAGTCCCACGCATTGCTGCATGGAACTCCTCTCAAGAAGGCGGCGACCTACTCTCCCGCATTGCGGTGCAGTACCATCGGCGCGCCCGGGCTTAACTTCTCTGTTCGGGATGGGAAGAGGTGGAACACCGGGGCCAAAGCCACCTGAATATGCCTTTCCGGTTGAT
>JAGCDQ010000024.1 GCA_017651245.1 Bacteroidaceae bacterium | reverse complement strand
TGCTTTCAAATTAGTATCTTTGCAGAGTCATATACACCGTTTTCTAAAACTTTTTGCTTTTCTTGTTCGTTGTGATTTGCTTTCAAATTAGTATCTTTGCAGAGTCATATACACCTCTTTTCTTTTTCTCACCTCCGACGGAGGCGTTGTGATTTGCTTTCAAATTAGTATCTTTGCAGAGTCATATACACCCCGATATGATTCTCGAAGTGAGCGATGCGTGTTGTGATTTGCTTTCAAATTAGTATCTTTGCAGAGTCATATACACCAAGTAGTTTTAAGGGAAAGACAAAGAAAGCGTTGTGATTTGCTTTCAAATTAGTATCTTTGCAGAGTCATATACACCGGATAAGACGGCTCAGGTGGCATGGTTCTGTTGTGATTTGCTTTCAAATTAGTATCTTTGCAGAGTCATATACACCACAATCTTTGTAAGTGGAAGATTATGAGGTTGTTATGATTGAAATTAGAAAAGAAAAAAGAAAGGGGTATGACATGAAAAAACCAGCCATCAAGCTGGTTTTTTCATTTTTAGAATAATTCTAACTGTACACCCGGTGCTTTTGGCTCAGTTGGTTTTTGTCCGTAAAAAAGTTGCATATTTCCAAACTGTTTGTCAGTTATAGTTAGCAATCCGACCTTTCCGAACTCTGGAAGGAAAGATTTAACTCTTTTTAAATGTACCTCTGCATTCTCGCTGCTGGCACAGTGTCGAATGTAGATGGAAAACTGGAACATAGTGAATCCGTCACATTGGAGTTTCTTGCGAAAATCCGTATATCGTTTCTTGTCCTTCTTGGTTTCAGTGGGCAAGTCAAAGAATACTAAAATCCACATAACTCGGTATTCAGTAAGACGTGACAGACTACTCATGTTCTTTATTTATAATTCAGGATAAGCGATTTTGCGCATCTCTCCATTGAAACATTTGGCAAGGCTTGCTGTTGTTTGACCAACGGCAATCATAAGCGGGCTTCTTTTACCATCCAGCATCACGTCAAGTGAAGGGATGGTGAGAAGGGCTGCCTTGATGCTCAAGGTTAGTTTGCTGTAATCGGGGTATTGTTGCATGATGTTGATGACCAAATCATCCACAAAGGGGCGATATGGTTCCATGATGTCATCCGCTAAACAATAGGCATTGTAACGATTGTGATGATGAATGCCTAAGGTTGGCAAGAGTCCACTTCCCACTAAACCACGAGCCACACAAGCCCGTAGGATGGCATAACCATAATTAAGAAGATTGTTGGGAGGCTCACCTTCACGTCCACGCACGAAGTTGGGCAGCGTGGGGAAGAGGTTGCGCCAATAATAAGTGGCAGCACGGGCTTCGAAGTTGTCTGGGTCGCCACTTTTCACCTCGTTTGCCCATACCTGCATATTCTTGACGATTGCTCCTGTGTTCTTGTTCAATACTGTAGCCTGGTTTAAGATTTTTTGTCGGATGGTTTGTTGCCAAAGCTGTTTCTTTAGTGGCAGCGACGCATCTATCTGGTTGCGGAAACGTTCACTCTGTGTAGTGTTGCCGCTTAGGGGTAGCATCAGACCCACAGGCATGTTGGTTTTATCGCACGTGATAATGGCGCAGTTGTTGTCCAGCAAAGCCTCCATTGCTCCTGTTGTGACGGTGATGCGTCTGTTGTCGAGCACCACCACACCGATATCCTCAATTGGAATCGTCCGTTCTGCTTCCCGTTTGAACGACTCTTCCAATTTATCCGCATCTGGCGTCTTCAGTACCAGCTGTGAATTGCGGAGACTGAGGTAGATGGGATTTCCGAAATAGAGGGTCTTCTTGATCATGTTACGATTCTCCTACGGCTACTATTTGACCAATGTGGTTGACTCTAACTTTTACAATACCTTTTAACCCATCACAGTTTTGAATCCGCTTCCATGTCATTTCTCTGAGCTCATTTTTGTCTTCAACTGTTGTTTCAAGATGGTGTCTAAAGAAATAATCTTTGGTGGTGAGTTTCTGCACTCGGAACAAATGTGGGCTAATGATGGCGTAATTAGTGGGATTCATCAAATCATATTCTGAGGGACAGAAGTTTTTATCAGGGAATACAAAGTATTCATTCTGTTTCATTGTAAAAAGAAATTCCCACCCTTCCGCTTTGTTATATTCTTTGTCAATGATGGGTAATCCCTGGTTGGCGCGCATGGACGCCTCGTAGAATGATACGATGTGCTCTTGTAGTTTCCCTTCTGCATTGCGGAAAATGGCAACATGATGGTTGTTGGCTGTTTGTACAAAGTCTGCAGCTTGTTTGTTCCCTTTTTCATTAAATATCAATTGTCCACGATGGTTTCGCTTCTCGTGAATGGCCTCAGGTTTACTCAATCCGGCATTGATGGCAACACTTTTAATACGAATACCTTTCTCCTCATTCAACCAGATGGGATTCTCGTCCAAGTTAGAGAACGCTTTATTAGCATCACCTTCATATTCTTCGAGACGTGTACGGAGGATGTCTTGAATATGCTTATCAATCACCTTGTCGATTCTCAAATCTTTAGAGATTGGTTTGCGTATGGTATAGATGGTTTCCATAGTTACACACTTTACCTTAATAGGAACGGCGCGTGTGTGCAAATCGTCCAACCAGATGGGTGTCTTTTCCAAAGAGTTCTTGCCTGTAAATGCTTTCCTCACGTCACCATTATATGTATCAAGACGGCGTTGTAATGCCTCTCTATAGGCTTTGTTCGCGACAGTGGAAATCTTCGCTACATCAAAGGAAGAACCAACTTTTTCTTCTTTGGTCACATATCGTTGGCTGCTGCCATAGATGGTTTCATTGTGTAATTGTCCACGCGGAGTCAATTGTACTCGTTTGTTATAACCTTTTTCTGCTTTCTTAGATTTTGATTTGTTTGTGTTGCGCGTAACCACTTTTGTTTTGGATTTGATGGATACAAGAATTTGTTCCAACTGCAGTTTGGCTTCTGTTCGGAATTCATCCAATGGGATTGGTGGTAAAAATCTAAGAGTTCCATGTTTGTCACGATACAGTTCGTTCTGCTCAATACCGTAGATGCTACTTGATTTATCACTTCGTGCATTCAAATTATTTAAATATTGAATAATGCTCTGTTTCGTGAAAGCAATAGTCAATGCGTCCATTGCATGATGTCGGTGGTCGTTACGCTTTGTCCATTCTTTTTCGAATGTTTCAGCCAATCCTAATTTCTCATACTTGGGATAGTTTAGTTCTTGCATGACATTCACTAACTGCCAATCTTCTCGTAGCCGCTTTGTGATTTTACCAGTTGTTGGCACAACGATTCTGACGATCTGCTCCAATATCTCACGTGCTTTCCTTGCGATATATTGTGTGTCGTTTAGTTCTCTCTTAAGAATGTTGCTTGGAATATCATCTACTGACATCAACAAATAGGCATGTTTGACCTTGCTGATAACTTCCTGCTTGCGTAATTCGTCAACACGTTGTTTGTATTCCTTTGCCCCAGCTTCTCCATATTTTCCTTTTACATAGTCGAAAGCTGTAGCATTACTTTTCTCTTGATTGATGCTACGCCATTCCAGCGTTTTGTTTGAGAAAGAATCATCGAACAAACGCGCCTGTGGTATGATATGCTCTATGTCAATCTCACGACTGAATAATTTTTCTTTGGGAATATACTTGTTAGAATAAAGGGTTTTATAGCCATTCTCTTTTAGTTCTTCATATAATTTGTACCGTATAATGTCGTTATGGCTTACATGTTCTATATTGAACGGTGCAGCTTGAAGAATCTTCTTGATTTTTTCGTGATCAGCAGTCGTCGTATTGATTTTATTGGTCTCTCTCTCACGTTCTTTAGCACTTTTCTTCAATTTGCGAGCCATCTCAATGCGGATTTCGTCAATGGGACCATATGTTGCGACTACTTCATTTACCACGTTTATCATCTGATTCAGAATCTTCTCAACAACTGGATTCCGAAGGCTATTCTTGGGCAACAAGTCCAGATAGTCTTTCATTTCTTTTTGATCAAGTTCTTCTTTCGTCAGCGAACGTTTAGAATGGGTACCATATTCTGATTTGCAGGCTTCGCTGTAGTCAATTCCTTTTTTCATGATTGGGAGAAGATTGCGAATTGCCTTTGCACAGAGACTGCCATAATCGGGTTTGAATGAAACTGCAGCAATGGCTTTGGCATAGTCATCGTTGTCGAAATTGAAGATATCCCGTATTTTCTTGATCAAACTATTGTCACCTGTTTTGGAATTATCACCTTCATAAGAATAGAGCAGATGCCACAACTGGTACATGGGCTGTTTGTCGAATTGCTTCCCTTTAATGGAGGCATCGAAATAGAGTGGTGCTGTGTTGAAACCTAATCCTGTGAAAACTTTTTCAACAACATCTAAAATTTGAGAAGCATTTAACTTGGCTGAATCATATCCTTCATGTCCTGTCATTTCTATAATTTTGAGGTAGGCTTCGAACAATTTGGCTTGCGTCTCGTTGCCGTCTATGTCCTTGAAGTTCATGTCAAGTCCTGCTGTCTTGCCAAACAGGCACTTCAGCATTTGCTGTTTGGTCATTTTGCCTTTAATGCTTAACTCAAAGGCAAGGGTGTTCATCTCTTCTTCTGTCAAACGCCGCTTAGTGGCTCTACCATTTCCGAAAAAGTCGGGCGTTGCATTGGAATAATAGATTACAATGTCATTCAGGCGTTGCCACATACGGAACTCTTGAAACAGGGGTGAGGATTTAGGGCAAACTTTGCATCCTATTGTGATAAGTTTCTTGACGCCATCCACTTCTACTTCTCGTTGCTCATTCTCCAGTTCACAAATTGCCACCAAGCCTTTTTGACTTTTCAAAGGACGTTGGTAGAAGATGATAATGTTGCCAAGTTCTTTCTTTAATTCTGGCGTGAGTTCTGGGTGATATTTGGATTGTGTGTTCCAAATGACCTCAAATTCATCAAGATAGTCCTGCCGATAAAAGACGGAGTTTTTCAAGCTGTAGTTAGGATTCTTATCTAATTCCTGCATCAGATACTGCCCGACGGTTTGCTTGTTGAAGTACAAATTTTTACTTCTGTCACTGATTCTCCCCAAATAACCACTTGAACCGTTGATGAGTCCGTTCAGGTCGCTAATAACGTATGCGACTTCTTCAATAGTTAATCGTCGGTTTAAGGCATCAACACGCCATTTGTATGCTTGTTGTTTTTTGTCTTTGCTTTTATTGTCAGCAGTGTGAATGCCAAAACGTGCATAGAAAATTTTGGAGGTGTTCGATTTGCTTTTACCTTCAAGCGCTTTCATGAAATCTGGTGTCAAGATGTCAGGATAGAATGTCTGTTGTTTGTACCATATTCTTAGCATCTCGGCATGAAGATCCGATTGGTAATAATCAGGAAGATATTTCTTTCCGTTACGAAGAAGCTGGAGTGAGTATTGTCCGGGAGTAAGGTTTTCTTCATAGAGTGTTTTAGCAACAGTCATCCCATCCACAAGTTCGCCTTCATCAGTGGATTTTGCCTTTCGGCTACTTTTGTAACCACGTTTCTTGTTAATCATTAGGAGAACACGTGCCAGTTCTTGTAAACTAATCTTTTCGGTTGCTGCTTTAGCACGAAGACGATAGGTCTCGAAGGTGGTTCTATTACCATTCTCGCATAAGATGGAATCGTTATTGATAAAGCCATGCTCTTTCAAACAATTTATCAAGTTCTCTCTACGTAGTTTATAACGCTGTAAATTGCGACGCATACTACGCTTCAAAGTTCTATCGGCATTAGTTGTGATGGGTCTGCCTTTTTCGAAGTTGGTCTGTTCATCAACAGTTAGCGGATTCACACGAACGCCCAACTTGACAATGGATGATTTTTCTTCATTGTTTGTGGCTTCATTCACTACAGCCCAACCAATGCTTGTTGTTCCTAAATCGAGACCTAAAATCTTTTTCATAATGGTTTTGGTTTTTCTAATCTGAAGTTATTTGACGCCAAAATTACGGAAAAGCAATGATTTTGTCAAGAAAAATTTGGAGAAATTCAAAAAACGTAGTAAATTTGCCATCCTAATTTGAAGCAAATCACAATAAGGATTATTCCGTTGTGAAAACATTCAGGTTTTGCCCTCGTCCTTAACGGGGGCATTTTTTGATGTATGATCAGCTCGTTGTGTGCCTCAAGATTACCTCAAGATTACCTCAAGGTTACCTCAAGATTACCTCAAGGTTACCTCGCGTTTGAAAAACCAAGCTTAACCTATAGTTCTCTCTAACCTACAGATACGCTAACAGTTTCCCAAATCTTTTTCAAACAGATGCCGACCATTTCTCAATAAGTGGCACTTATTCCTGAATAATGGCAGGTTATTGTTCAATAAGGAACGCTTATTATTCAGCAGAGGCAGGTTATTGGGAGTCCAAGCCAAGCGGAAGGGGAGCCCGAGCCAAGCGGACTACCAGAGAGTGCCAAGCGGACTCCATGAAGGACAATTTTTGCTGCCTAGTTAGGAAAAAATATTTTCCTCACGGGAGCGCAATTTTTCTCTCGTGGGGGAACAAAAATTGGAATGGATGAGGAAGGAGTTGGAAGGTGGGGGAGGGATGAAAGCGCAAAAACGAGAGGTGATTGTAAAGTCTGGCTTACAAAATGAGGTTCCCCCACCAAATGGGTGATTTTATTATCTTGCATATAATCAATTAATTATATAGTTATTAACAGTGGTGTTGATAACTTTTTTGAAAAAAAATAATAAAAAAGTGGGGAATTGTGGGGGATTTGTGTATATTTGCACATTATTTATTGGCTGACCTCAAAAAGCGGCTGAGAAACAATATCTATCAACAACGAGAAAATGACAATGCGATTCATAGGTGATTACGGAGCAAAGACTGACGCGAAGGGTAGGGTTTTCCTGCCGGCGCAGTTCAGGAAGATCCTCGAGGCGGAGGGCGAGACGAGTCTCGTGCTGCGCAACGATGTGTTCCAGAAATGTCTGGTGCTGTATCCAGAATCGGTATGGAATGCTCAACTGGACAGTTTACGTGCTCAGGTGAACCAGTTTAACAGCAAGCAGCAGATGATGCTTAGAAAGTTTGAAGCGGATGCGGAGCCTGTGGAACTGGATAGTAACGGCAGGTTGCTCATCTCGAGGAGGAAGTTGCAATATGCGGGGATTGAGGGTGATGTGCGTTTCCTGGCGATGGTGGACAGAATAGAGATTTGGAGCAAGCAGGCACTTGAGGAAGTCATCAACGATAGCGCTGACCTGGGCAGTGAGTTGGAAGAGGCGTTTGGAGGTGATAAGGGTTAAAGGTTAGAGGTTAAAGGTTAGATGTTAAAGAAGAGGGTTTAGAGACGAGATGGGTGAACAGGAGATGACATATCACGTGCCGGTGCTGCTGAAGGAGAGTGTGGATGGATTGAATATCGGTGAGGGTGGTGTCTATGTGGATGTAACATTCGGTGGCGGCGGTCATAGCCGAGAAATCTTGTCGAGATTGGGTGCTGGTGGGCATCTGTACAGCTTTGACCAAGATGCCGATGCGGAGAAGAATGCGGAGGGGTTTGATGCGGAGAAGTTTACGTTTGTGAGGAGCAATTTTCGATTCCTGAAGAATTTCCTCAAATATCATGG
Organism: Bacteroidaceae bacterium; assembly: GCA_017651245.1. GTDB lineage: Bacteria > Bacteroidota > Bacteroidia > Bacteroidales > Bacteroidaceae > Minthosoma. Next base: position 72,547 of record JAGCDQ010000024.1, on the reverse strand, counting down.
AGTGGAGCAGATTGACGGGTTGCTGGCAGACTTGGGTGTGAGTTCCCATCATTTCGACGACAGCGAACGAGGTTTTTCGTTTCGTTTCGAAGGGAAGCTCGACATGCGGATGAATCAGCGGGCAGGCAAGACGGCAGCGGATGTGGTGAACACGTATGAAGAAAAGCGGTTGGCGGATGTTTTCTATCTGTATGGAGAACTGAAGCAAAGCAGAAAGATAGCCTCAGCGATTGTGAAGGCAAGGCAGACGAAGAAAGTGGAGACGATAGGTGATTTCTTGGACATCGTGAAGCCTTTCTTCCGCAACGAGAGGGAGAAGAAAGAGATGGCGAAGGTGTTTCAGGCGCTGAGGATTGAGGTGAATCATGAGATGGAGGCCCTGCGCGACATGCTGAAAGGGGCGACGCAGATGCTGAAGCCGGGAGGAAGATTGGTGGTGATCACATACCACTCGTTGGAAGACCGCATCGTGAAGAACCTGATGAAGACGGGCAATGTGGAAGGAGAGGAAGACAAGGACTTTTTTGGCAGAGTGAACACCCCATACCGTCTGGTGAACAGACAAATCATCGTTCCGAGCGACGAGGAAATGGCAAGAAATCCTCGAAGCAGGAGTGCGAAACTAAGAATTGCAGAAAGAATCTGAAAATAATATTTATAAACACAGAGGTTATCCACGCCTACGAAAGGCGATAAAGTGAGTTACACATTATTTATTTAAAGGAAAGTTTTTTAAGAAGAAGCCCAACAGATTTGTATGTCGAAAAAAGAAGAAAAACAGAAAATGGATTTGGAAGAGTCGAAGATGACCCCTCCAGGTGATTTTGGGGCTGACGATGAACTAAAAACAGAGGAACAGGAAGCGATTGAGGCGATTCGAAAATTCACCGATGAGAATCAAGACGACTTAGGTGAAATATCGATCAAGTCGATCCTCGGTGGCGATTTCCTGATGAGCAAATTCATGGTGAAGCAAATCATGTTTGTGATGTTCTGTGTACTGCTGATGATTATCTACACGGGCAACCGTTATGACAGTCAGCAGGACACAATCCTCATAGACAGTTTGCGTGGTCGCTTGCAGGAGGTGAAGTACAACGTGCTCACCCAGTCGAGTGAATTGATGAACCTGACGAGGCAGTCGAATGTGGAGAAAGCCCTTCGTGGCACTCCCGACAGCCTGTTGCACAATTCCATCACGCCTCCTTTCTTGATCAGGAAGCAGAACGGACGTAGTGCGGCAGAAGAGGAGGCGCCTGAGGAGGTGCTGGTGGATTCGCAAGATCTGGTGGCACCCGAAGAACCAACCGAGGAGGTGAAGAAAGAAGAAGTGAGAGACAAGAAAAAAGAGGAAGAAGGAGAGAAGAAGGAGGGGAATGAAAACGCTAAGAAAACAGAAGGACAATGAAGTTTGACAAGAAATATATCAACACTCGTATCACGGGCATTGTGGTGATTGCAGCTTTGGTGATGATCGCCATCATCGCACAGGCTGTTGTGACTGCCACTGTGGAGAACAAGAAGTGGAAGAAGGTGGGTGCCGTGAGTGTGAGTGACACGATGCTCCTGAAGCCCAACAGAGGCAACATCCTGAGTGCTGACGGCCAGCTGATGGCGAGCAGCCTTCCTGACTATAAGGTCTATGTGGATTTCCTTTCAGGCATCGAGTGGTGGTATGATTCGATAGGGACAGGACCGAAGCAGAAAATCTATGACCCAGAGCAGTTGGCAGAGAAGGATTCGATGTGGATGGTGAATATGGATACCATCTGTCGTGGGTTGGTGGAAATCTGTCCGAAATTCACCTTTGAGGAATATAAATCGCACCTGACAGAAGGTTTGGAGAAGCGCAAACGCTATTGGGAGGTGTGTCCGCATACTGTGCTGAACTTCATTCAGTATCATGAGATTGCGAAGTTGCCTATCTTCAACCTGAAGAATAAGAACAGGAGCGGAATGGTGGCTGAGGAGCGCAACAATCGCAACAAGCCTTTCGGCTCTCTGGCTCGACGCACATTAGGAGAGATGTTTGGTGCCAAGGATTCTGCCCGTTCGGGTTTGGAGTTGGCATACGACTCGTTGCTGAGAGGTGTGCCGGGTAAGGTCCACAACAAGAAGGTGCTGTCGAAATATCTCTCCATCGTGGACAAGGAGCCTGTGGATGGCTATGACTTGGTAAGCACCATCGACGTGAGCATGCAGGATATCTGCGAGAGTGCGCTTCGTGAGAAACTGCATGAACTGAATGCCGAGATGGGTGTGGTGGTGCTGATGGAAGTGAAGACGGGCGATGTGAAGGCAATCGTGAACCTGATGCGCTATGACGATGGCGAATATTATGAAGCACGAAACTATGCGCTGGCAGCCTTGATGGAGCCAGGTTCCACGTTCAAGACGGCTTCCATTCTGGTGGCACTCGATGACGGATACATCAAACCAACGGATTATGTGGAGACGGGTGGCGGTATCTGCAACATGTATGGGGCGATGATGAAAGACCACAACTGGCATAGAGGCGGCTACGGAACCATTGATGTGCCGCACGTATTGATGGTGTCCAGCAACGTGGGTGTGAGCAAACTCATTGACAAATACTATCACAACCAGCCAGAGAAGTTTGTGGAGGGCTTGCGCCGAGTGGGTATCGGCACTCCGCTGGGATTGCCATTCGATGGTGCAGCCAATCCGAATATCCGTACTCCTCACAAAGACCATACAGGCGGTTACAGAATGTCGGACAACTGGTCAGCAACAGCGTTGGCTTGGATGTCCATTGGATATGAAACACAGATTCCTCCTATCAGCACAGTGAGCTTCTACAATGCGATTGCCAACAACGGAAAGATGGTACGCCCACGCTTCGTGAAGGGTATCTCAAAGAATGGCGAGATGGTGGAGGAGTTTCCTGTGGAAGTCATCAAACCACGTATCTGCCGCCAGCAGGCGTTGGATGATATTCGTGCCATCCTCTATCGAGTGGTGAATGACAAGGATGGTCTTGGAAAGCGAGCAGGAAATCCTTATTTCCATGTGAGCGGAAAGACGGGTACGGCACAGGTGGCAACAGGTGGCGGCTATAAGGCTGGACACAACGAACACTTGGTGAGCTTCTGTGGATACTATCCTTCGGAGGATCCGAAATATACTTGCATCGTAGCCATTCGCCATGCTTACTATGTAGCAAGTGGTGGTGGTCAGGCAGGTCCTGTGTTCTCGAAGATAGCTCAGCGTATCTATTCGAAGAATGTGACTGCCGATATCAATCTGGCGAAGGATTCAACAGCGGTATTCGTGCCCGATGTGAAGAATGGTAATGTGGTGTCGGCACAATATGTGTTGCATGAGTTGGGCTTGAAGTCGGAAGGTGGAAAAGGTTATGAGTGGGGTTTGGCTTCGACAGGCAATTCGAAAGTGGAGTTCCAGCCCGTCAAGGTGAGCGAGAACATCATTCCCAATGTGTTGGGTATGGGTGCGAAGGATGCCGTTTGTGCCTTGAGCAGCAGAGGCTTGAAGGTGAGGATGAGTGGACGAGGCAAAGTGACGAGCCAAAGTGTGTCGAGTGGCAGCAAGGTGGTGAAGGGGCAGACGGTGACGTTGGTGTTGAATTAGTGGAGGTTTGGCTCTGCTGAACTGAAGGTTGAGATTTGAGGTTTGAGAATAGAAAAAGATCTAAGATATGAAATTAAAGACACTCGTAAGTAAGCTCGATGTCCTTGAAGTCAAGGGCGATCTGGAGCGAGAAATCTGTGGTGTGCAGATTGATTCCCGTCAGGTGGCTACAGGTCATCTCTTTATGGCTGTGAGAGGCACAGCGGCTGACGGACACAACTATATTGGGAAGGCACAGGAACTGGGAGCCTGCGCTGTGTTGTGTGAGACAATTCCAGCGGATGCGGATGCAAATGTGACTTATGTGCGAGTGGCAAACACAGAACAGAGCGTCGGACAAGTGTCAACCACTTTCTATGGTGACCCAACCAAGAAACTGAAACTGGTGGGTGTGACGGGTACCAATGGAAAGACCACCATCGCCACTGTGCTTTACGAAATGTTCCGTCACATGGGACATAAAGCAGGATTGCTCTCCACGGTGTGCAACTATGTGGATGGTGAAGCCATTCCGACAGAACATACAACGCCTGACCCTATCACGCTCAATGCCCTCTTGGCTCGGATGGTGGAGGCAGGATGTGAATATGCCTTCATGGAAGTGAGCAGCCATAGTATCGTACAGAATCGTATCGGTGGTTTGACATTTGCTGGGGGCTTGTTCACCAACATTACGCGTGACCACCTTGATTACCACAAGACGTTCGAGAACTATATCAAGGCAAAGAAACTCTTCTTTGATAATCTGCCCAAAGAAGCTTTTGCGATCACCAATGCTGATGACAAGAATGGTATGGTGATGGTGCAGAACACGAAGGCGCAGGTGAAGACCTATTCTGTACAAAGTCCTGCCGACTTCAAGGCAAAGATTGTTGAATGCCACTTTGAGGGCATGTATCTCAATATCAACGGGAAAGAGGTGGGCGTGCAGTTTATCGGCAAGTTCAATGTGAGCAACCTGCTGGCGGTGTATGGTGCTGCCATCATGCTGGGTAAGGATGAACAGGATGTGCTGGTGGCATTGAGTGCGATGAAGCCTGTGAACGGACGTTTTGAGGCGCTCCGCTCTCCTTCTGGCTACACGGCGATTGTGGATTATGCCCACACTCCTGATGCGTTGGAGAATGTGCTGAATGCCATTCATGGCGTGTTGGAAGGAAAGGGTGAAGTCATCACCGTCTGTGGTGCTGGCGGTAATCGTGACAAGGGCAAGCGTCCGTTGATGGCGCGTGAGGCGGTGAAGCAGAGTGACCGCGTCATCATCACCAGTGATAACCCCCGATTTGAGGAGCCTCAGGATATCATCAATGATATGCTGGCAGGGTTGGATGAGGAGCAGATGAAGAAGGTGATTGCCATCGTGGATCGTCGTCAGGCCATTAAAACTGCTTGCATGATGGCGAAGAGTGGTGATGTGATTCTCATTGCTGGCAAGGGACATGAGGATTATCAAGACGTGAAGGGTGTGAAGCATCATTTCGATGATAAGGAAGAGGTGAAAGCTTGCTTTTGAGGTTTGAGATTTGAGGTTTGAGATTTGAGGTTTGGCTCCGCCGAGCTGAAGGTTGAGATTTGAGATTTATTTGACAGACAAAATATGTTATACGAATTCTTCAAATATTTGGACGGACTTGACATTCCTGGTGCAGGTATGTTCAGTTATGTGTCTTTCAGGGCTTTGACATCATTGATCCTTTCGCTGATTATTTCAATGGTGGCAGGTGAGTACTTCATCAAGTTTATGCGTAAGAAAAAGCATATAGAAGAGGCGCGCGATGCTTCTATTGACCCCTATGGGGTGCAGAAGAAGGGCGTTCCTTCGATGGGTGGTGTGGTCATCTTGGCAGCGGTGTTAGTGCCAGCCTTGCTGTTGGGCAAGTTGAGCAATGTCTATATGGTGCTGCTGATTGCCACTATTGCCTTCTTCGGTGTGATTGGCTTCTTGGACGATAAGATCAAGTTGGGAGGCAATAAGGATGGTCTTGCACCCCGATGGAAGATGCTGGCTCAGCTGTTGTTCGGTATTTGTGTAGGTCTGACGCTTTGGCTGAGTCCTGATGCGGTGGTGCGCGAAAATGTGGAACGTGAGATTGGAGATAAGGTGGAAGTGTACCACATGAGTGAATCCAGAAAGAGCACGGTGACGACGGTGCCGTTTGTGAAGAGTAACAACATTGACTATTACGAAGTGTTCAGTTTTATTCAAGATGGTAAGACCAAGCGTGCGTGTGGCTGGATTTTGTTTGTGTTGGTCACCACCTTCGTGATTGCTGCAGTCAGCAATGGAGCGAACCTGAATGACGGTATGGATGGAATGTGTGCTGGCAACTCTGCTATTATCGGTGTGACGTTAGGTATTTTGGCGTATGTGAGTGGTCATATCCAATTCGCCAGCTATTTGAATGTCATGTATATACCGGGTACGGAAGAGGTGATGGTGTTCCTGAGTGCCTTTGTGGGTGCATTGGTTGGTTTCCTTTGGTACAATGCCTATCCAGCTAAGGTGTTTATGGGTGATACAGGTAGCCTTGCCATTGGTGGCGTGATTGCTGTGACGGCGATAATCATTCACAAGGAATTGCTGCTGCCCATCATGTGTGGTATTTTCCTGATGGAGAGCGTTTCTGTGATGCTCCAGGTGGCATACGCCAAGAAGGGTAATGCGAGGGGTGAGAAATGGAGAGTGTTTAAACGGGCTCCTTTCCACGACCACTATCGTCATCGTATGGAGGACGGCGTGAAATACCTCATCAAACGTCCACATGGCTTGTTGTTTGAATCGATGATTACGACAAGATTCTGGATTGTCACAATCCTGCTTGCCGCTATTACAATTATAACTTTGAAAATCAGATGAAAAGAATTGTTGTATTGGGTGCAGCTGAAAGCGGTGCCGGAGCTGCTGTATTGGCAAAGAAAAAGGGTTTTGATGTGTTTGTCAGCGATATGTCAACCATCAAAGACAAGTATAAGGAACTTCTGAACAGTCATGAGATTGTCTGGGAGGAAGGACGTCATACGGAGGAGCTGATTCTCAATGCCGACGAGGTGATCAAGAGTCCCGGCATCCCTGAGAATGCGCCCATGATTCTGAAGATCAAGGAGAAGAAGATTCCTATCATCTCTGAGATAGAATTTGCGGGCAGATACACCCAAGCGAAGATGATTTGTATCACAGGTAGTAATGGTAAGACGACCACCACATCGCTCATCTACCACATCCTGAAAAATGCGGGCTACAACGTGGGATTGGCAGGTAATATCGGTAGTAGTCTTGCTTTGCAAGTGGCTGAGGAACAGCACGATTACTATGTGATTGAGTTGAGCAGTTTCCAACTGGACAACATGTATGACTTCAAGGCAGATATTGCCGTGTTGATGAACATCACGCCTGACCACCTCGACCGTTATGACTTCAAGATGCAGAATTATGTCGATTCAAAGATGCGTATCATCCAGAATCAGACCCCTGATGATGCATTCGTCTTCTGGAATGATGACCCTATCGTGACGGAGGAACTGAAGAAGTATAACATCAAGGCAAAGCTCTGTCCATTCAGTGAATTCAAGAGTAACAGCGTGATTGGTTATGTGGATAAGGATGAATATGTGATTGAAGGTCCTACACCTTTCAACATGGAGCAGGAAGAACTGGCACTTCGTGGCAAACATAATCTCTACAACTCTCTTGCTGCAGGTATCACAGCTGATTTGGCGGGCGTGAGCAAGGAACAAATCCGTGAAGGTTTGAAGACCTTTGAGGGCGTGGAACATCGTCTGGAGAAAGCGGGTAGGGTGCGTGGCGTGGATTTCATCAATGACTCGAAAGCCACGAACGTCAATGCTTGTTGGTACGCACTCGATAGTATGCGCACCCCAGTCGTTCTCATCTTGGGCGGTAAGGACAAGGGAAATGACTATTCGGAGATATTTGACTTGGTGAAGGAGAAGTGTATCGGACTTGTCTTCCTTGGTGTTGACAATTCGAAATTGCATGCAGCATTCGATGGATTTGGTATTCCGATTGCTGATGTGAAGAGCATGAAAGACTGTGTGGATGAGTGCTATAAGATGGCAAAACCTGGTAGCACTGTGCTGTTGAGCCCTTGTTGTGCAAGCTTCGATCTGTTCAAGAATATGGAAGATCGTGGTGAGCAATTCAAGGAGTGCGTGAAGAATCTGTAAAAGCATGGATGATATATGGGAAAATTTGTGAACGCCTTGTTCGGAGGGAACCTTTTCAAAGGTGACAAAGGAGTGTGGATGATCTACTTCTTCCTGTGCATGATTTCACTGGTGGAAGTATATAGTGCTTCGAGCCGTCTGACGTTCGAAGGAGGTCATCACTGGGCACCGATGGTGAGCCAGGCAGGATTCCTTTTGTTTGGCTTTGTCATCATTCTGTTGGTGCATCGCATCCCTTGCAAGTGGTTCATGCTTCTCCCATTTGTTTTGTTGCCCGTTGCCGTGATTTTGCTGCTCTATACGGCGGTGTTTGGTGGCGGTAGTATGGTGAATGCCACCAATCGCTGGGTGGACTTCTTTGGTATCCGTTTCCAGCCTTCAGAGATTGCAAAAGCAGCCCTCCTGATGACTGCAGCGATGGTGCTTGCCAAGACGCAGACAGAAAAGGAAGAATGGGTGCGTGGACGAAAGCGGAAGGTGGTGGGTGCCATCAAGGGACGCCGCTATCTGGCTTTCGCTATTGTTGGCGGTGCTGCGCTGTTGGTTTGTGGACTCATCATGATGGACAATATGTCAACAGGACTGATGCTGTTCTTTGTCGTGCTGGTGATGATGTTTATCGGTCATGTGCCGCAAGATCTGATGTTCAAGGGAATCATGGTGCTGGTGTTCATGGGGGCTGTTGTCGGAATGGTGGCAATGGTGACTCCTGAAAAGGTGCTTAACGAGACCTCGATGACAAAGCGTTTGGTGACGGTGAAACACCGTGTGATGCGTAAATTCAACCTGGGTTCGGATGATGACAAGAAGAAGGCGAGCAAAAGCGAGATAGAGATTCTGCTGGACGATGACAATTCGCAGACAACCTATGCCTCTATTGCCATCGCCAATTCGGACGTGATTGGCTTAGGACCGGGTAACTCTATCCAGCGTGACTTCCTGCAACACGCAGAGTCGGATTTCATCTATGCCATCATCGTGGAAGAGATGGGCATTGTGGGGGCGTTTTTCGTCGCCTTCCTTTATTTGGCTTTGCTCATCCGTGTGGGACGAATAGCGCAGCGATGTACGAGTTTCTTCCCTGCCTATCTGGTGCTGGGATTTGGCATCATGATGGTTTTGCAAGCGTTTGTGAATATGAGTGTGGCTGTGGGTTTGATCCCTGTTACAGGACAAACATTGCCTTTGATCAGCAAGGGCGGAACATCCATCCTCATCACAAGTTTCTATATTGGTGTGATATTGAGCGTGAGCCGTTATGCCGAGAAAAAAGAGATGAAAGCACCTCTGGTGGAGGCTGTCCCTGATGGCGAAACCAGCGAGTATTATACTGACGGAGCGATGTCTTAAAGTCAAAAGGACATTCGGACGAAAAAAAAGCAGGGTTTTTTGATAAATTATGGGTATTTATGCTTGCCCATCCATCAAATTTTTGTATCTTTGCCACAATAAAATACTATACAGAAAGCAAGTAACGGGAAATGGAGCAAAACAAGCCTTTGAGAGTGATTATCAGTGGCGGTGGAACGGGTGGACACATCTTTCCGGCGGTGTCGATAGCAAATGCGATTAAGAAACATCATCCAGAAGCAGAGATCCTGTTTGTGGGTGCTTTGGGACGTATGGAGATGCAGCGAGTTCCAGCTGCAGGCTACAAGATAGAAGGACTTCCTGTCAGAGGACTTGCTCGTCCGTTGTGGAGTCCCAAGAATATTGGCGTCATGATGGATTTCCTGAAGAGCAAGAAAATGGTGAAGAAGATTATTCGTGACTTCAAACCCCAGGTGGCTGTCGGTGTGGGTGGCTATGCTTCTGCTCCCACGTTGAATGCCGCTTACTCAATGGGTATCCCTTGTCTGATTCAGGAACAAAACTCTTACGCAGGAGTGACTAATAAGTCTTTGGCAAAGAAAGCGAAGGTGGTTTGTGTGGCATATAGCGGCATGTCGCGTTTCTTCCCTGCCGAGAAGATCATCATGACTGGCAATCCGGTTCGTCAGAATCTGTTGGAGAATAATATCTCGAAAGAAGAAGCCCGAAAGAGTTTTGGATTGGATCCGGACAAGAAGACGGTGCTGATTGTCGGTGGTAGCTTGGGTGCAAGAACAATGAATGAGAGTGTGCTTGCTCACTTGGATGACATTCGTAACAGTGATGTGCAGTTCATCTGGCAGACAGGCAAATATTACAGTGAACAGATTACCGAGGAACTGAGTAAGGTCGCACAAGTTGAGAATATGAAGGTGATGGATTTCATTGGCAGTATGGACAATGCGTATGCTGCATCCGACATCGTAGTAAGTCGTGCGGGAGCAAGTTCCATTTCGGAGTTGTGCATATTAGGCAAACCTTGTATCTTGGTTCCATCGCCCAATGTGGCAGAAGATCATCAGACGAAGAATGCGTTGGCGCTCTCGAACCGAGGTGCGGCAATTCTGGTGAGGGATAAGGATGCGAAGGACAAGTTGATAAGTGTGGCGCTCAAGACAGTGAGGGATGATATGAAACTGGAGTCGCTGAGTGGCAATGTGAAGATGCTTGCTTTGCACAATGCAGCAGATGTGATAGCTGATGAAGTTTATAAGTTGGCTGTAGAATATAAAAACAAACAAAAGTGATGCAGACGAAAGAGTTGAAATCCGTATATTTTGTAGGTGCTGGTGGCATTGGCATGAGCGCATTGGTTCGCTATTTCCTGACGAAAGGTTATAACGTGGGCGGTTATGACAAGACACCAAGTGAGTTGACGGAAAAGTTGATAGAGGAGGGTGCCAAGATCCATTATGAGGAGAATGTGGAGACTATTGATGATTGTTTCAAGCAGAAAGATAGCACGTTGGTGGTATATACGCCAGCGATTCCTGCAGAACACAAAGAAATGGTCTATTTCCGTGAACAGGGTTTTGACATTCAGAAACGTGCACAAGTGTTGGGCTTCCTGACACAGTCGCATAAGGGATTGTGTGTGGCTGGTACCCATGGAAAGACCACCACTTCGACGATGGCTGCTCATTTGTTGCACCAGAGTCAGGTGGATTGCAATGCTTTCCTTGGCGGTATTTCGAAGAATTACGGAACGAATTATATTCTTAGCGATAGTGACTATGTGGTGATTGAAGCGGATGAGTTTGACCGTTCTTTCCATTGGCTGCGTCCTTATATGACTGTTATTACAGCAACCGATCCTGACCATTTGGACATCTACGGAACCAAAGAAGCGTATCTGGAGAGTTTCCGTAAATATACCACGCTCATTCAGCCAGGTGGTGCATTGATTATCCACAAGGGATTGGAGATGAAGGCTGATGTGCAGGAGGGTGTGAAAGTGTATGAGTATGCTCGAGAGGAAGGCGATTTTCATGCTGAGAATATCCGTATCGGTGGCGGTGAAATCGTGTTCGACTTTGTGCATCCTCAGGGTGTGGTGAAGGACATCCAGTTGGGAGTGCCTGTAAGCATCAACATCGAAAATGGCATTGCAGCGATGGCTTTGGCAATCCTGAATGGTGTGACTGATGATGAATTGCGAGAGGGGATGAAGAGCTTCAAGGGCGTTGACCGCCGTTTTGATTTTAAGGTGAAGAACGAGAAGATGGTGTTCCTCAGCGATTACGCTCATCATCCGAACGAGATTGAGCAGAGTGTGAAATCTGTGAGGGAGTTGTATCAAGACAAAAAGATTGCTGCCATCTTTCAACCCCATCTGTATACTCGTACTCGTGACTTCTATAAAGAGTTTGCTTCGGCATTGTCATTGCTTGATTGTGTCTATCTCTGCGATATTTATCCAGCTCGTGAGTTGCCGATTGAGGGGGTGACCAGTAAACTCATCTACGATAATTTGCGTCCAGGCATTGAGAAGCATCTCATTCATAAGGAAGATATTCTCGATGTGGCTCGTGGGAGGAACTTTGATGTGCTGATGTCGTTGGGTGCTGGAGATATTGAGAATTATGTACCTCAGATAACTGAAATACTCTCGAAATAAAAGAGAAGAATCATGAAGATGTCCAAAATAGTCAAGTTTACGGTGCTGTCATTGCTCTCACTGGGGTTGATGACTTACATCGTTTATGCGATGTTCTTCTTGTCGGGTCCCGATGAGGAAGAACGATGCTTGGCTGTGGAACTGACGGTGGAGAAGGACAAAGGTGCATCTATGTTTGTGGATGCAAAGGACATCGAAAAAATGCTGAAGAATGCCAACGTGTATCCGAAGGGTATGCTGATGAAGGATGTGGATACGGAGAAGATAGAGGAGACTATCCGAGGCAATGAATTTATTTCGAAAGTGGAGTGCTATAAATCTGCCAACGGAAAACTCTGTGTGAATGTGGAGCAGAGAGTTCCCGTTATCTTTGTAATTCCAGAGGGTAAAGATGGTTATTTTGTGGATGCACAGGGCAAAATCATCCCGAATCGAAATAGTGCCACCAATCTGGTGGTGGCTTCAGGCAATATAGATGAGAAGTATGCAAGTAAAGAATTGGCTGAATTCGGTCAGTTCCTGCAAACCGATGAATTTTGGAACAACCAGATAGAGCAACTATATGTGATGAAAGACCGAAAAGGGAAGCGTGTGGTGGAGATTGTTCCAAGGGTGGGAGACCAGATTATCTATTTGGGTTCATTGGATGACTACCCCAAGAAACTTCGTAAACTCAGAACTTTCTACGATAAGGCAGTTGGAACGGTAGGATGGAAAAAATATGCGAGGGTAAACCTTGAATATGACAACCAGATTATCTGCACAAAACGCAAATAGGGTATAGAGTTTAGCGGTTAGCCAAGCGAAATTTAGAAATAAAACTGTAAATCAAAATATAGTATGACAAATTCTGATAAAGATTTCATCGTTGCCATCGAACTTGGTTCTTCCAAGATTTCGGGCATAGCAGGTAAGAAAAAGGATGGAACGATGCAGATTCTCGCATACGCTGAGGAAAAGACAGCGGGCTGCGTGAAAAGGGGTGTCGTTTATAACATCGAGAAGACCTATCAGAGTGTGAATACCATCATCGCGAAGTTGGAGGCAGTGCTCAAGACGAAAATCACTCGTGCCTATGTGGGCTTGGGCGGTCAGTCGATGCGCTCTTACAAGTGCATCATCAAGCGTAATCTACTGACTCAAAGCTACATCACGAATGAAGCAATTGACGCGATTCGTCAGGAAAGCTATGAGATTCCTTTCAATGACTATGAGGTGCTGGAGAACTTCCCTCAGGAGTATGTGGTGGATTCAAGCGCGATTGCTGATCCTGTGGGTGTGATGGGAACAAACATCGAAGGTGAGTTCCTGGATGTGATTGCGAAGAATAACCTTCGTACGAATATTGAGACGGTGTTCGCGAATGTAGGTGTGGATATTGTGGAGGGGTTGATTTCTCCACTTCAGTTGGCGAACAATGTGCTGACTGATGCGGAAAAGCGTTCGGGATGTGCGTTGATTGACTTGGGTGCGGATACAACAACCTTGGTGGTTTATAAGAATAACATTGTGCGTTATCTTGTGACCATCCCACTGGGAAGCAATAACATCAACAAAGACCTCTCAACCTTGCCGATCGATGAAGCTGAGACAGAAGAAGTGAAATTGAAATATGGTGATGCATGTCAGGAGTTTGAAACTTCAGAGGAATCTGAAACCCAGTATTACACGACATCGGATGGTCGCCAGATAGATGTTTCCACCATTAAGAATGTGGCAGAAGCACGTATGGGCGAGATCATCGCGAATATCAGCAGTCAGATTATCAATTCCGACTATAGCGGTAAGTTGTTGGCAGGGATTGTTATTACTGGTGGCGGTAGTAACATGAAGAATATCGTAAGAGCATTCACGAAGAGCACAAAGGTTGACAAAGTTCGTATTGCCAACAAGGTTAATCAGGTGGTTGTCAAGACGTCGAATGCTACGGGCATTTCTTTGGATAGTGCCGCAGCAACCACTATTGTTTCTCTTCTCCTTGCAGGTACAGTTTCTTGTGGAGGAGAAGACATCGGACGCGCTCCAGACATGTTTGACCAGCAGATGAAGGATGAAGAGCGTCGTAGGCGCCAAGAAGAGGCAGAAGCTGCTGCGAAGGCAGAGGAGCAGGATGCAACGGCATTTGACAGTATTAAGTCTGAAATTCGTACGGCTATTGACAAAGTAAGGAAACAGAACGATGAGGTGAAGAAGTACGGTAGCGACAAGAAAGTGCGTCAGAGAGCGAAAGAACTTTCTCTTACAATTCTTGACGAAACCATTGGCGAGAAATATGAGAAGGCGGTCAAGGCATTGGAAGGCAAGGATAAGTTCAAGCAGAGTCTTAAGGAAGGCTCAGAATTGGCGGAAATGCTCAAAGATGCCGTAGATGAATTAACAGATCATGTAAATAACGCGACCAAGGAAAATAGTGCATGGGGACGTTTCAAGCGTACCCTTACAGACTTGGTGAGCGATGATGAAGGATAATAACTCATTAAAACCCAGATAAGATATGGCAGAAAACGATGATATTGGTGTTTTCAACTTTACGAAAGGCGCCACAAGCATTATCAAGGTGATTGGCGTTGGCGGCGGTGGTAGCAATGCTGTCAACCATATGTATAATGAGGGCATTCACGATGTCACATTTGTAGTATGTAACACGGACAACAAGGCTCTTCAAGACTCACCTGTGCCTGAAAAGATTCAGTTGGGTAGTGAAGGATTGGGTGCTGGTAACCGACCAGAACGTGCCAGGAAGGCAACGGAAGAGTCCATTGAGGCGATCAAGAGCATGCTCTCTGATGGTACGAAGATGGCGTTCATCACAGCTGGTATGGGTGGTGGAACAGGTACTGGTGCCGCTCCACTCATTGCCAAGACCGCCAAGGATATGGGTATCCTCACCGTCGGTATCGTCACGATTCCTTTCCGTTGGGAGGGAAACAAGAAGATTGACCAGGCACTTGACGGTGTGGAGGAGATGAGCAAGAATGTGGATGCCTTGCTGGTCATCAACAACGAACGTCTGCGTGAAATCTATCAGGACTTCACCGTCATTAAGGCTTTTGCCAAAGCAGATGACACCCTTTGTAATGCAGCGCGTTCTATCGCTGAGATTATTACGATGCATGGTGTCATCAACCTCGACTTCAATGATGTCAGCACGGTGCTGAAAGATGGTGGTGTGGCTATCATGAGTACGGGCTATGGCTCAGGTGAAGGACGTGTCACCAAGGGTATCGAGGACGCCTTGAATTCTCCGTTGTTGAATGATAGAGACATCTATCGTGCCAATAAGATTTTGCTTCGTATCTCTGTGCCAGATGAGACAGGTGAGGGCAATAGCGCCTTGATGATGGATGAGATGAACGAGGTGCATGAGTTTATGGCTAAGATCAAGCGTGATGATGTGGAGACGAAGTGGGGACTTTCTGTCGATCCTTCGTTGACCGACCAGGTGAAGATCACGATTCTTGCGACAGGCTTTGGCGTGGAGGATATTGACTCTGAAGATATGAGCAATCGTTTGATGGCACGTGACAAGGAGCAGCAGCAGCGTGATGCTGAGCGTGCTGAGCAAGAGGCTGAACGTGCTCATCGTCGTGAGACCATTTATGGTCCAGGTAAGAATCATAGCCGAATCCTCCGCCCATTGTATAGTTATATCTTCAGGGAGGAAGACCTGGACAACGAGGATGTCATCAGCATGGTGGAGACTTCTCCTACCTACAAGCGTTCAAAGGAGACGCTTCGTCAGCTTACTGATATTGGCACGAATCGAAACAATGCGATTGAGCCTGGTGCCACCATTCTGTTCAGTTAATCGTTGAAAGAAGAATCCGCTTCTAGGAAGCTACAAATAGTAGGGGCTGTACCAATTGGCGCAGCCCCTTCGTTTTATGTTTTGCTGGGCATAAAAAAAGATGTGCCGACTCGGTTAGAATCACTTCTGGATGGTCGGCACGAGAATATATGTAAGAATTGAATGAAATATTCGTATTTGAGCTAGTTTGAACGAGTATGGCTAGTTGTGATAGCTTGACTAGTTCTTCTAGGCTTACGCGTCAATGTTCGCGTAGGTGGCGTTCTTCTCGATGAATTCGCGACGAGGACCTACATCCTCACCCATCAGCATGGAGAAGGTGTAGTCAGCCTCTGCGGCATCATCAATGGTCACCTGCTTCAAGAGGCGCGTTTCTGGGTTCATGGTGGTCTCCCAGAGCTGTTCTGGGTTCATCTCACCAAGACCTTTGTATCGCTGCACCTTGATTTTGTCTTCCGAACCCTCGCCATACGTGTCAATGAAACGCTGAAGGGCGGATTCGTCGTAGCAGTATTCGCTAATCTTACCCTTAGTGCACTTGTAGAGTGGGGGAGTGGCGATGTACAGACGGCCGTCGCGAATCAGCTGTGGCAAGAAGCGGAAGAAGAGCGTCATCAGAAGGGTGTCGATGTGAGAACCATCGACATCGGCATCGGTCATGATGATAGTCTTGTAGTAGCGCAGCTTGTCGTAGTTGGCTTCCTTCTGGTCTTCGGGGTTCAATCCGAACTTCACGCCGAGTGCCTGAAAGATGTTGTTCACCTCTTCGTGCTCGAATGCCTGATGCCATTTTACGCGCTCCACGTTGAAGATCTTACCACGGATAGGAAGGATGGCCTGGAAGTGACGGTCGCGGCCCTGCTTAGCTGAACCACCTGCAGAATCACCCTCGACAATGAACATCTCGCAGTTAGCGGCATCCTTGTCGGAGCAGTCAGCCAGTTTGCCCGGCAGACCACCGCCTGTCATTGGGTTCTTGCGCTGCACCTTCTCGCGTGCTGTACGGGCAGCCACACGAGCCTCTGCAGCCAGCACCACCTTGTCGATGACCATCTTGGCCTCCTTGGGGTGCTCTTCCAAGTAATAGGTGAGTGCTTCACCCACAGCCTGCTGAACGGCACCAGCCACCTCGCTGTTACCCAGCTTGGTCTTCGTCTGACCCTCGAACTGAGGCTCAGCCACCTTCACGCTGATGACCGCCGTGAGACCCTCGCGGAAGTCCTCACCGCTGATTTCTATCTTTTGTTTCTCAAGTTTCTCTGTAATCTTGTTGTCGTCAGCATACTTCTTCAGCACGCGGGTCAATGCCGTACGGAAACCCTGCAGGTGCGTACCACCTTCGATGGTGTTGATGTTGTTGACGTATGAGTGGATGTTCTCGTTGTACGAAGTGTTGTACATGATTGCCACCTCGATAGGCGTGTTCTGCTTCTCTGTGTTCAGATAAATCACGTCGTCGAAGAGACAAGTGCGGGTTGAGTCAATGTAGCGCACGAAGTCCTTCAGACCGCCTTCGCTGTAGAACACCTCCTGACGCACACCTTCGATGCCCACCTCGGCGTTCTTGTCCAGACGCATGTCAGTCAGCGTGATCTTGATGCCTGCATTCAGGTAGGCAAGCTCGCGCATACGGTTTGCCAAGATGTCGTACTTGTATGTCGTAGTGATGAAAATGGTCTTGTCTGGCCAGAACTGCTGGCGTGTGCCTCGCAAATCTGTCTCACCCACCACCTTCACGTCGTAGAGAGGCTTTCCCTTCTCATATTCCTGCTGATAGACCTTGCCGTCGCGGAACACCTGAGAGGTCATGTGTGTGGAGAGTGCGTTCACGCAGCTCACACCCACACCATGCAGACCGCCCGACACCTTGTAGGAGCCCTTGTCGAACTTACCACCGGCGTGCAGTACAGTCATCACCACTTCGAGGGCGCTACGATGCTCCTTCTCGTGCATGTCCACAGGGATACCGCGTCCGTTGTCTTGAACCGTGATGGAATTGTCTTCGTTGATTGTCACTTCGATGTGCGTGCAGAATCCTGCCAGCGCCTCATCAATAGAGTTGTCGACGGTCTCATAGACGAGATGGTGCAGACCCTTCTCGCTGATGTCGCCGATGTACATGGCGGGGCGTTTTCTTACTGCCTCCAAGCCCTCGAGGACTTGGATGTTACTGGCGGAGTAATTCGCCCCGTTGGTTAATGTTTCATCCATTGTTTATATTCTCATTTATACGTTACAAAGTTACGAAAAATTCTTGATATATCGAAAGAAAAATCAAAGAAAAGTTCCCCGTAGGGGAAAAAACTTGAAAAGGACGGTTTTTGACCCTCTTTTTGACCTGAAAAAGGGCATAAAAAAGGTCAGAATTCGATTGAATTCTGACCCCATTATCTCTAACGAATGTTTATAGCTATGTTCCTATGTTTTAGGGTTGCTTTTCGTTTAAGCGAGTTTTGCAATCATCTTGGCAGTGTTGGACTTGAGGTTGGCTGCCTTCTTCCAGTGGATGATGTTCTGCTTTGCGAGCTTGTCGAGCATCTTCTGGAGAGTTGGGAACATACCCTGAGCAGTTGCCTTGTCCTTCTCGTTGCGGATGTCGCGGAGGAAGTTACGCATTGTCTTTGCGTAGTAGCGGTTGTGAAGTCTGCGCTTCTCGTTCTGACGGATGCGCTTCAGACATGACTTGTGGTGTGCCATTTGTTTGTAAGTTTTTAATTGTTTGTAATTGTTTTGAGTTTTGCCCATCTTGTGGGCTGGAGTCCGATGTGGTATGGCGCTATGACCTCGCACCCATCTCCATAAAAATGGTAGCCCGTAGGAGAGTCGAACTCCTCTTTAGAGAATGAAAATCTCTCGTCCTAGCCGATAGACGAACGGGCCAACCTAACAGCAATTTTTCAATTGCGAGTGCAAAGGTACGACTTTTTCGCCGACCACCAAAACTTTTCACCACTTTTTTTCTTCTTGCCTCACTTTTTCGATGTTTTTCCGCTTTATATTTGTCATATTTATTTCCTTATCAGCTTTAGAACAGCTGAACGGACATCTTCTGGAGAACTGGGACGAGGGGCTTCCTTGGTTGCGATAGTGCCGTCTGGGGCAACGAGCACAAAGGTTGGGAAACCGACTACACCAAAATAGTCTTCTATGGCACGCTGCTGATGATCTGGCAGGCGCAAGTTCAGGCAGTCGTCACCTTCAAGTCCGAAACGCTTGGCGGTCTTCTGCCAAAGTTCCTCAGGAGAATTGTTGGCAAGATACATATAGGTGACGGGCAGTCCTTTGAGGGTTTCGTGCAGTTGGTTCACGGATTCCATTTCTTTCATGCAAGGACCGCACCAAGTGCCCCAGAAGTCCACATAAACCACGCGACCACGATAAGGAGCAATGAGTTTCTGGAAAATGTCCTTGCCGTCAACAAGGCTGTCGATGGGCGTTTCGTCCAGCACTTGGGCTTCTTCCACAGAAATAGCCTCAAACTTGGCTTTCATGCCGTTGATGTAGCTTTGCAACTGACCAAAAGCGTCTGCTGTGAGTTGTTTACGCAAGAACTTCTCACGTTCTGGTGTTATTTCTCGATTACAATCCTTCAGGAAGCGGTAGGATTTCATCATCTGTTTCACATCGTCCGATGCATCTATGCCATCAATCAGCGAACAGTTTTGCTTGAATTCCTTCAGCTGATAGTCCCCCTTCTGCTTCATGGCTTCGCGCACGAAACCATTCTTGACGAGATCTTCAATGTTTATAATATCGGTAAAATAGGTTATCGCTTCGCGTGGGAGCAATCCTTGGGGATGCAACAGATCGTGCGTTTTCACCTCATGCAACAAGTTGAGATATTCTTGCGGCACCGTGTCCCCCTGTTCAAGAATCTTTGCCATAGAATCGAAAAGATGTCCCTTGATATTCTGCGTCATATCCATCCCAAAGCCATAGTCAGCCATTGTACGAAGAGCCTCCACATAACCGCTTGGCAGGTCGGGGTGAGCCGTGCTGAGCGTGTCTATGCGATAAAGGTTTTGCTCGTGAATGTTGCGAATTTGCTTGGCAGCATCTTGCATGTCTATGCCGAACATCTGTCCGTGGAAGTTCTCTATCTTCAAAAGATGTGATATTTGTGCCTGATGAGCCTCTGCATTTTCTCCCCTGAAAATACAGCGGTCATTCACGTCGTCAAGCAAGATGTCCGTTCTTGTTCCTGGACGACAGAAAAGGTTAAGTGCTCCCCATACCACACCTTGAATCTTGTTCTCATCCCAAATCTGAATATGGAGCGTTCGAAAGGCGGGAACCTTCACCATCCAACATCCATTGCTGTCTGTGATTGGCTTCAGTGCGACGATGTCACAAGTCAAGAAATCTGGATAAACGAATGTGGCTGTCTCGCCCTTTGCCTTGCTGGATAACTGAAAACATACAGTAATCGTATCGGGCTTTACTTGCGCTTGTCCCACCAATGCGACAAGGGCAAGCAGTATTGTGATGATGGTTTTCTTCATTGTTCTTGTTTCTTCTATCTATATTATATAACGTAGAATAGGGCTGTTTTATGACACAAACAGCGTTAAATAATACAAAAGACGCTCCCTTTTTTCATGGAACGAGACATTTTTGTTGCAAGTGTTAGGGGAATTTCTTATTTTTGTATTGGATTTTTTATGTTCCAAGATTTGGAATGTATATTTCAAACTTAGGGATGTATGTTCCAAATCGTGAAACGTACGTTCCAAAGTTTGGAACATATATTATTCCTAAGGAGCTTGAAAAATATTGGGAGAGAGAAATAAAAAAGTGTCATGAGATAAAGAAAAAAAGAGCAATGGCAAATTACATTCTGAAAGAGATGCCCGACATGAGAAATACGGGCAAACGAACAGTGTACCCCAAGATGGAGACCTATTCGCAAAAGACGCTGGATGACCTCGTGAAGTACATCCGGCAGTCGGGAACGCCTTACGATCCAGGCACCATCAAAGGTGTGGTGAGTGTGTTGGCAGACGCAGCCGTCACGTGGCTTTCGAACGGGCACACCGTGAAGATAGACGGATTGGGGACCTTCTCCCTCTCGCTGAACTTTGACGATAAGAAGGGAAACGAGTTGCAGGACAATCGTGATAAAATGGGATACCGCCACGTGAAGGTGAAGTCGTTGAACTTCCGTCCCGACGAGAAAATCATGCGGAAACTTCGTGATGAAACAGATTTGAGCCGCGTGGAGGGAGACGTCGTGCAAGTCACCAAAGAGCGTTACACCAAGGAAGAGCGTTTGGCACGCACCCTCCAGTACATCGAGCAGCACGGATTCATCACCCTGACCGAGTATGCCAATATGAACGGGTTGTCTCGTACCGTTGCATCGCGAGAACTGAAAGCCTTCACCAACGACCCTCAATGCCCCATCAAAGCGAAAGGCGTGGCGCCACACAAGGCCTGGGTGATTTGAAAAAGGGAAATGCAGGAAACGCTTCGTGGAATCGTGTTGAGAACGGTGAAGTATGGGGACAATTCATTGATTGTGGACCTCTTCACAGAGAGTCGTGGACGCCAGTCGTTCATGACCTCTACTATGCGTGCCAAGCGGTCGGTCAGGAGTGTTTCGTTCTGGCAACCTTTGTCGATGGTGGAGTTTAGTGCAGAGACGAAGCCGAATGCGGGCAAACTACCCCGTCCCAACGATGTGCGTACTTATTATAATTATACAGATTTGCCTTTCTCGCCCATCAAGTCCACTTTGGCGCTCTTCTTGGCTGAGTTCCTCAGTGCTGCCCTGCGCGAAGAGAAGGAGAACCAGCCCCTTTATCGCTACATCGAATCCTCCCTCCAGTGGCTCGATATGGTGGAATCGTCAGCAGCGATTGCCAATTTCCACTTGGCTTTCCTCATGCACCTCAGCCGTTTCATGGGCATCTATCCCAATCTGGAGATTAACGATAACCTTAACTTTAAATCTCAAATCTCAAATCTCAAACCTCAAACCTACTTCGATCTTCTCGCTGGCACTTATTGCGACCGACAGCCCGATCATTCCCATTTCCTGAAAAACCAAGAGGCGCAAGCTCTTCCAATCCTCTTCCGAATGGATTATCCGAACATGCACCTCTTTCGTTTTTCTCGCAAGGATCGTGTACGCATCCTTCAGGTGCTCAACGAGTACTATCGCCTGCACGTTCCCAACTTCCCAGAACTGAAGTCCTTGGAAGTGTTGCAAGAGTTGTACTCATGAGTGCGTCCTATTTGTTTTGTTGCCGATAGGTGAGGGGAGGACAATTCTGATAGAGCTTGAAGTTCCTGTAGAAAGAAGCTCTGGAGGAGAATCCGGAGCGGAAAGCGATGTCGACAGAAGTCATCTCGGGGTTCTTCTCCATCAACTGAATGGCATAGTTGATGCGCAAACGATTAATGTATTCAGAGAATGACAAGCCCATTCTCACATTGATGGCTTGGTAGATATAGTCGCGGTTGGTATTCAGCCGCATCGCCACATCGTTGATCTTCAAATCTTGCTGCAAGAACATTTGTTCCTGTTCAATGACTCTCTCGATTTCCTCCTTCAACTTGTCGATGCTGTTTTTCTTCTCTTCAGCGGTTTGGAGCTCGGGAAGGCTATCCTGTAATGCGGTAGTGTTGTCGCGCATGAAGTCTTCAATGGTGAAGTTCTGTTTGTGTCCAGCATGTCCCAGCAAAAAAAGTAAAGTTGAAAAAGTCGCTGAGGGAATGAGCACGAGCCAAGGAAGGGTGTCGAAGAAAGATCTGCCCAGGATATTGGCGATGAAACTGATGACGGATGCTGCAACGAACAATACCAAGATGGTTTTGACCATATACATCTTGCGAAGATAGGTATCTGCATAGTTGGTCTCCACTTTCTTGTCGTAGCGTTTGATTTTCTGAAATCCTTTCACCAGAATGGGCGGAATCTGTATGGCGAAAATAATTTTCACGCAGATATGCAGGATGGCCTGAGCTGTAGCGAGACTACTGAGACCTTCTTGGCTACCTTTGTAAATGAAAGAATCAATGAACATCTGTGTTTCCTGACTGTCCATTAAGAAGTAGAGGGTTCCTACGGCTACGCCTATCAGCAGGGCAGGCAACATGAGTGTCACCTG
Organism: Bacteroidaceae bacterium; assembly: GCA_017651245.1. Lineage (GTDB taxonomy): Bacteria > Bacteroidota > Bacteroidia > Bacteroidales > Bacteroidaceae > Minthosoma. The sequence continues at coordinate 49,845 of JAGCDQ010000024.1, read as the reverse complement.
CCAATGCTTTTGCCACGATTCTTCCGTCACCTCCTTAATATATAAATAATATAAGGGGAACACAGCCAAGTTTGCCATGCAATAGATGGTGTCTGAGAAAGGAAAGAGTTCGTAATAGTGATTAAAGAATATGAAATGCCCGCCATAAAGTGCGGTTGCCGCAATCATGAAAAACAGCAGTCGCGCTTTGGCTCGGGTACGTTGTTCCCACCAGTCCAAAAGCAGCAATGCTGACCAAAAGATGCACACAAGCATCGGCAGTGATATGATAAGTGTTTTAATCACGTTGCAAAGGTAGCATATTTTTGTTCAATATGAAGGAATTTTGTCTTAATAATCGTCTTATTTTTCCTTTTTCTGTGAAAATGAGACAGTGGCGGCGCATGAAGAAAGGGAGATTCTGTGAAAATGAGACTCTCTTTCTTGGATAATGAAACACCAAAAGGCATATTATTTTTTAACTTTGCCCCATTAATGTATTTATTATTTTTTTATAACACTAAAACCTAACAAAAACATGAAAAAACTTTTTCTCTCTGCTATCGCGTTCGTTCTTCTTGTCATGACAGGAAGTGTCGTCGCAAATGCTGATGAGGCGATTGTGCCTTATGGTCAGTTCTCCAACCAAACTTGGCAAGCCAAGTATTTTTATGCCCTTAACAGTGAGGCGGGTCCGGCTGCAGACTGGTATGCCGAAGAATTCGATGATTCCCAGTGGGAAACCGTTCAGGGTCCTATCAGTTTTACAGAACAATGGGAAAGCTATCCTCCCCTGTCGTTTATCGGAACAACGTGGAAGGCTGAGAAATCTTCTTATTGGGTGCGTCGTCATTTTACGGTCAGCGAATTGAATCACGATGGCTATGTGTTCTACGCTGCTCACGACGATAAGTGTACTGCCTATTTGAATGGTGTTCAGATTTATACTAGTAACTCTGCGACAAAGCAACCCAATTATAACACGGTTCTCTTGGAGGGAAATGCACTGAAAGCCTTGAAGAAAGGTGAAAACGTGTTGTCTGTCTATGTGAATGATACAGGTGGTGGTATGGCTCTGATGGATTTCGGTCTCTATGGCAGAGACTTGAGCGATGCCGTGATCAAGAATGATGTGCCAGTGAAATTCACCAACGATGGTGACTATCCATGGGCGGTTAACGGCCTTGGGGAAGCTGTAACCACAAACAACGTGGTGGCAAACTCCACTTCGACAATTATGATGCAATATAGTTCCATCTATCGCACAGAACTCATGTTCGATTGGTATTCATACAATTATTCGCAGCACCAGCCATTGGAAATCTATATTGATGGCGTGCTTGCTGGCACCTATAGTGGAGGATGGCAAACAGTGCGTTTCTATATTGAGGCTGGTGACCATGTAATCACTTTCCATGATGCGATAGGCAATTATCAGCGCGCTGATAATCGAAGTGCTTTGAGAAATATCAAGGTCAGGGAGATTCCTCCATTGGAAACAGCTGTGCTGACAGCGAACTCCCTGCCGATCCAGTTTGTCAACAATGACACCTATCCATGGACCATTGAGGATGGTTATATCCAGAGTGGTAACTATGGTTATAACAATACCACATCCAGAATCACTACAACATTTACAGTTGACAAAACGTCAAAGCTCACATTCCTTTATCGGAGTATGCAGCCCAATGGTAATGCGGGTAATGGTTCCTATCATCAGACAAAGTTCATCGTTAATGGTGTACTGTGGGATTATGCATACAACAGACAGGCATTTGATAATCGTATGACCTTTGGACTTGAGCCTGGTGAGTACACCGTGGAAATTGTGGATTCTGTGTGGAATACAGGTACGGCATACGTTTCGCAGTTGAAGGATGTGGAATTATCTAACAATTGGATTGATGTGGAACTTGCTTATGCGGGTACATTGGGATATGAAGCATTATATAGCGGCCAGGCAGATGTACTTGCCGATGTGGAATTCCTAAAGGTGACAGGTCCGATGAATGCCGAAGACTGGACGGATATCAAAAATATGACTAACTTGATAGCACTTGACTTGAGTGGTGCTCAGATTACGGAGGTTCCCGATTATGCTTTCGATGGAAAGACTTTGATTAACAGTGTTATTCTTCCAGAGGGTTTCACACGTATTGGTGAATATGCGTTCAGAGGAACCAACATACGTAGTATAGTCATCCCATCGACGGTGAAAACCATCGGTAAAAATGCATTTATTAGCACACCTCTCACAGATGTAACATTTGCAGATGATTCACAACTTGAAACCATTAATAGATATGCGTTCCAAGATTTGAAAGTTCTTCAAAGTGTTGATTTCGGCAATATGTCAAAGTTGAAGACTATCGGTTATGGCGCTTTTGCTGACTGTGGTCAACTGAAAGAGTTTATTATGCCAAATTCAGTAACGGAACTTGGTTATTATATGTTCAATAATAACACATCCATGAAGAAAGTTCATTTCTCCGATGCGTTAACCGATGTTCCTGATATGGCTTGCCGCAATTGTACGGCTTTAGTTGACGTGCACTTACCAGCTAATGCTGAAATTATCCACAGAAATGCTTTCGAGAGCTGTACCGCTATGCGTGAGATAGATATTCCAGAGACAGTTAAAGAAATTCATTTCCAAGCGTTCTATAATTGTGGACTTGAATCTGTCAAGTTGCCTATCAAGTTGGCAATTTTAGGTCATCAAACCTTCCAGGCATCAAAGAATCTGAAACATGCAGAAATGCCATCTTTCGTGAATTCAGAAAGTTACAGTTATGTCAGCAGTTATAATTATTGGGGTGAGGACAGCCATAAATGGGGTAATGCTTCATCTGGCTTAGATAATGTATTCCAAGATTGTCCTACGATTGAAGAGATTGTGATGCGTTCTGCAACTCCTCCAGCAGTTCGTAATGATATTGTGACTAATGCCAATGCCAAGAAAAATATCACGTTGATTGTTCCTTCTTTCTCAGTGGTGAATTACAAGCTTGACACCTATTGGTATCAATTTGGCACTATTACAGAGGGTGACGATGTGGATTATTGGAGATTAACCTCTCCACTGATGCTGACCAACAACCGCCGTATGTCGGGTAAGCCTGATGTGGATCTCTATTATGGTGGACAACTTACGGTGGGCGGAAGTGCGCCAATGCCAATGGCTCAGTTCGATATGTATGTCAATGAAACGAACCCTGGTCGTTTCGTGAATACATGTGAACAGATGACAGCAGATGGTGTTACCACCAAGTTTGCTGTGGATGCCAACAAGTGGTATTTCTTCACACCGCTCTATGATGTGACGATTGCTGATATCACCTTTAGCAATGATGCCTCTTATGTGTTCCGTTATTATGATGCCCAGAACCGTGCAGTCAACGGCGCTTCCGGCAGTTGGAAGAATGTGGACACCGAAAAACTCATTGGAGGTCAGGGTTACATCTTCCATTGCAACAAGGCATGCGAAATTACTTTCCCTGCTGATGAGGCTGCTAAGACAAAATTGTTCGGGACAACTGATGTGACGCTTCCACTTGTTGTGAACGAATCCACCTCTACGGCTAATCGTTCGTGGAACTATGTGGGTAACCCATTCCCATGTTATTATGACATCTACTACATGGACTTCACCGCACCTATCACGATTTGGAACGGTTCGTCATACAAGGCATATTCGATTGCAGACGATGAGTTTGTACTGCGACCCATGCAGTCGTTCTTCGTACAGAAGCCTGATGCTGTTGACCAGATTGCCTTCCGTAAGGAGGGTCGTCAGCTGACCACTTCGATTGCAGCACATGCAGCGAGAGCTCGTAGCGTAGGACAGACCACCCGCTTCCTCTTCAATCTTTCTCTCTCCAACGGTGAACAGCAGGATGAAACACGCGTGGTAATCAATAACGAAGCATCATTAGATTATGAGATTGGCTGCGATGCTGCCAAGTTCATGAGTTTCGAAGCCGATGTTCCTCAACTCTACACAATCGATGATGAAGATAATGGCTATGCTATCAATGAGCGTCCAATGGGTGACGGTCGTGTACCATTGGCATACTATGCAGGTAAGGCAGCTAGCTACACTATTAAGGCAGACCGTGCAGACGGACAGGTTTTCCTGTATGACGCAGAGGAGGATCTTACGGTTGATTTGACCGAGAAAGACTACACTTTCCAGAGCGATGCCACTGATGGTGTTGATGCGAGCCGCTTCGTCCTGACTTTCAAGATGATTGATGATGAGGCTACTGAAATCGTGGCTGTGGAAGATGAAAATGGTGAGATTGATAATGCAATTTACGACTTGCAAGGACGCAAGGTGGAGGTTCCTCAAAAGGGTATCTTCATTCAGCAAGGGAGAAAGGTTGTGTACTACTAATCCAGTAGCTAGTATGCGAACCTAATCATGAATTGTAAATCCTTAAAAAGTCAATAACTATGCGAAGTTACAAGTATATACTCTTCGTGCTGTCACTCATTGTGAGTGTCGGCACGTGGGGGCAATACAATCCTTCGAATCCGGCCGAGCCAGGGGCGCCGCAACAATATGTTCTGACCCTTGAGGCCGACCCGTCGGGGGGAGGCAGCTTCAACCTGAACGAGACGTCGAACCATGTTGCCGATGAAACGTTTTGGGTTCAAGCCAACACCGCCTCCAACTTCACGTTTGTAAATTGGACCCTGGATGATGAGGTGATTTCCACCGTGAACCGTTTCCAATATACAATGCCAGCCCGAAATGTGAAGCTGATTGCACATTATCGTTATACCCCTTCGAGTCCAACGGAGCCAAGTGAGGCAAACCTTCCCCCTAAGCCCGTCTATTCCAATCTGTGGCTTACGCCAAAACCTGAGAATGGCGGCAGTTTCAACATTGCCACAGGAACCAGTTATGAAGTGGGAACCTCGGTGCGAGTTCAAGCTAATCCTGCTGCGAATTTCACTTTCGTGAATTGGACACTGGATGGAGAAGTTATTTCTGAAACCAATGTCTTCAACTATGTGATGCAGGCTGGTGCGGATGCCAACCGCTTGGTGGCAAATTACGCTTATACTCCTGGCAGCCCAGGTGAACCCCCTGTTCCGAAAATCTACCATCGTGTCTATCTGATGGCAAACCCTGTTGGTGGTGGTTATTTCAACCCAGAGAGCGGTAACCAGTTTGAGGAGGGCACACAACAGAGATTCCGTGCTTACAACAACCAGTGGTACACTTTCCAAAACTGGACAATTGATGGTGAGATAGTCTCTACCAGTAGCGACTACACCATGACCATCCCTACGAAGGATGTGACCCTGACTGCCAACTATGTTTATGAGTACAATCCAGGCAATCCCAACGAACCTGGACAATCAACGACAAAGCACCTGAGCATCTATGGCATGACGGAGAATGGTAAGTGTGGTCAAACCATCACTTATCCTGTCTTCTTCGAGAACACAGAGGACGTGTATGGTGTAACGGTGGTGGTTCACTTCCCGGAGGGCTTTACTGTCAATGCTGAAAGTGCGACGAAAGCAGAGCGTGCAGCTGGTCATGACTTGACCGTGGAGGCACTTGAAAATAATGCCTATCGCTTTGATCTGACAGCTGAACATAAACTGACGGGACAGAATGGTAAAATCTTTGATGTGCCGGTAACCATCAGTGCAGATTGTGAAATAGATCAAAGCTATCTGGTGGATCTGACCAATGCTGCCCGTATTAATCTGGATGGTTCGAGAGAGGTGATTAATACCCGTAGCGGTTATATCTTCGTTGAGGACATTAAGGAGAATGGTCTCTATGCTCAGTTCGTCTATGAGAAACTGCAGGGGCGTGTGAAGTTCAATAACCTTTCTTCGGAAAAGGCTCTCAGCTATCAATGGGATTTTGGTGATGGATCCAGCAGTACAGAAAAGAATCCGCTGCACATTTATGCTGCTTCGGGTAACTATGATGTGACCTTGACCGTGAATGGTGAGACTGGTAGTGATGTTGCCAAGATGACAGTGCTCATCAATGATGAGAGCACATGGGTGGTCAATGGCGTGTTCTTCCTCGACACAGAAGTAAAGGGCGTGCGCTACTTTACCTCTACTCAAGACCTCTTTAACTATATGACGGCAAAACCCATCACGGGTGACTTGAAGTTATATGTTAAGTCTGGCACAATGTTTGATTATGCTCTGACAGAGGAGAATGTGGAAAAGTTAACCTCCATTCAGTTGCAATTGGCGAGCGGAGACTATACCTTGACTTTCGACAAGAATGGTGAGGGAGGTACTCCTGTGCTGAACTTTGGTACGAAAAATGGTACCATTGATAACGACATCGTGAACCTCTTCATCAGCTGGGGACAAAACATGGTGTGTGATAATGTGATGCTTCAACTATGGGGCATCGGTTTCAATCCGACGAAACTGGATCAGCTGAAGGAACAGACTGTACGTAGCGGTTCTCCAACAACGGAGGTGAATTTCGCTCCAGTGAGCACAGACCTCACCTTTACTTGGACTGCTACATCCGACACGGAGACGGCGACAGACTATCCGAAGACTGGTACGGGCAATATCCCTTCTATGACTGCAATGAGCGGTAGTGCTACAGATTGTCACATTATTTATAATATTGTGGCGACCTATAAGGGAACCAAGTTCTGGGAAACGACACATACCATCACGTTACAGCCTGTTTTGGAAGGTAAGTTCACTTCGTTGCAGCCTACGAATGAGAGTGTGCAGGAAACAACAACTGTCACTTTGTCGTGGAATTCTATCAAGAACGCTGTCTATGATGTTTATCTGTGGAACGCTGTTAATCAACGTCCAACAACCCCTGTAGCGGTGGGTATAACGGATTTGAGTTACACCTCTCAGAAATTCTGTCAGGATAAAACCAATTACAAATGGCAGGTGGTGGCTCGTAATGAGTCACAGGAAATAGCCAGTGACATCATGAATTTCTCTGTCAGATTATTGCCTAACCTGCATGTTTACGATTTGCAGGCGACATCTTCCCTGCAGGCAGGAGAAAAGGTGATGATAAAATGGACTGTACGAAATGATGGTGCTGATGTGCCGGAAGGCAAGAGCTGGCAAGACCGATTGTGGTTGGTGCCAGATGTTTACTACGGTACCAACCAGAGCAAGTGTCAGCTACTGGCAACAAAGGCCAATATCAAGACGCTGGCCGCTGGTGAGGAATATACAGGAAGTGCAGAGGTCGCCCTTGACGAGGAGACTTATGGTAATTATTATTTGTTGGTGGCTTCAGACATGAGCAGTGTCACCAATATAGACTGGGATGCCATCGGAGGAACCATCGTGAATCCATATACTCCTGTATTGGGAGGAAATGCTACTGACGGTACCTATCCTTATCTCTTTGCCAATACTAATGCTGCAGGTAATCAGCTGAAGGAAGAAGGTGAGGCTACGACGCGTAGTGATAATTTCTTCTATTGGAAGGTAGATATTATTCCTCCGAGGGTGAACGAGGCTGATTGGCTGATTTTGAAGGATGCCTATCAGGAAATGGCAGATGGTGAAGGTTGGACTGAATCCTGGAACTTTGATTCTGAGTTGCGTCCTGTTTCGGACTTGCCAGGTGTGCAATTGAGAGCCGGTCGTGTGGTGAGCATCAATCTGTCAGGCAATAACTTGTCGGGAACATTCCCTACAACGCTTCTGAAACTTAATTGTCTGGAAACGCTGAACTTGAGTAATAATGACCTGACTGGTGATATCGGTCAGGCAATGAAAGCCTTCATGGAGGAAAATCCAGGACAGGAAGTGACAGTCAAGACTCTGAATGTGTCGAATAGCAAGTATCAGGGCAACATCGGATTGTTTGCGCAGTATTTCCCACATCTCGAGTCGCTGAATGCTCAGGGTAATCAGCTGGAAGAAGTCTCTCCGAAGATTGCCTCGACGGTTACAGACTTGAATTTGGACAATCAGCAGATTAATAAAACTGTGAGCCTGCATCCGAACAATCTGACAGCGGAGGCTTTGATGACTCAAGTGCCCAATATCCTGCTTTACGACCATGCGCAGCAAACCTATTCGGACAACATCAATTTGCTTTGTACGACAAAGGATCAGTCATGGACGCTTCAGATGACTTGTCAGGATGGGGTATTAACCATCCCTGACGTGACATCAAAGGAAGGCTATTATGGAAAGAGTGGCGAAGTCCTTAATGTGGCAGTTGTGGATGCTGCATCTCAGCCAGAAGGCAGTACTTTCAGCATGAAAATTGAGTTCGACTCTAATGACGTCAACTATGATGGTGCTGTCAATGTGCTGGATCTCCAGACCATCATCAATTATACCTCGGAGGATTACACGACCAATCCGTTCAATTACGCAGTGGCGGATCTGTTACCTGATAAGACGATTGATGTGCAGGATGTAGAGAAAATGTCTGACATTCTTCTTACGATTGATGATGAAGCAGGTGGTGATGGAACGGGAGATGAGGAGGAATCTCAAGAGACAGATGCCAGCGTCTATATCAAACAGGGGCAACTGTGGATTGACACAAAGACTCCTATAGCTGCCTTTGAACTGACGCTCTGCAATGCTGATGCACCAGCTTTCAATGAGCAACTGGAACAGATGGGCTTCACTTGTCGTAGCAACAGTAAGAATGGCATCACCCGTATCGTGGGTTATTCCATGAGTGGAACCAAGTTGTCAAAGGGTGAAACGGTGATTGCAAGTGTTCAACCTTCTGCGAACAATGCTCAGTTGTTCATAAAATATGTTGGTCTTGCTAATGCTGGCGCTGGACCGATAACCGTAAAAATAGAGAGTCCTGTTAAGGTTCCTATGGTTGTCAATGCCGAGTACAAGTGGGCAACTTTCTGTACCCCATTCGACGTAGATATTCCTGAGGGTGTGACCGCATACACAGTGGATGGCGTATTAGATCCGGCAAAACGAACGCTTGACCTGACAGAAGTGAATACCACTATTCCTGCCAATACTCCTGTGGTGCTCTACTCCGAAAAAGATGTGAACGAAACATTCATAGAAATAGCTAACTATGATAAAGAACCTCACGCAGGTCTGCTCTTTGGTGTGTATGAAGAGAATATGAACTTCTCTGATTACCCCGACGATGATATTTATCTCCTTTCCAATGTTGGATCGAAGGTAGCGTTTTATCCTGTTGACAAGGGTAACAATGGACCAACAACAGCAGAGGGAGGAGATGCACCATCATACAACATGCAGTACAAGGCGTACCTGAGCCTTACTCTGCATGGTTCAGAAGGCCCTCAAGCAAGAGGATTCTTCTTCAGCACAGAAGACGCAGAAGCTACAGCCATTGAGGCTGTTGAGGTACTCACCGATGGTGACCACGATGCTATTTACAATTCTGCTGGCATCCAAGTTGATGCTCTCCAGAAGGGCTTGAACATCGTGGTAAAGGATGGCAAGAGCTACAAGATTTATGTGAAATAAACAAAAAAAGGTTAAACGATTTAAAACTATCTATCATATGCAAAAAGCATATATAAAGCCTAAAATGGAAAGCTTCGATATGGAGGTGGAAGGCTTGATTTGCAATTCACCTCTCACATATGAGGAAGGTCCCGTGGTTGGTCCAACCAATCCTGTCCTGAGCAAGGAATTCGATTTCGAAGAAGAAGACCTCAACTTCGGCTTTGACATCGGTTTCGGTCTTGGCAGTTTGAATTTTCCCCAATAACGTTTGCAACAGGACTCTCCCATAGGAGAGACCACTATAAAGAGAAAGGGAGCCGATGCTTTTGCATAGACTCCTTTCCTTTTTGTATTGTCCACACTTAATCGTACGTTGGACACACCCTCTTCTTATGTTTATGTATGGCTGATTTATCTTGCAGCCACGTATTTGTGGAGGGTTGCACGCACAGCACCCTTGTCTGCGTAGAGTTCCTTGACCATACCCTCAATCTGTTCGCCAAGACCTGCGTCGTAGAGGTTCACGCCAAAGACATCAGCACGGCTGTAAAGCTGCTTCAAACAGCTGTAGTCCTGCTCAGCCTTGCCTACCTCGAGGGGAGCCACGATGGCTTGCAACTCAGCCAGCATTGGGTCGGGGGATGGCTCGAAAGGAGTGCCGTCATCCTTGATGCCCTTGAGGTAACGGGCATAACCAGCCAAGGTGAGTGGGATCAGTACGAGGTTCGACTTGTCAAGTCCACGAGCCAGGTATTTCTTGATAGTCTCGCCAAAGCGGATAGGCAGCTTCTGGCTGGTGTCCATCGCGATACGCTGAGGAGCGTCTGGCATGAATGGGTTGGGCAGACGGCGGTTGATGACGGCACCAATGAACTCATAAGGGTTCAGTACGCCTGGATCAGTCACCACAGGCATTGCCTCCATGTAACCAATCTTTTGGATGAATGGACGCAGGTCTTCGTCAGCCATTTCAGCAGAAATCAGCGTGTAACCCAGCATGCAGCCATAGATGGACATTGCTGTGTGGAGTGGGTTCAGACAAGTGGTCACCTTCATGGTCTCCACCTTGTCCACTGTCTCACGAGTTGTGTAGAGCGCACCACCCAAGTCGAGTGGGGGACGACCGTTCGTGTAGTTGTCCTCGATGACGAGATACTGCACTTCCTCTGCGTTCACGAAAGGTGCTGTGAATGTGTGCTTCTCTGTCTCGATGTAGTCATTATCCTCGAAGCCATCAGCCGCCAGCATCTCCTTCACCTTCTCGTGAGGACGAGGTGTGATCTTGTCAATCATTGACCAAGGGAAGGTCACCTTCTTCTCGTCTTTCAGGTAGTCGAGGAAGGCGGCAGGCACAAGACCGTCAGCTACCCACTTCTCGGCATAAGCGAAGACACCAGCCTTTACCTTGTCACCATTGTGTGAGCAGTTGTCCATACTCTGAACCGTCAGAGGCAGCTGTCCTGCATTGAAGCGTTCAAGCAGCAAGGCACACACCTTACCCATTGCAAAGACAGGAGTGAGTCCTCTTGCGAGGTCAGCATCGTTGTAAGTGTAGCCCTTCTCTGTGATGGTGAAGGAAATCATCTGGAGTGATGGGTTTCGGAAAATCTCCACGAGTCTCTGCCAGTCAGCAAACTGGTAATCAGCCTTCAGTGCTTCAGTCACAGAGGCAATCACCTTCTTCTCAATGGAACCGTCAGAGCAGAGGTTCACGCAAAGGGAAAGATTGTTGTAAGGTGCATATGCTTTGTCAATCACCTCAAAATCGAAAGTCTCAGCCACAATCACACCTCGGTCATACTTGCCCGTGTTAAGGGCATCGTTGAGGATAGCGGCAGGGAAGGCACGGAAGATGTTACCTCCACCAAAGTGTACCCATGTAGGTTCCTTCGCTGTCTTCTCGCGTACAGCCTTAATGTCGAACTTGGGCAGCTCATAACCCTTCTGTTCCCATTCAGCGGCATTGCAATTGCCGCAAAAAATATCATTCAGTTTCATAATTATAAAATTGAAGAGTTGAAGAATTGAAGAATTGAAGTGACCATCCGGCAAAACTTCAATTTTTCAATCCTTCAATTTTTTAATTCTGTTTAGTCAAAGAATCCAGGTTGTTTGTATTCAATTCCTAACTCTCTGTCCACAGTGGCGAGGATGCCCTGCACTTGTCCCATAGCGAACATACGTCCGAGGAGTGTGTAGCCAGAATTGTGGCCATGATTGCTCTCGTCCATGATACCACCAGGCTCGTCCGTAAAGGTCATGCCATGATCTACACGCATGGGCAGTTGTGGGTTCTCCTTCTCAAAGATGCGGCAAAGCTCGATGAGGTCAGCACGGCCACCCAGGTGAGAAGCCTCTGTAAAGTCGCCATTGGGGAAGATGTGGCATGAGCGCAGATGAACGAAGTGCGTGCGTGAAGCGAACTTCTTTGCCATTTCCACCACATTGTTGTAAGCACCAGCAGAGAGAGAACCAGCACAGAACGTGAGTCCGTTGTGCTTGTTGGGCACAGCGTTAAGGAACCACTCGATGTCCTCTTCTGTGCGCACGATGCGTGGCAAGCCAAGTACCTCGATAGGTGGGTCGTCAGGATGCACACACATGTTCATGCCATATTCCTCACAAGTTGGCATGATCGCCTCGAGGAAGTACTTCATGTTAGCACGAAGCTGTGCCTTGTCGATACCCTTGTAGAGGGCAAGGAAGTCACGGAACTTCTGGATAGGTGCTTCGTCGTTCTCACTGAAATTGCCTGACACGAAGCCTTGGGTTTTGATGATGATGGTCTCCACCAATTTGTGGTCTTTCTCAGGTGTCATCGTCTTAGCCAATTCGTCGCATTCCGCCAATACGTTACGACCAGCACCCACCCCAGCAGGGAACTCAAACTTCGCCCATTCCTCACGCGCACCTTCACGCTTCAGGATGTAAATATCGAAATAAGCAAATTCTGCATAGTTGAAGTAGAGGTTGGTGGAACCGTTGGGGTTCACGTGTAGGAGGTCGGTGCGTGCCCAGTCGAGCACAGGCATGAAGTTGTAGCAGATGCAGTGGATGCCCTCAGCCGAGAGGTTTCTCAGGCTCTCTTTGTACACCTCAATTTGGTGGTCACGATCAGGACCGCCATACTTGATGGTCTCCACCACAGGCAGACTCTCCACCACGCTCCAGCGCATACCATAACTCTCGATGTATGTCTTCAGGTCGTGAATTTTCTCACGCGTCCACACCTCGCCAAGAGGCACGTCGTGCAGGGCGGTCACAATGCCCTCCACACCAATTTGTTTCAGTTGGGCAAGGGTGATCTTATCCTTCTTGCCGAACCAACGCCATGTTCTTTCCATATGATTTAGTTTAGAGTTTATTATTTATCGTTTAGAAAAGATTGCCCAGCGCGTGGGCTGGTGCAGGTGCAAAGTTAGGGAAAAAATGGGATTGTTATTTGTTCCTCCGTATCATTTTTGTTTGAGGATGTATCAATTTCAGCGTTATAGGGCAGATTTTGTGCGTTGTTGTAACATATACGAAAGAATGTGTAACAATCGAGCCAATTTGTTTCGTCAATAATGCTTACCTTTGTACCCTCGAACATAAATAAAACTAATTATATACCAAATCAACATGAAGAAAATGATTTTAGGAATGCTTGCGTTGGCAAGCGTGTGGTCGTCTGCCTGGGCGACAGAGAAGTCTTTTACAAGTCCTGATGGTAAACTGACAGTAGTCGTGGATGACCAGAATGGTGCTGCCACTTATCGTGTCACATTGGGCGCAACCGAGTTCATCGGACGTTCTCCGCTGGGTGTGAAGACCAATATGGCTGATTACACGCAGGATTTGACTTTGGCAGGATGTGAAGTGAAGGAAGTGAAGCAGCAGTATCAGCTTCGCAACATCAAGCAGAGTCATGTGGACTACGAAGCCACAGAGGCTGTGTGCAGTTTTGAACAGAAGGGCAAGAAAGTGCTGGATATCATCTTCCGTGTAAGCAACCGTGATGTGGCATATCGCTATCGTATTTTACCTCAGCGCGATACCAAAGTGTGTATCGTGGAGAGTGAGGCAAGTGGCTTCCAGTTGCCAGAGGGAACGACCACGTTCATGTGTCCTCAGTCACGTCCAATGGGGGGCTTTGCACGTACTTCTCCTAGCTACGAGACATCCTATACCGACGATGACCAGATGGGCAAGAATGGTTGGGGTGAAGGTTACTCCTTCCCATGTCTTTTCCACTTGGGTGACAAGGGTTGGGTGCTCATTAGTGAGACAGGTGTTGATGGTAGCTATGTGGCGAGTCGACTCCTCAATGTGAATGGTGGACTCTATAAGATTGGTTTCCCACAAGCAGGTGAATGCAACGGCTGGGGTTCTACTTCTGCCTCTGTGGCACTCCCTTGTGAGACTCCTTGGCGCACTATTACCTTGGGTTCCACACTCGCTCCCATCGTGGAGACCACCGTTCCTTTCGACCTCGTAGAACAGAAATATAAAGCATCTCAGGAATACATCTATGGTAAAGGTTCTTGGAGTTGGATTATCGGTATGGATGCCAGCTGTAACTTCGATGAGCAGAAGCGTTACATTGATTTCTCTGCAGCGATGGGTTACCAGACCGTACTCGTTGATGCCCTATGGGACAAGCAGATTGGTTATGAGAAGATGGCAGAATTGGCTGCCTATGGCAAGAGTAAGGGCGTGAGCCTGTTCTTGTGGTACAACTCTAATGGTACCTGGAACGATGCGCCTCAATCGCCTATTGGTAAGATGGACAAGAGTCGTGAACGTCGTGCTGAGATGGCTTGGATGAAGAGTATCGGCATTCGTGGTATCAAAGTCGATTTCTTTGGTGGCGACAAGCAGAACATGATGCAGCTCTACGAAGACATCCTTTCTGATGCCAACGACTTTGGCATCCTCGTGATTTTCCATGGTTGTACCCTTCCACGTGGTTGGGAGAAGATGTATCCTAACTATGCAGCCAGTGAGGCCGTCTTGGCTTCTGAGAACCTGCACTTCGGACAGGGTTCTTGCGATGCTGAGGCACACAACGCCACCCTCCACACTTTCATTCGCAACACAGTGGGTTCAATGGATTTTGGTGGTTCCACCCTCAACAAGTACTACAATGCCGACAACAAGCGAGGCACTCATCGTGTCACTTCTGATGTTTATGCTCTCGCTACGGCTGTGCTCTTCCAGAGTGCTGTTCAGCACTTTGCATTGGCACCTAACAACCTCACTGATGCCCCAGCTTGGGCTATTGACTTCATGAAGAGTGTGCCCACCACATGGGACGAGGTGAAGTTTATCGACGGCTATCCAGGCAAGTATGCCATCATTGCTCGTCGCACAGGCAACAAATGGTTCGTGGTCGGCGTCAATGCACAGGATGAAACCTTGAAGAAGACCATCGCCCTGCCGATGTACGACAAGAACGCAGAACTGCAGGTGTATAGCGACGATGCAGAACTGAATGGTAGTGTCAGCACCATCAAGGCAAAGAAGCAAACCACTGTCACCATCCCCAAGAATGGTGGTCTTGTGATCGTCAATAATTAATATTTCTTGAACAAAAAGGGCGAAAAAGAGGCTTCGTGTCACTTTTTCGCCCTTTTTCTTTAAAAAACTCATCATTTTTCATCCCCAACTCTAAACTTTTTCGTACCTTTGCAACCGTTTTTGGCGAAGCCGCTGTCTGATAGGGAGAGAGCCCAAGGGTTAGAGACAACAAGTTTCACGATTCTGAAAAGGAGAATGCTTCGCTGTAACTCTTTAATTATCAACAAACAACCAAAATGGCAGTGAATTTAATTAAAGTGGCTGAAGAAGCAATGAAGGCTTCTGAGTCAAAGCAGTTTCCAGAGTTCAAGGCTGGTGACACTGTAACAGTAGCTTACAAGATTATCGAGGGTTCAAAGGAGCGTATCCAGCTCTATCGTGGTGTGGTCATCAAGATTGCAGGTCACGAGGAGAAGAAGCGTTTCACAGTTCGCAAGATGTCTGGCACCGTTGGTGTGGAGCGTATTTTCCCACTCAATTCACCTAACATCGATTCTATCGAGGTGAACAAGGTAGGTAAGGTGCGTCGTGCTAAGCTCTACTATCTGCGCAAGCTTACAGGTAAGAAGGCTCGTATCAAGGAAAAGCTCTCTGGCAAAAAGAAGGAGGATTAATCTTTTCCAGAACCTTACGGGAGATAGAGAGAATTGCTTATTGCAGTTCTCTCTTTTTGTCCTTTATGTAGGAAAAATAAATATTTTTGTTCCAAACGTATGAAAATGGAGGATCAGCCTGCTTTATTCATCATTTTTTGTTTACCTTTGCAGTCAAATTTCAACACAAGGCATAACTATGGGAAAGTTGATTGTAAATTCATACGATGAATTCGCCTCACATCTTGGTGAAGTGATTGGTACGAGTGACTGGCTCGAAGTGTCTCAGGAACGCATTAACCTTTTTGCTGATGCCACCATCGACCACCAGTGGATACATGTAGATCCTGAACGTGCCAAGGTGGAGAGTCCTTATAAATCGACAATCGCTCATGGCTACCTGACCCTTTCTTTGTTGCCACACCTTTGGCAGGAGTTGATTCAGGTGAACAATGTGAAGATGCTGGTTAACTATGGAATGGATCAAATGAGATTCGGACAGCCTGTCCTTTCTGGGCAGCGGGTACGTCTTACGGCTTCTTTGCACGAAATCTCTAATATTCGTGGCATCTGTAAGGCGCAAATCAAGTTCAAACTTGAAATTGAAAATCAGAAGAAGCAGGCTCTCGAAGGTTTGGCGACATTCCTGTACTACTTCGAATAATTTTTAGCACATTATATTTTAATAAGGAATATAACTGTAGGGGATGTTAATAAGGGGGGTGAAACTCAAAAGTTTCATCCCCCTGCTTTATCTATTTAACTACTATTTATGATGATTTACCAAAGCAGAACATAAAGGATAAGGGCAATGACGCATATACCGATAGATCCGTAGGTGTACCCTCGTGTAGTGGAGAAAAGCGTAAGGTTGATGGGGAGCGCCTTGGGGTCTTGTGCAGGGCTGTACGCATTGGATAAAGTTGCGATGGCGCATGCCCCAGTCAAGAATCCGAAGAAATAAAATGCTTGGAAACCAATGTCGTGGAGATATGCAATGACATTGTTCTCTGGTGTGGCTTCTGGTGGTAGCAGGAGATTGCCAAAGGTAACGATGGCTGCTGCAATGATCGACGCAATGGCAATGCCGCTCAAGATGTATCCCCACCTTTTCAGCAATTGTCGTCCCAGTTTATTCATGCTTTGACTTGGTTCAGCTTTCCTGCTGTTGATAGAGATGACGATGAAAAGAATGAGCAAAATCATAAAGACATATCCTGCACGGAACTGAAAGGCAACCTGAGGGAAAAACAATTTGAAGATAATGCCTAGCGGGATAGTGAGAATCGTAATCCAAATGGCAGCCGTTCCTGATGCTCGTTTCCATAGCAATCCGAGTCCGAACACGATGATGATACCAGGATAAAGGAAACCAGAATACTCTTGGATGTATTGGAATGCCTGATCAAGCTCACCAAGGAGTGGGGCTGCGGCAATGAGTGCAATGAAAAGTGCAAAGATAGCCGAACCTCGTCCAATAGATACTAGTTTTTTGTCATCGGCCTCTGGATTAATGTACTTCCTGTAGATGTCAATGGTGAAGATGGTGGCTGTACTATTGAGCATGGAACCTAACGAGGAAATGACGGCTGCAGCAAGTGCCACAAAAGATAATCCTTTGATGCCTGTCGGGATAAAGTTCTTGATGAACCATGGATAGGCTTCGTCTGACACCTTTACAGCGTCTTGCAGATTGGGATCGCCATATTGTGTGATGTAAAAAGCACAAAGTCCGGGGATGAGAACGATAAAAGGAATGATGCATTTCAAGAGACCAGCAAAAAGGAATCCTTTCTGTGCCTCATGAGTGCTGTATGCAGCCAGTCCCTTCTGGGTGATGTACTGATTGAATCCCCAATAAGCAAGGTTGGTGAGCCAAAGACCACCCACAATGGCTGCGATACCAGGCACGTTGTTAAATGCTCCTATGTCACGGCTTTGCTGAATGATGAGGTGGAAGTGAGCATCTTTAGCATATTCACGGTCAATAGCAAAATTACTCAGTTTTTCAAGACCTGCGGAAAGGCCTCCATCATCTCCTCCTACAGCTATTAAGGCGTAGTAAGCAGTGGCCAGACCACCGCCAACGATGAAGGTCACCTGCATCACGTCCGTCCAGGCTACGGAGGTCATTCCACCGTGAACAGAATAGAGACCGGCAATGGCGAATAGAGCGAAGATGATGGCGATTCGTGCAGAGATGGTGATGCCAAATAACTGGAAAGCCATCCCCTGAAATCCCAGAATCTGCTCGATGGCGAGTGCACCAAGCCATGCAACAGTGGTTAGATTGATGAAGATGTAGAGGAACAGCCACAAGATGGAGAAAGCGAGACCCACCCCGTTCGAATAGCGTTTGCGTAGGAACTGGGGCATGGTGAAGATGCGTTGCTCCATCATAATGGGTATAAAGAATTTGCCGACGAGGATGAGGGCGATGGCGGCCATGATCTCGTAGGCAGCAATGGCGATACCATCAGCATATGCTGTACCTGCCATACCAATGAACTGCTCGGCAGAGATATTGGCGCAAATGAGTGATGCACCCACGGCCCACCAAGTCAACGTATTGCCCGCCAAGAAGTAGTCAGTGGTGTTTTTTGTCTCTCGGTTAAAACTGAGAAACACGCCCAGGCTGACCAGCATGATAAGGTATGTAAACAATATGACATAATCTATAGATTCAAGCCCGCTCTGACTTAATGCCTCTGTAAGACTTATTTGTGTATTCATAATGATAGAGGTAATAGTTTTTGTTATTGTGTTGTTAAGATGATTTGCAAAAGTAGCAATAATAGTTTGAAAGAAAAAGTTTTTGTCACTTTTTTTTTCGAGAAAAATAATTTGAGGGCGTTTCTACCTCTATTTTAGGCAAAAAAAGAGGGCCCTCAACAATGAATTTTGTTAAGAGTCCTTTCTGTTGTGGTACCACCAGGATTCGAACCGGGGACACACGGATTTTCAGTCCGATGCTCTACCAACTGAGCTATGGCACCATCGTGCTTTTGTTTAGCGAGTGCAAAGGTAGGGCTTTTTTTCTAACTGACCAAACTTTTCCGCATTTTTTTCGCTTGAAGGACGAAAAAAGTCCTTCTCCCTACATCAACCTCTCGAATGGGAAGTCCCTTTTAGTGCGATAAGCCAGTCCTGTGACTGCAGCAAGGAGTTCTCCATTCTGGTTTTTCACCTGGATGTTGCAGTAGGGTAGTTTATGGTGATTGAGGGTTTCCGTGCATTCCGCTGTGAGGTGGTCGCCCAGCTGTCCTGATTTGAGGAAGGTGATGGTGTTGTTCACCCCCACAGTGAGGATGCCTCGACTGTTGGCAACCCCTGCAAAGGCGAGGTCAGCAAGGGTGTACATCACACCTCCTTGACAAACTCCAGCCCCGTTCAGGTGTCGTTCCTCCACGGTCAGTTCTGCTTTCGCATATCCTTCACGTACCTCTGTCAGTTGGGCACCAATGCTTTCAGCAAAGCGGTCACCCTTGTTGAGTGCTTCCAGTAAAGTCATGTTTACTTAAAGTCTTCTTCTGTCATGAACGACAGCTTGTTCAGCATGATGGCCTCCTTTGCCTTCTCGCTCTGGTCGGCACGGAACACGAGCACGCCCTTTCCTTGCCAGAGGAAGGAGTAAAGGTACATGATGCTCACGTTGGCATCAGAGATTTCCTTGATGGCTTCTGCTGCACGTCCAGGTTGGTCGTCGATGCTGAGGGCGAACACTTCGGAGAGTTGCACGTTGATGCCTGCCTCTTTCAGGGTGAGGTACGCCTGGGCAGAGTTGTTGGTCAGCACACGATAGATGCCGTAGTCCTTCGTGTCAGCCACTGTGGAGGCGATGATTTGGATGCCTGCCTTGCTTAACAGGTCGAGCACCTTAATGAGAGTGCCGCCCTTATTCTCAATGAAAATGGATAGTTGCTTGATTGTCATATGATAGACCCTCTCTGTCCTTCGGATATCTCCCCTATAATGGAGAGAATCATCCGGATGGTTTCTAATGAGGGGTTTGTTTGATGGTTTGTTATTGACTCTTTATTCTCTATTTTCCCAACATCCCACATGGTCTCCCTCCCCATTGGGGGGGGAGGGTTGGGGAGAGGGTCTACTGATAAACTTTTCTCTTATCCACCACTCTCACAGCCTTGCCTTCGCTCACAGGGAGGCTGCCTTTAGGCACGAGCTTCACGTGTGGGGTGAGGAGGATTTCGTCTTTCAGGCGACGCTTGATTTCCTTCTGTAATTCAAGTAGGCGTGTGAAGTCGTCGGTGAAGAGTTCCTCGAGTTCCACCTCCACGGTCATGTTGTCGTTGTCCTCGTCGGTGGTCAGGGTGATGAGGTAGTTGTTTGCCAGTTCTTTGAACTGCATGAGAATCTTCTCAATCTGGATGGGGAAGATGTTCACGCCACGCAGCACCATCATGTCGTCGCTGCGACCACGCATACGGTCAAGACGCACGTGGTTGCGGCCACAAGGACAAGTGTGACCTAATACGCGAGTCAGGTCTCGGGTGCGATAGCGGAGTAATGGCATTGCTTCACGACACAAGGTGGTGAGCACCAATTCGCCAATTTCGCCCTCCTTCACAGGCTCCAACGTTTCAGGGTCAACAATCTCCACGATGTAGTAGTCTTCCCAGAAGTGCAGACCGTTTTGTTCCTTGCATTCGAAGCCCACGCCAGGACCACACATCTCGCTCATACCGAACGAGTTGTAAGCCTTCACGCCCATCATGTCCTCGATGCGCTTGCGCTGCTCCTCGCTGTGAGGCTCTGCACCAATGGCGAGCACCTTCAGCTTCGTGTCCTTGCGAGGGTCAACACCCTCTTGCTGCATCACCTCGTACAGACGGGTCACGTAGCTGGGTACTGCATGGATGGCAGTCGTGCCGAAATCCTTGATGAACTTGATCTGGCGGAGTGAGTTACCTGCTGCTGCAGGAACGGTCAACATGCCCAACTTCTCTGCACCATATTGGAAGCCCAGACCGCCTGTGAACATACCATAACCAGAAGAGTTCTGGAACACGTCGTCAGGACGGAGTCCTACCATCCAGAGGTTACGAGCCACTTGGTTTGCCCACTCATCGAGGTCTTTCTTCGTGTGCAGGATTACGGTTGGGTTACCCGTCGTGCCAGATGAAGAGTGCAGACGCACGCAATCGCGGAGTGGAGCACTGGCGATGCCGAAGGGATAAGTGTCGCGCAAGTCTTGCTTGGTGGTAAAAGGTATCTTGCGGATGTCGTCGAGGCTCTTGATGTCCTCTGGTTTCAGTCCAATTTCCTCAAAACGCTGCTTGTAGAAAGGAGAGTTCATGCAGTGCTTCACCGTTGCCTGCAGACGCTCCAGTTGCAGCTTCTGAATTTCCTCACGAGACAGCGTCTCATATTGAGGATGAAAGTAAGGTGAGTTATTGTCCATGGTGTTGTATTAATGATTCGATTTGAAGATTTCAATTCTTTCCTTAAAGATAGGCTCCTGCTCTTTCGAGAAGAACGAGGTGCAGATGCGCACACCCTGCTCGTTGCTGCCCATCGTGTCGAGTGGGAACACGGCGATGCCGTAGTACATCAGTTCGCGCGTCAGTTCGAGGTCGGTCATGCCTGGATACTGCACGGTAAAGTAGAAACCGTCAGCCAGTGGGGCACCGAGGTCATTGTCGTACACGAGGTAGAAGCCGTTCGCCAAGAGCACGTCTTTCATGAACTTTGCCCTTCTGCCATACTCGCGTACATCGGCAAGGAAGTTGTACGAGCCGTCGCAAGCTGCTTCCATTAGGGCTGCCATCGCGTGTTGCACACTGTGGGTTGTGCCGCTGGAGAGGGTGTACATCAATCGGTTGCAGAAGAAGTTTCCGAACTCGCCCACGCCGAAGTTCTTTTCCAAGGCTGGATACACCCGGTGGTAGAGCGTGTTGCTGATGCAAGCCACACCGATGCGCTGACCGGCATACGAGAACGCTTTCGAACCAGACACTGCCAGAATGTACCTGTCCGTGTATCTTGCCACCGTTGCCTGGAAAGGTGCCTCGAAGGGGTGGCTCAGGTCTCTGCGGAAGTCCATTGCGAAGTAAGCCAAATCCTCCAAGATGATGCAGTCGTGCTTGTCAGCCAGTCCTGCGATGCCCTTCAGTTCCTCGTCGTTGAAGCACACCCACGATGGGTTGTTGGGGTTCGAATACACGATGCCGCAGATGTTGCCTGCCGACAGGATTTCCTCTAGTTTCTCGATGAGCGCTGCACCACGATAGCCGTGGATGTCCAGACCGATGTGCTTCAAGCCAATCACGTCGCATTGTGTCGTCTGCACAGGGAAGCCCGGGTGGATGAACAACACAGTGTCCTTCTCAGGCATGGCGTGGTGCCAAGCCGTGAACGTGGCGAATGTGCCTTGCATGCTGCCAGTGGTAGGGATGCAGCAGAGTGGGTCGATGTCCACATCGATGAATGCTTTCACGAAACGAGAGGCAGCCTCTTTGATGCGTGGGATGCCGCCGTTGGGTGGGTAGGTGGTGGCACAGCCCTTTGCGAGTGCTTCTTGTTCTGCTTTCAATGCGATGCTGGAGGGTTGCAGTCCTGGCACACCCATCTCCAGGTGTATCACAGTCTGTCCCGTCTTCTCTTCCAGCACTTTCGAGAGTGATTGAATGTCACGGATAGTAGCTTGGGAGAAATCACCGAGGGCCATGCTGTCAATGGCCTCGGTGACTATCTGATAATCAAGCGGTGTATTTGTCATATTATAATAGTTTATTTCCAATCAGACAAGAGTGTTCTCTTATCGAGTACGTGCTTAGCCTTACCAGTGGAACGTTCGATGTTGCCTGGTTCCTTGATGTGGATGTTTGGCTTGATGCCCACCATGCTGACGATACGGTCGTAGAGTGGCTTGATGAATGGCATCTGCTTTGCTGGGTTGGGTGAGAAGTATTCTGCACGCAACTCGACATCAAGGTCGAAGGTGTCTTCGTTGTTCTTTCGATCCACGGTGATGAAATACTGAGGCGTGAAGACAGGGAACTCTGTCAGGATGGTCTCAATCTGTGATGGGAAGACGTTCACACCACGGATGATGAGCATGTCGTCGCTTCGACCCAGAATCTTTCCGATGCGGACAGAGGTTCGTCCACATTCACAAGGCTCGTAGATGAGGTGGGTAAGGTCGCGTGTGCGATAACGAAGGATTGGCATCGCCTCCTTGCACAGTGAGGTGAACACCAACTCGCCCTCTTCGCCTGGTGCCACTGGCTCCAGTGTTTCAGGATTGATGATTTCTGGATAGAACATGTCTTCGGCAATGTGCGTACCGTTCTGATACAGACATTCACCACCTACACCAGGACCACACATCTCTGTCAGACCGTAGATGTCGATAGCCTTGATGTGGAGCTTCTTCTCCAACTCGCGGCGGATACCCCAAGTCCAAGGTTCAGCACCGAAGAAACCGACTCTCAGCTTCAAGTCTTCTGCATTGATTTCAGGATGCTGCTCAATCACCTCTGCCAAGTGGAGGGCGTAAGAAGGCGTACAGCAAAGGGCTGTGGTGCCAAAGTCCTTCATCAGCATGATCTGCTTAGCGGAGTTACCTGCTGAGGTAGGCAACTGAATGGCTCCACGAACGGCAGCACCGTCGTGCGCACCCAGACCTCCTGTGAACAATCCATATCCGTAAGCTACCTGAACGACGTCGCCAGGACCTACATCGCCGACTGCCATCACACGAGCCACACACTCTGCCCACATCTTCAGGTCGTTTTCTGTGTAAGTGCCCACAACGGGCTTGCCTGTCGTACCTGATGAGGCGTGAATACGGCGAATCTCGCTTTGAGGAACTGCCTGCAGACCGAATGGGTATTCATCACGCAAGTCGTGCTTGGTGGTGAAAGGCAACTTGTAGATATCGTCGATGCTGCGGATATCCTCGGGCTTGACACCCATTCTGTCCATCTTCTTCTTGTAGAAGGGCACATTTTCATAACAAGTCTTGACGGTTTTGATCAGACGTTCAGATTGTAACTTGCGCATAGACTCTCTGTCCATGCATTCAATTTCCGGATTGTGAATCATGTTTTTAATTGTGTTTGATTGTTATTTTTTACTTGCCTCCACACCCATGTCGAAAGCCTTGAGGTTGGCTTCGACGATGGCTTCACCCTTGCGAGCAAAGATGACGGAGATGGCTTTGCGGAGTTGTTCTACGGTGAGAATCTCAATGAAGGGGGCAGCCATGCCGAGCAGCACCATGTTGGCACCACGCACATTGCCTGCATCCTTTGCCACACTCTCAATGTCGAGCTTCACCACAGATGGCATGCTGTCAAGTTCAGCCATCAGGGCAGCTTCGTCAGGATAGTTGGGAATGTTGACGAAGGGCTTGCTGCTGGTCACGATCGTACCCGTCTTAGCGAGGTAGGGCAGGTAACGAAGAGATTCCATAGGCTCCATGGAGATGACCACATCGGCACCACCTTGAGGGATGAGGTCGCTGTAAATGTTCTCTGTAGAGAGACGCAGGTTAGACTGCACGTCGCCACCACGCTGGCTCATTCCGTGCACCTCAGCCTGTTTCAGATTGATGCCAGCCTCTGTGGCTGCTTCTCCGATAATCGTGGCGATGGAAAGGATACCTTGTCCTCCCACACCGCACAGTATGATGTCTTTTTTCATCTTATTTCTGTTGTTTTGCTCGTTCTCTTGCGTGACGTGCTGCCGTTTGGATGCACTCACGACGAGGAATAATCACTGAAACTCCATTGTACTCAATCTCTTCCTTCATGATGCGGGTAATCTCTGGCATATTCTTGGGAAGTGGCACCACCACGCGCACATGCTCTGGCTCTACACCCAATCCAAGGCAAATCGCCTCAAACTTGTTTGTGCCTGCAGAGTCCTGTCCACCCGTCATACCTGTAGTCAGGTTGTCGGAGATGACAACAGTAATGTTGGACTTGTCGTTCACAGCATCCAACAGACCTGTCATACCGCTATGAGTGAAAGTGGAGTCACCGATGATGGCAACAGCAGGGAACAAACCTGCATCAGCAGCACCCTTCGCCATCGTGATGGAAGCACCCATGTCCACACAGCTAGAGAGTGCCTTGAATGGAGGAAGTGCTCCCAAGGTGTAGCAACCGATGTCACCAAACACGCGATAATCAGGATATTCAGCCAGCACTTGATTGAGGGCAGTATATACATCGCGGTGTCCGCAGCCCTGACAGAGCTGAGGAGGACGACCTGCAAGGTTCTTTGCATTGTCGAAAGCAGGACCTGCTGGCTTGCCCAACGCCTTGGCTACACAGTCAGGAGTCAGCTCGCCTGTGCGTGGAAGGTCGCCAGTCAGACGTCCCTTGATGGGGTAGTCGGCACCAACCATTCCTGCAATCGCCTCTTCTACAACTGGCTGTCCGTCCTCAACCACGAGGAGGGCGTCGTTCTCTTCGGCAAAGGCGCGAATCACTTTCGGAGAAAGAGGATATTGACTCACCTTCAGGATGTTGGCATTGTCGCCCACATTTTCTTTCACGTAGTTGTAACCGATGCCACACGCGATGATGCCCAATTTCTGACCATCTGCCGTTTCCTTCCTATTATAAACAGAAGCCTCACTGGCTTTCTCAAATTCCGCTTGCTTGCCCAGCAGATCCACATACTTCTTTCTTGCGATGCCTGGCAGCAACACCCATTGGTCTGTGCTGGGGTTGAGTGCGTTTTCTGCTCCCAGTTCACCCACCTCCACAGCAGCACGGCTGTGTGCCAGACGAGTGACGATGCGCAGCAGCACAGGCACCTTCAGACTTTCTGAGAGTTCGAAAGCACTTGCCACCATATCGTAAGCCTCCTGCTGGTTCGATGGCTCAAACACAGGGATGAGGGCGAACTTGCCATAGAAGCGGCTGTCCTGCTCGTTCTGTGAAGAGTGCATCGATGGGTCGTCGGCAGCCAATACGATAAGACCGCCATTCACCCCCGTAATGGCGCTATTGACAAAAGCGTCAGCACACACGTTCATACCCACATGCTTCATGCACACCAAAGCACGCTTGCCTGCATAGGACATACCGAGGGCAGCTTCCATCGCTGTCTTCTCGTTGGTACACCAGCGGCTGTGAATGCCACGTTCGCGTGCCACTTTGTTTGTCTGAATGAATTCAGTGATTTCGGTTGACGGAGTGCCAGGATAAGCGTACACGCCAGAAAGTCCGGCGTTAATTGCTCCCAAGGCAATGGCTTCGTCACCAAGAAGTAATTGTTTCATATCTTAGTTTGTTGATGTAATGACATAAAAAACACGTTTCTCAACTCTGGAAAAGAGCCGAAAAACGTGCAAAGATAGTAATAAATATGAAGAGTGCCAAGAAAATAGCCTCTTTTTCTGTCTTTTGTATAGTGGAATGGGCTTTTTAGAAGAGTTTGTCAATATCAACTGACAAACCGACCATCAAATTGATGCCATCGGTGAGGGGACTGTTGAAATAGTGATACTTGGGTTTGTAGTTGAGTAGATTGTCCAATGCTGTTGTCACCTTAAAGGCTTTGCCAAAATGCTGGACAACAGATAATTTCCAGTAGGTGTAGGCAGGGTAGTGAATCGTGCTGGTGCCTTTGGAGATGTCGTAGTAGTCAACAAACTCCACGTTCTTCACGGCAGATAGGAAACGCCCGTTGAGCGAGAGGCGGAGACCGTAGTTGCTGGTGAACTGCTTGTCCCAATCTACTCGTGCGGTGAGAGAGTGGCGACGTGCAGGAATGTACTGGTTGTTGATGGTGTGTCCCTCCTTATCCTTAGGCAGTCGCTCATTGGTGTATGCATAGGAAAGCTTGGCGCTGAATCCGTTGTCCCATCGTGCCTGCACGTTGGCTTCTCCTCCATAGATGGAATAGTCCTCAAGGTTGGTGTAGTCGAGATAGAGCTGTTTGTCATCACCTGGCAGATAGTGGGGAACTCCCGTCGTGAGCTTGTTGTGCACGTTATTGTAGTAGGCAGCGAGGGTGAAGTTGTAATGTCCCTTGGTGTAGTCGGCAGAGGCGTTGAAGTTGTGGCTCACCTCCGACTTGAGATTAGGATTGCCTTGGATGATCCAGATGCCCACCATGTCGAAGTTGTAGTATTTCTCCTTGAGGGCAGGTGAACGAAAGCCCATGCCGTAGCCGAGACGGAGATTGAGGTGGTCGATGGGCTGGTAGCGTGCTGTCAGTTTTGGGGTGAAGTGCGCACTCTTGCTGTCTGAGAAATAGTCATAGCGGAGTGCTCCCACCACTTCCCAGTGTGTGTCGATGAGCCAGTCGAATTGGGCAAAGGCATCGCAGATGCTCTGTGATGCCGTCTTGCTGCCCAGATTCTTGTTCATCAGGTAGTCGTGCATGTAGTCGGTGCCGACAGAGAGGACGCTTCCCGTGCTCCAATAGTGGTTGTATAAGCTCCGGAAAGCATTTTGCACGTTGCTGTAGTCACGCACGTCCAGACGGTTAATTTTGTGGAAGTCCGACTTGTCGTACTGGTCGAAGGAATAGGAAATCTCGAGTTGGTCGTGCGCAGTGATGTCCCACAGTCCTTTCACCCCGGCAGAGAAGTCGCGGTACCGTTCAGGCGTGTCGGCTGTGCGCACCACCTCCCGGAAGAAATAGCCAGCACGTCCGACGAATGTCAGCTGGTCGGTGGGCTTGTAGGTGAGGCGGTCCTTGACGTTCCATGTGCGGTCGCCATAAATGGTGGAGACAATCTGCGTGGCAGGGTTTTCAGCATTGTGTACGTGGATGTTGTCAATGAAGGTGTGGTTGACGTTCAGCATGTTGTGCAACTGCTTTCCCTTCGTTCCGAAAGCCCCCCCGAAACGTCGTTCGTTGTACCGTGCGAGTCGGGCATTCAGGTTCAGTGTCCACGGTTGCGTCTGCTCTTTGGTGATGATGTTGATGACACCTCCCCCTGCATGGCTGCCATAAAGGGCGGAGGCTGCCCCCTTCACAATCTCGATTCGCTCCACGTTCGCCATGTTCAGACGGGTGAAATCCACATCGTCCATGGTCTCGCCAGCCAGGCGGTCGCCATCCACCATGAAGAGGATACCCTGTCCGCCAAAACCGCACAGGTTCATGTGTTTCAGCTGGTTCATGGCATAGGAGAATTCCACACCCGGCATCTCCTGCTGAAGCAGGTCCTCCACGTTGGTGGCATCAGCCTTCTCTATGTCAGAGGCGGTGATGACACGGGTTTGGATGGGTGCATCCTTCAGCAGTTTTGGAGTGCGTGTGCCAGTCACCACCACATCGTTCAGGTAGTACATCGAGTCAAGACCCTCTACAGGTTCCTCTCCCGCATCGGGAAGAGTTCCCTCCTGATCCTGCTTGGCATAACCCACAAGCGTCATCCCCAAGAATAATATGTATAACCAAAACCTCATTCTCTTTGACCTTCGACCAATCTTTAACCTATAACCCTTAACCTATAACCTTTAATACGGGTACTTATAATTAATCGTCAAACAGCATTTCACACCCGTCGGACTCTGATAGTTCTCCAGTTGGATTGCCCCATAAGTGCCATCGTTGAACTTGATGATGAACACGTGGTTGTTCAGCGTGAAGACAGGGGGTACAGGGGGCAAGCTCACCGTGAGCCATGAAGACAGCACGGGATTCACCTTGATGCCCTGATTGCCAATCAGTCCTTGCAACATCTGCGCCTGAATCGTCCACACATCCAGTTCGTTCCACACATCCTCCGTGAAAGTGGCATCGGCAAAAGCCTCGCTACTTTCAGGCAGGTCGTCCATTGAAGTGTAGGGAGTCTCGTAGGCAGCTCCACCATTCGTCCTCACGTTGTTGCGATGAACGGCAATGTGCCATTCGTCAGGTTCTGGTTGAGAAGCGGTAGGGGTGAAACCTCGAAATTCGTGCTTGGAGAGTCCTTCACCAAACACATCATACCAATAGGTGTAAAGACCCTCAGCCCCCTCCCCGTTGGGGGATGGGAGGGCTTCGGTTGGAATACTCATCTTCACCACCTTGTTTCCGGTGGCGGTCAGGTTGATATAGTGCCAATCCGTCCAGCTGGAGGCATCAATGTAGAGTTGTCCCTCCTTGATGTCCACTTGCTCCTGCGGCTCGTCGTAGATGTCGTCAAACATCCCATGACAAGCCGTCAGAGAACACAGCAGTCCGAGAAAGAGCGCTTTACTTTTCACTTGGGATCACTCCTTCGAAAGTGGCTACGATAGGGAAAGGCATCTTGCCCAGTTGGAAACGGTTGATCATCTGAATGCCAGACGCTGTCTGCTTCACCTCAATCTCACTGTTTTCGGAGAAGTTGTAGTCGCCGTCCATTGTGACTGTGCCTTCTCTTTCAGCCTTGAAGTGCATGATCATCTCCTTCTGCAACTTGCCATAAGGGTAGCAGAAGTCCTCCTTAGCGCTGTCATAATACACATTCTTGATAGTCACCTTGCCCAAGGTGAGGTCGCCAATAGCAGTACCCTCAAGGACGTGCTCTGGAATCTCAACATTGATGGTGCCGTCAGGATTTGCAGTCACCTTGCTGGTGAAGTCTGCCGTGTAAGGACCATAAGAGTCACCCACCATCACAGAAGTGCTGCCTGAGTAGTTTCCCTGCAACTGACAAGCCAGTGGAGCGTCGCCTTTGAAGAAAGAAATGGTGGTTCCACCCATCACGTCAGGCATGGTGATGGTAGGATTGTTCACGTCGCCGCTGAGGACAGCGTCGTAGCTTCCATCCTTGCCACGATAGTTCATCTTCAGCGTGCCAGCACCCGATACGGTGTTCTTTGCCTCGTCGATAGCCACGTTCTCGAAATCCACGTCGCCCCATTGTGGGTCGTGGAAGGTGATGGTGTATTGGTTGTCCTTGACCTTCACGCTCAATGTGGCTTGGTCGCCATAATAGGAATCTTTGAAATAGCCTGAGCTGACAAAGATGTAACCTTTGAGTCCTTCTACGGGGTCAATGACATTTTTTTTAGTCTCGTTGTCGTCGTCGCTGCTGCATGCTGTCATTCCGACCAGTGCAACCAACATCATTGCGAATAGTTTAATAGTTTTCATTTGTTTGTGTGTATTTTTTGATTGAGAACAGAAAAACGCTGCAAAGGTACGGACTTTTCCTTGACTCCACAATCCTTATTTGTGAGGATTTGTACCGAAAAAGTGAGTATTTTGCCCTCTCAACGAGGTAGCCTTTCCAGCAGAATCTCAATCAGGCGGGGGACGGCATACTGGTCTAAGTCGCTCTCCTTCACCCAGATATAGTCATCGGGTAGGGTGGGAGGCGTGTCTGTCTCCCAAAAGTAGAAGTCGGCAAGGAGAATGCGGTGGGTGAGTACATGCTTCACGTCTTTGGCAAGAAGGACAGCCCCCCGCCCCCAAAGGGGAAGGGCATCCGCATTGTTTGTTTGTTTGGAAGCATCCTGAATAGCCTCCCCCTTTGGGGACTGGGGGGCATATGGTTCCCACAACCCTTGCCAGATGTCCCCTGCAGGACGTTTGTGGATGGCGGTCTTGCCCTTACATCTTATATATATGTACGTGAGGCGCACCGTTTGGATGGTCAGCTTCTTCTCTTTCACAGGCAGTTCGTCGATGCGTCCTGTGCGGAGTGCCTCACAAGTCTCCTGCAAGGGACACACCACACACTTGGGTGAGGTGGGGGTGCATTGGATGGCACCAAAGTCCATCAGGGCTTGGTTGAACTCTGCAGGCTGGTCGGAAGGCAGCAGCGATTGTGCCAACTCCGTGAAGAGCCGCTTCCCCTGCGTCGTGTTGATGGGCGTGTCGATGCCATAATGACGGGCAAGCACCCGATACACATTGCCGTCCACCACAGCGGCAGGCAATCCGAAAGCGATGGAGCCAATGGCAGCAGCCGTGTAGTCGCCCACACCCTTCAGTTGCTTGATGCCCTCGAGTGTAGTGGGAAAACCGCCTTGAGCCACAATTTGCTGGGCAGCGGTATGCAAGTATCGTGCCCGACTGTAATAACCCAGACCTTGCCACATTCGCAACACCTCATCCTCCGTTGCACTCGCCAAATCCTCCACCTTGGGCCATCGTTGCATGAAGTGCAGCCAATAATCCATCCCCTGCTGAATGCGAGTCTGTTGCAGGATGATTTCGCTGAGCCAGATGGCATACGGGTCTTTCGTATGTCGCCAGGGAAGGTCGCGCCCATGCTGGGCAAACCAGTCGAGTAGTGTGGTCGTAAACATGGTGCAAAGGTACGATTTTTTCACTTTTCACTTTTTTTCCGTACCTTTGCACGGAAATTATTGTTTTATGCCGCATTTCGAAATAGCCATCGTAGATTCCAACATCTTAGCTGCCTTGGGGTTGCAGCCTATCCTGTCTGACCTCATCCCTGTGGCTGATGTGCATATCTTTGTCTCTTTCGACGAACTGCAAGCCGCTGACCAGGGGCAGTTCGTTCACTATTTCGTGGCTTCACGCCTCTATTTCGAGCATGCCGCTTATTTCCGTGAGCAGTCTCGTCGTGCCATCGTGCTGGTCAATGGCGACTTGCAGATATCGGGAGTGCCCACCCTGAATGTCTGTCAGACCGAACAGGCATTGGTCAAGTCTCTCCTTGCCGTCCATCGTCAGGGGCACCCTGCTGGCCCTCCCTCCCCAATGGGAAGAAGGGAAGAGAAAAACATCTCCCTTTCCGCCCGTGAGGTCGAGGTGGCGATACTCCTTGCCAAAGGTCATATCAACAAAGAGATTGCCGACCGTCTCAACATCAGTCTCACCACAGCCATCACCCATCGCAAGAACATCATGGAGAAACTCCATGCCCGTTCCCTTGCCGACATCATTTTATATGTCGTGATGAATGGGCTGGTGGATGTTGGGGATCTCTAAAACTTATTTCGTGCCGCCACCAAGACTAATATAAAGTGCAATGACAGCCTGCGCACCATTGTACATATTCATTGCCTCACTCAATTGCGAGCTGAGCAAGCTCTCTTGAGCGGTGAGCACTTCGAGATAGTTTGCCTTACCATTGTCCATCAGTTCGTGGGTGCCTGTATAGGCATCGTAGAGCACTTGCACCTGACGGTGGTAGTAAGCATGCTTTTCACGGGCAGCCTGACAATCAGCCATCGCCTCATTCACCTGATTACCTGCATCGATGACGGTTTGTACATATTTGCGCTGCAGGTCTTCTTCCGTCAATTGGGAAATCTTATAGTTCGCTTTGATCTTGCCACGAGCAAAGATGGGTTGCGTCAGTTGCGCAACAGCACTCAGGAGGATTTTGCCCGGATCAATGACCATCCCACCTGCCGAGTTTGTCCATCCCGCCGTTCCCGTCAGGGTAATACCTGGGAAGAAAGCAGCACGGGCAGCTTGCGTGTTGTAGAAAGCCTCCTCCATTGCGTAGTTAGCCATCCGAATGTCGGGACGGAGTTCGAGCATACCAGCAGGCACGCCGAGGGTCAGGAAGCTCGTGTCGAACATCCGCTGTCCGTTGCTTTCTGCCGATTCTGGATGATGAGGCAATGAGGAACTTCCCATCGTGCTGCGTTGAATATGCTGTGGCGTGATGGCCAGCAAGCGACAGATGGCGTTCTCTACGGCACGGATATTGCGACGAGTATCCACAATCTGCGTTTTCACATTCAGATAGGATGACTCCATCTGATTGACGGCAGTCGAGTACGACTTGCCATTCTCCCAGAGCGTCTTCTGGGTTTCCAGCGAAGCATTCCACAAGCTGTCAGTCTGCGTCAGAATCTCCAACTGACGGTCAAGCACCTGAAGCATATAATACTGCTGGGCAGTGGTGGAGATGAGGTTGGCACGAATCGCCTCCTCACACACTTGAGCTTGCAGGAGCACCGCCTTCGAAGCACGCTTCTTGTTGGTGATGGAGCCGAACACATCAACATCCATACTCAGCTGCAACGGCAGGTTGTACGTCTTCGACCACGGATTTTTGTCGAACTTCGCCAACGTGCCTTGTGGAGCGAAATAGAGCGAAGGCAGGTAAGCCATTCGTGCAGCCTTCAGCGATGCCTCACTCTTCTCCACAGCGATGCGCGCGGAGTTCAGGTCAGTATTGTTCTGTAGCACCTGCTCAATGAGTTGCTGGAGCAGCGGGTCGGTGAAGAACTCACGCCACGACATCTGAGCCAGCGAATGGTCGGTTCCTGCACTCGTGATGTCCTGCGTGGTGCCAAAGACATCTGCAGGTGCTTCCACCTTCTTTTCATATTTATCATAGATACCACAACCCGCCAACAGGAAACTTACGGCAGTGGCAACGATATAACTCTTATACTTCATAGTTCAGCTTCAATTTTTCAATCCTTCAATTCTTCTGTTTTCACATCCTTCCCTTGGAACCTCTCATGCAGTTTCTGGAACACGATAAAGAAGGCGGGAACGACAAAGAGGAGGGCAATCGTACCCACTGTCATACCACCGATGACACCCAAAGCGAGGGCACGGTTACCATTGGCACCGGCACCACCTTCGATGACGAGCGGAATCATACCGGCAATCATCGTGACGACAGTCATCAAGATAGGACGAAGTCGTTCCTTGCAAGCCTCGAAGGCTGCATCGCTGATGCTCATGCCTTGGGCACGACGTTCGGAGGCAAACTCCGTGATGAGGATGGCGGTCTTCGCCAAGAGTCCAATCAACATGATGACACCCGTCTGGAGGTAGATGTTGTTGTCCATACCAGGCAAACTGAGCAGATTACCGAAGTAAGCAAAGACGAACGCGCCCATCAGTCCGAAAGGCACACTCAGCAACACAGCCATTGGTGTGAACCAAGAGTTGTAGAGCGAGCCCAGAATGAGGTAAATGAGGACTGCACAAATCACGTAGATGAGGGCGGTGGCATTAGAGCCAGAAGTCTCCTCCAACTCGCGCGACATTCCACTGTACTCATAGGTGGCAGTAGAAGGCATCTCTTCCTTAAACACCTCGGCAATCGCTTTGTGGGCATCACCTTCGGTATAGCCGCTGGCTGCCGTCACGAAGCAAGTGATACTCTGGAACATGTTGAAGTGCTCGATGTTCGCCGGACCGACAATCTCTTTCAGCGAGACGAACTCAGAGATGGGTGCCATCTTGCCTTCCTTCACCTGCATGAAGATGTTGTGCAGCGATGACGGGTCAAGACGATATTCGGGCGAAGCAGCAGCCATGATGCGATACACCTTACCAAACTGGTTGAAGTTGCCGATATATGCACCACCGCAATAAGCACCCAGCGTGTTGAGCACGGCAGCAGGTGAAACACCAGCACGGTCGCACTGGACAGCATCGACATCAATCTGATACTTCGGGTAACGCTCAGAGTAGGACGACATCGCGGAGCCGATTTCTGGACGCTCAGACAGCTTGTTCAAGAACCGCTCCGTATTCTTGGCAAACTCAGACAGGTTGCCGTCGGTGGGGTCTTCCACCACAAGGCTCACGCTGTTGCTGGTACCATAGCCCGGAATTTGTGGCATCTGGAACGGCAACACCTGCACGTTCTTGATATCCATACAGTCGTAGTAGAAACGACCGATGACGAGGTCAATCAGGTGGTTCATGCCCGGACGATCGTCCCAGTTCTTCAGACGGACAATCAGGGTGGCGAAGTTCGAACCTTCGCCTGACACCATACCATAGCCGCAGCAAACGGCGAAGCTCTCCAACTCTGGAATCTTCTTCACCTTTTCCTCCACCTGCTTCAAGATTTCACGGGTCTGAGTCAGGGTGGTTCCTTCAGGAACACGCACTTCAGCCAGGAACACGCCTTGGTCTTCCTGTGGCACGAGACCCGATGGCAAGTTCTTCATGAAGAACACCAGCAACACAGCAGCCAGAGCCAATGTGCTCCATGCTAAAACGGGGCGCTTGATGAACTTCTGAACGCTCTTGCTGTATTTGTCGGCGATGGCATTATAGCTGACGGTGTAGGCCTTCTTGGTGTAATATGCCAGGCTCTTCTTGTTCTCGGCTCCCTTCTCATCAATTTTCATCATGATGGCACAGAGGGCAGGACAAAGCGTGAGGGCTGACACGCACGACAGACCGACGGAAGAAGCGATTGTCACACCGAACTGAGTGAAGAACGTACCAGAGGTGCCTGGCATGAAGGTCACAGGGATGAACACCGCCATAAACACCAAGGTACACGAAACCACAGCCACCGACACCTCGCTCATGGCTTGACGGGTGGCTTCGCGGGCATCGCTGATACCGCCCTCCATCTTCGCCATCACGGCTTCCACCACCACAATGGCATCGTCCACCACCGTACCGATAGCCAGCACGAGGGCAAACAGCGTCAGGATGTTGAGCGAGAAGCCTGCCAACGACACGATGGCAAAAGTGCCCAACAGCGACACGA
Organism: Bacteroidaceae bacterium; assembly: GCA_017651245.1. Lineage (GTDB taxonomy): Bacteria > Bacteroidota > Bacteroidia > Bacteroidales > Bacteroidaceae > Minthosoma. Next base: position 14,895 of record JAGCDQ010000024.1, on the reverse strand, counting down.
TAATCGAAATAGATGGAATGATGGTCGCCTTGAAGTTCTGCAGGAAGAAGAACACGACGAGAATCACGAGGATGATGGCGATGATGAGCGTCTCGACCACATTGTGGATGGCTGCAAAGAGGAAGTCATCACTGGTCATCATGGTCACGAACTCCAATCCCGCAGGCATCGACTTCTTCATCTCTTCACAAGTCTGGTTGATGCGGGCATTCACCTCGGTGGCGTTGGCACCCGGAGCCTGGAACACCATGAAGAGGGCGCCCGGCTTGTCTTGGATGTTCGAAGAGAAGTTGTAACTCATGGCACCAATCTTCACCTCAGCCACATCACTCAGGTGCAACATGCCGCCGCCGTTGGTGCGCAACACGATTTCGTTGAACTCCTCGACGCTCTTCAGCGTACCCTTGTACTGCATGGAGTACTGGTAGGAGTTCTCCGACTGTTCGCCCAACGAACCCGTAGCCGCCACGAAGCTCTGACCGTTGATGGCAGCAAAGATCTCGTCAGGGGTCAGACCGTATTGTGCCATCACATCGGGCTTCAGCCAGATGCGCAAGGCGTAAGTGTTACCCAAACTCATCACGTTACCCACGCCCGTAATACGCATCAGACGCGGCTTGATGTTGATGTCCACATAGTTCGAGATGAAGTCCTCGTCATATTTGCCGTCAACACTCTTCACGGCAAAAATCTGTAGGATGTTGCTCTGCTGTTTCTGCACAGTCACACCCACCTTGTTCACGTCGGCAGGAAGCAGGGCTTGTGCACGAGTGACGCGGTTCTGCACGTTCACCGCTGCCATATCGGCATCCACACCCTGTTTGAAATAGACATTGATGCTGACATTACCGTTGGATGAAGCCTTTGAGGTCATGTAGGTCATGTCCGTCACACCGTTGATAGCTTCTTCGAGGGGCTGGATGACCGACTTCATCACCGTGTTCTCATCAGCACCCGAATAGGATGTGCTGACCAACACCGTAGGCGGTGCGATGTCGGGGTATTGCTCCACGGACAGTGTGCTCATGGAGATGTAGCCCACCAGAGCTATCACAATCGAGATGGCGCATGCCATCACGTATTTGTTGATGAATATATTGTTTTTCATTTTCTTATCATATCTTTAGCACGCTTGGCTTGCCAAGAATTGTCAATTATCAATTCTCCATTGTCAATTAAAAAAGCACCCTCTGCCCCTCCGTCACATTGTTGGCGCCGGTGGTCACGATGCGGTCGCCCGCTTTCAAGCCGTTGGTGACGATGAAGTCCTTACCGTTACCAGTATCTTCCGTCGTCACGTCGATAGCGGTTGCTGTGCTGTCGGCTTGCACCTTATAAACCAGCGACTTATCCTGAAGGCGCACCACCGCATTCTGGGGAATGACAATCACACCCTTCTCAGCGAAAGGCATCACCACCGTGCCCTGAATGCCAGAGTACAGATGGCCGTCAGGGTTGGGGAACAGCACCTTACTGGTCAACGAACCAGTGGCAGCATTCACGATACCCGTCAAGCTGACGACACGACCCTTATGGGGATACTCCGTGCCATTCTTCATGACAAACGTTGCTTCAGGCAAGCTGGCAATATATTTCTCCACATCGGTCGCCTTCATGCTATTCTGCACCATCGCCTCCACAATGCCTTCCGTCACGGAGAATTCAGCATACATCGTCGTGTTGCCGCTCAACATGGTCAACTGAGTCATCGGCGACACTTGGTCACCAACACGAACAGGGATTTCACCGATAATTCCAGATACGGAAGCCGTGATGGTGCAGAAACCGAGGTTCACCTTCGCACGGTTCACAGCAGCTCGCGCCTGAGCCACTGCAGCCTGAGCCTGCTTGTAAGAGTTCTCCGAATTGTTCAGCATATAGCTGCTCACGATCTTCTTGTCAAAAAGGTTCCTATTCGAATCATACTCCAGCTTGGCAGAATTCTCCTGCGCCAAGGCAGCCTGCAGGTTGGCTTGTGCAGCCTCCAGCTCCAGTTGGGCGTTGCGCTGGTCGATGACGAAGAGCGTCTGCCCTTGCTTCACCTGCTGACCTTCCGTCACGCAAATCTTGACCAACTGGCCACTCACCTGTGGCGTCACCGTCACGTCGTTCTGACCTTTCATCCTGGCACTGAACTTATAAGGAAGCTCAATGTCCGTTTTTTTCACTGTCATGGTTTCAAACGAAGACTGTGTCTCTTTGGGCATGTCCAGTCCGCATGCCGTCAATCCGAAGATTGTCGTGACAGTCGCCACAGCCCACGTCAAAGCATTTTTCTTTTTCATATAGTTATCATTTAAGTGTTAATCAGCAATCGGTGTTTTCTATCTCTTCAATTGCAAAGATAATACAGGTTTTTCAACCAAACAAATATTTCGGCAAAAAAACAAAAAAAGAAGCCGATTCTCAAGAACCAGCTCCCTTTTTCGTTTAGGTCTGAGGCCGAAAGTCAAGGGTTAAAGGAGTATAGAAAAAGAAGAGGCTGCACATTTGTGTAACCTCTTCTTTGGTAGCGGGGGAGGGGCTCGAACCCTCGACCTCCGGATTATGAATCCGACGCTCTAACCAGCTGAGCTACCCCGCCATCACTACGGCCTTTTCCGTTAGCGAGTGCAAAGGTAGCGCAAATTTTGGACATGACAAAATAAATAAAGATTTTTTTTGGAAAAACGGACAAAAGTGGCGGGCAAAAAGTGAAAACGCCCCGTTTGAGGCTGTTTTAGGGTGCCAGAAACTGAGATTTTTCACTTTTCACTTTTCACGTTTCACTTTTCTTCGTACCTGTGCAGCCGTAATTGATTTACACAGAGAACAGGATAATATTATTAATAGGTAAAAAAACGAATTATGGCTTATAATTTGCTGAAAGGAAAGAGAGGAATCATTTTTGGTGCATTGAACGATCAGTCCATCGCTTGGAAGGTGGCAGAACGTGCTTACGAAGAAGGTGCACAGATAGTACTTACCAATACAGCTGTTGCCTGCCGCATGGGTACCATCGCGGAACTGGCAGAGAAGACCAACGCGGCAGTAATTGCTGCCGACGCTACGAGTGTGGAAGACTTGGAGATGCTTTTCTCTGAGGCTCAGAAGGCACTGGGTGGCAAGATTGACTTTGTGCTCCACTCTTGCGCCATGAGTGCCAACATGAGAAAGAAGCGCACATATGACGACCTTGACTACAGCCTCTTGGACAAGACGCTGGACATCTCTGCGATTTCATTCCACAAGATGTTGCAGGTGGCTAAGAAACTGGATGCGCTAGAGGAGAATGCCAGTGTGCTGGCTCTCACTTATGTTGCAAGCCACCGCACGTTCTTCGGCTATAACGATATGGCAGATGCGAAGTCACTCTTGGAGTCTATCGCCCGTTCTTTCGGCTACATCTATGGACGTGAGAAGGGTGTGCGCGTGAACACCATCAGCCAGTCGCCTACATACACCACTGCTGGTTCGGGCATCAAGGGCTTCGATGGTCTCTACGACTTCTCTGATCGTATGTCTCCACTGGGCAACGCAAGTGCAGACGAGTGTGCTGACTACTGCATCGTGATGTTCTCTGACCTCACCAAGAAGGTGACCATGCAGACGCTCTTCCACGATGGCGGTTTCTCCAATATGGGTATGTCGCTCCGTGGTATGACACAGTACAACAAGTCCTTCATCGAGGAGAACACCGATAAGGAAACGGGTAAGATTATCTACGGATAATCAGTTCCAGCCCAAGCGCTGGGCGATTTATTAACGGATAAATACGACAGAATGGTTCTGCTCCACATGCAAGGTGAGGGTGGAACCATTTTGTTTGAGGTGGGTTGTTTCGGGGAATACGGGAGTCCAACCTTTCAGCTTCAGGTGGGTGAGAGTGGCTGTGTTCTCGCCTTTGAAGTTGCTGATGAGCAGATAGGAATGATGGGCATCGGGCACGATGACGCCATTCCAACCTTCGGGCAACTGGTCTTTCAAGGAAATGAGTCGCTTCGCCATCTTTTGGGTCTTCTTGGCATTGATGCGGCTATAATAGACGAGGTTGCGAGTGTCCACCACCTCATTTGCCTTAACCTCACGACGAGTGTCGCTGTAGAGAGGATAGAGCTTAGAGGTGAAGATAGAGTTGTTGGAAGTGCGATCACCAAAAGAGATTTGAGGTTTGGCTACGCCGAGCTGAAGGTTGAGGTTTGAGGTTTGAGGTTTAGAATTTGAGGTGATGATGCCCAGTTCGTTGTCGATGTTGAGCCAGGGACTTTCGAGGGTGAGCAATTGGGTGCCGTCGGTGGTGTGTATTCCCTCTTGAGTATATAATGTACGGGTGGTTTTCATGAGTTCGTCGGTGGAGATGGCAAGAAGTCCTCCTTTGGCGGCGGTGATGGTGGCATCGGCATTGGCAGTCACTTGGTCGAGATAGATGAGGGCGTTCTCAGGGGTGGAGTAGAGGACGAAACGGTGGTTGAGGGTGCCGTCGTTGGTGTTCAACTCACCGTTCATCACGTAGCTGTTGCCCTGAAACTGATAGATGCCGCTCACCACAGGGGTGGCATTGGTTCGTTTGCCCTCCACTTCGTACCAGCCGAGGAGATTGCCCGTGTTGTTGGCACGATAGGGCACCACTATCTTGTTCTTGTCGGGATTGTTGGCTGAAAAGTAGCCTGTATAGGACTTCAAGCCCTCGCTCCATGAGAAGCAGGTGAAGCGGTCGTCGGTGGCAGCACGCACGATGTTCTGGCAAGGTATCAGCTTCGCTTTGCCGTAGGTCTTGTTGAAGTCCTCCCAAGCGGTAGGGGTGAGCTGAGCGGTGGAAAGCATCTCGTGCATCAAGAAAGTCATCATCACACGATGCGCCTCCACACCCATGCGTCGGGCACCCACATCGGGACGCAAGAGCCACGAACCGTCGGGGGTGGTCTTCTGACGTGCCTTGATGTACTTGTAAGCCTGATTCTCCAGCATCAACGCGTTGGGGTCTTGCAGGAAACAGGCAAGGGTGGAGTAGGAGGTGATTTGGTCGTAGAGGAACAGGCTCCAGTCGTTGCCGTTGGGCATCGCCAGTTCGCCATCGGGGAGGGCAAGCCAGTTGAGGATACTGTCTTGTACTTCTTGGTTGTGGTGCATCAGGGCACGAGTCTTCCAGCGTTCTGTGCCATGCAGCCCTTGCTGGAACATCTTGAGTGCCAATGCCGCCTCACCCAATTCTTGTTGCACCACATTCTGATAGGAGGTGTGGAAGAGGTTGTGGTTCTGGAGGGAATAATCGTCGTAGAGGTTCTGCCCCTTGTAGAGGTCGGCAACGCTCTTGTTGTCGTACCAAGGGTCGATGATGGTGTGGTTCTGCTGGTCGGAGGGGTGTGAGTAGCTGTTGATGGCAAACTCCCTCAATCGTTCGAACCATCGAGGTGCCAATGGGTCGTTGGGGAACAGTCCGAGTGTGGCAGCCAACACATCGGCTTCCCAACCATTCTCCTCTGCCTTGGTGTCGCCTGCATAACCTGTAGGGATGGAGCGTTCCAACTCGTAGTTGCATTCAGCTTTCAGCAAGGAATAGATGTAACTTTTCTGGGTGTCGCTGAGTTTGTCCCATTGGAAAAAGGCGGAATAGGCAACCGACATCGCCCAAAGGGAGGACTCCCATACGTGGTCGGCATCGGAGACGGAACCCCAATAGTTGTTGCCCTTGCACACCTTGAGACGGTTGGCTTTGTGGGTGGAATAAGCAAAGACCAATGACTTCATCGCCATCTCCTCAATCTTTGCCCAAGTGACACCTTCAGGAAGGGCCACTCCTGCTGGCTTTCCATACTTGACGAGGAAAGCACAAATCATGCTGAGGTCGGCATTGGGACGCACACCCCGCTCATCGTTCGCCATTGTGTTCTCGCCTTTGAAACAGCCGCATTCCTCCCCTTTGTCGTTGGGGTAGTCACACGCCTGATAGTCATTGACCATATACAGGGAGAAGTCTGCCAACATCTGCAGGAGGTCACGCTTCATGGTGGCTTCCTTGACGAACTCGGAGGTGATGACACCCTCCGTATAAGACACAACATCCTCTTGAGCATGAGCGAATGACACCCATGCCAAGAGGATGATGGTGAGCAGTCCTTTCATAGGAATTATTTGAGACGTGCCAGCGTTTCCTTGATGCGCTTCATTGCCTCCACGATGTTCTCGTCGGAAGTGGCGTAGCTCATGCGGAAGCACTCAGGAGAACCGAAGGCATCGCCACCCACGGTTGCCACATGACCCACCTCAAGCAGGTACATGGCGAAGTCGGTGGAGTTGTTGATGACACGGTCGCCGTCTTTCTTGCCGAAGTAGCTGGAGCACTTGGGGAAGAGGTAGAAAGCACCCTGTGGCTCGTTCACTTCGAGACCTGGAATCTCCTTGGCGAGTTTCACGATGAGGTTCTTGCGACGCTCGAAAGCCTGACGCATATCTTCCACACACTGTTGGTCACCAGCGAAAGCAGCCTCGGCAGCCTTCTGAGACACAGAGCAAGGACCAGAGGTGTATTGACCTTGAAGCTTGTTGCAGCCCTTCACAATCCAGTCGGGAGCAGCGATGAAACCAATACGCCAACCTGTCATCGCGTAAGCCTTAGACACACCATTGATGACCACCACGCGGTCTTTGATGTCGGCGAAGGAAGCCATTGAAGCGTGCTTGCCCACATAGTTGATGTGCTCGTAGATTTCGTCGGCAATGACGATGACATTCTCATGCTTCAGGAGCACGTTCTTGAGACCTTCCAACTCTTCCTGGCTATAGACAGAACCCGTTGGGTTGCTGGGAGAGCAGAGGATGAGGGCACGAGTCTTGGGAGTGATGGCAGCCTCCAACTGGGCAGGCGTGATCTTGAAATCCTGCTCGATGGGAGCGTCAATGAAGACAGGAGTACCTTCTGCCAACAGCACCATCTGTGGGTAAGACACCCAGTAAGGAGCTGGGATGATGACTTCGTCGCCAGCATTGATGATGGTCATGATGGTGTTGCAGACAGACTGCTTGGCACCATTGGAACAGAGAATCTGTGCGGGCTTGTAGTCCAATCCGTTCTCGTTCTTGAGCTTGTTGACAATCGCCTGCTTCAACTCTGGATAGCCAGGCACGGGGCTGTAACGGCTCCAGTTCTCCTCCACAGCCTTGATGGCAGCAGCCTTGATGTGGTCGGGGGTGTTGAAGTCGGGTTCGCCGACACTCATGTTAATCACGTCCACGCCCTGAGCCTTCAGCTCGGAGCTCTTCTGACTCATCGCAAGAGTGGCAGAAGGGGAAAGTCTGTTAAGACGGTCTGATAAATTTTCCATATCTTTGAGTTTTATTTGTTGAAATGCAATGTATGTCCCATGCGTTCCTTCTTGGTGTGAAGGTAACGCTCGTTGTAGGGGTTGGGGGTGATTTCAATGGGCACATTCTCCACGATTTCGAGTCCGTAGCCTTCCAAACCCACACGCTTCACGGGGTTGTTGGTCAACAGACGAATCTTGCTGATGCCGATTTCACGAAGAATCTGAGCACCCACACCATAATCTCGCAGGTCGGGGTCGAAGCCCAAATGGATGTTGGCATCCACGGTGTCGAGTCCCTGCTCTTGTAACTTGTAAGCGGCAATCTTGTTCATCAAGCCGATACCACGACCTTCTTGAATCAGATAGACCACAGCACCCTTTCCTTCTTTCTCGATGAGCTGCATGGACTTGTGGAGCTGCTCTCCGCAGTCACAACGCTGACTGGCGAAGATGTCGCCTGTGGCACAACTGGAGTGCATTCTCACCAAGACAGGTTCATCGGGTTTCCATTCACCCTTGATGAGTGCCACATGCTCCAATCCGTTGCTCTTCTGACGGAAGGGGATGATGCGGAAATGTCCGTAGGCAGTGGGCATATCAGCCTCCACTCCTTTCTCCACCAAGCTTTCACGTTGCAGACGATAGGCGATGAGGTCTTTGATTTGGATGAGCTTCATGTCTAACTCTTTGGCTTTCTCAATGAGTTGAGGCATGCGTGCCATCGTGCCGTCGGGGTTGAGAATCTCGATGAGGGCAGCGGCAGGTTTCAATCCAGCCAAACGTGCCAAGTCGATAGCGGCTTCTGTGTGTCCTGAACGACGCAGCACACCATTGTCTTGTGCGTAGAGCGGGTTGATGTGTCCTGGACGTCCGAAATCGCCAGGTTTTGCATTGGAATCAGCCAACCACTGGATGGTGGCAGCACGATCGTGGGCACTCACACCCGTGGTGCAACCCTCAAGCTTGTCGATGGTCACCGTAAAGGGGGTGCCCAACATGGATGTGTTCTCCTCCACCTGATGGGGCAACTCCAATTCTTTGGCACGTGAGAGCGTGATGGGTGCACAAAGTACGCCACGTCCCTCGCGGAGCATGAAGTTCACCTTCTCTGCCGTGATCATCTCGGCAGGGGTGATGAAGTCACCTTCGTTCTCTCGGTCTTCATCATCGACGACAATGACGAACTTGCCTTGACGGAAGTCCTCAATCGCCTCTTCTATCTTACTGAACTGAAAGGATGTTTGCATATATGTAGTCTTTTATTTTCTCTGAATATTTGATGACCGCCCTGAGGTCTTTCCTCCTGCGGCGGTAGAAACGGAAGTCGCGTGTCTCCATCACGGGATAGCCGTTGAGCAGACGAAGCACTTGGCGGTCTTTGCTGTTCGACAACACTTCCACCACGTATTCCGTTATCTGCATGATGCCTTCAGCCTTCATGTCTTCACGCTTCGAGAAGAAGTAACGGAAGATGTATGCCATGTAGCCGAAGAACGTGGAACGTGGTAAAGTTCCCAAATACTCGCGGCTCGTCGTGATGAGCTGTTTCAGCGTTTTGTGCATGTCGGCATAGTCAGGGTCGTTGATGATGACCTCTTTCCGTGTGATATTACGTTTTGGACGGATGCCCAAGAGTTTCTTCCACAAAGCGATGTAGGCATCGATGTTGAATACGGCTGAGTCGTTGTTCGACTTTACCGTGAAGAACACTCCCAAAGGCGCCATCACTAATGTGCTGAGCCACATACCAATCCATACTGGCATTCCTCCCTCGCGACTCACCTTCATGGCTCCTGTGTCGATGATGTAGTACAGGATGAAGATGATGACTGCCACCACGACTGGAAAACCCAATCCACCCTTGCGGATGATCGCACCCAGTGGGGCACCGACAAAAAAGAAGATCAGGCACGCCAATGCCATCGTGATTTTCTGCCAGAACTGTATCTCGTGCAGACGAATCTGTTTGTCGCCATACTCCATCACGTCAGCCTTGCTGCTGGCATCCATCTCCTGAAACCCCGCTTTCTGCAAAGCATCCATGATGATGCGTTGCTTGCCTTGCGAACTCGTTTGGGCATATAGGGTGTCGAGATTCACGCTCGACTGAGGAACGGTGAAGGCCGTCTTCTGTTTTTGTGCCAGATAGGCTTTCTCCTCTTTCTCCAAATCCGTCTTCATACTGTTATCGAACCCCGCCAAAGTGAGGGAGTCGAAGTCGGAAGCGCGTTGCTTGTGAGGCAGGCTCAATGCATATCGTTGCATGTTGTTGTAGAACTCAACGCTGAGACTGTCGTAGTAGCATTCCATCGAGTCAATATCATGTGTCAACTGTGCCATTGTCTTGGTCCGGGCACTTCCAGCTACATCCTCTTGGTCTGCCAGATTGAAGTTCGTGTCGAAGTCAATGATGAAGTGCTTCTCCACAAAGGTCTCCCTTCTGTAAGGCACATTTCTTGTCTGCAACGCATTGCTGGAAAGGTTCTCGAACTGTTCCCCCTGATACAGGTGCAACAGTAGGTGCAGCTTGTCGCTCGTGGTTTCCAATCGAGCAGAATCCGCCAGAATAATGTGCGCTCTGTTAACACCGTCCTGCATGTTGTAGATAATGACGTCGTAGAGCATACCAGTCTCTTCGTTTTTGTGCTTCACGTAGAGGTTGATGTTCTCAATCCCATCGTAGAACACACCTTCGGGGATATCCAGTTCTGGTGACTTCATCTTCAGCGACGTAATCATCTGCAGCAATTTCTGTTGCGCTTCTGGCACAATCTTGTTCTGGAAATGGAAGGAGCCCAAAGCCAGCAGCGATACCAGAATAATGAGCGGTCGCATGGTGCGGATGAGTGAGATACCTGCAGCCTTGATGGATAGTAGCTCGAGGCGTTCACCCAAGTTGCCGAATGAGATGAGCGATGCCAACAAGATGGCGAGTGGGAGTGCCAACGGTACCAAGGTTTCGGCGGCATAGAAAAAAAATTCCACATAGACGTCGAAACTCAGTCCTTTGCCGATGAGGTCGTTGATGTACTTCCACAGAAACTGCATCATGACGACAAACAAGCTGATGCAGAATGTACCTGCAAACAGCGTGAGGAAATTCCCCAAGATGAAGGAGTCAAGTCGCTTGATGAGTCTCATTTCTTACCACAAAATCAGCAATACACACTTTTTCAAGGTGCAAAGGTACGAAAAATTCGATTAAGTGAACGGAATGAAAGCTTGTTTTCTTTCCTGAACGTGAGAATTTTATTAATTAAGTGAAGGAAATACCAAAATTTATTTGGATATTTCCGAACGTGAGTACTTTCGGTGAAGCCAAAGTTACGGAAAATTTTGGTTATTACCTTCTTTTTTTGCCATGAACCACAAAAAACTGCCTACTTCTGACTTTTAAATCCCAACTTTTCACTAACTTTGTCGCGATGAAAGGACTTTTACCTTATACAATCAATATGAGAGGAAGGTTACAGGACCTCTCAGAACCGCAGGTGATGGGCATCCTGAACGTGACGCCTGACTCGTTTTATGCAGGGAGTCGTATGGAGACGGAGGATGCCATTCGTGGACGTGTAAGACAAATTGTGGAAGAGGGCGGTGAGATGATTGATGTGGGTGCCTATTCCAGTCGTCCTGGAGCAGCTGATGTGTCAGCAAAGGAAGAGATGGAACGACTGAGACGCGGAATGAAAATCGTGAGGGAGGAAGCTCCTGAGATGCCGGTGAGTGTGGACACGTTTCGTTCCGATGTGGCGAAGATGTGCATTGAAGAATTGGGGGCTGACATCATCAACGACATTTCCGGAGGCGAACTCGACAAAGAGATGTTCCCGACGGTGGCGAAGCTGGGAGTTCCTTATATCCTGATGCACATGAAGGGTACACCCCAGACGATGCAGCAGGCTCCGCATTATGACGACTTGCTGAAAGAGGTGATGCTTTACTTCGCAGAGAAGATTCAGCAGTTGCGGGATCTCGGTCAGAAAGACATCATCCTGGATCCAGGTTATGGCTTTGCTAAGACGTTGGAACACAATTACGAACTCCTCCAGCATCAGGAGATGCTTCAGGCTTTTGAACTTCCGCTGTTGGTGGGGGTGTCTCGTAAGAGTATGATATACAAGCTGCTGAACTGCACGCCCGATGAGGCTCTGAACGGCACGACTGTACTGAATACAGTTGCCTTGCAGAAGGGTGCCAGCATTCTTCGGGTGCACGATGTGAAAGTGGCAAAAGAAGTGGTGAAACTATGTTTGAATTTAGCATAAAAGACGCAATCGACATTATTCTAGTTGCCATGCTGTTGTTCTACGCGTGGCGACTGATGAAGTCGTCGGGTTCCCTCAACGTCTTCTACGGCATCATGGTGTTTGTCATCATCTGGATTGTGGTGTCGCAGATGTTGGAGATGAAGCTTCTTGGCAGTATCTTCGACAAGTTGGTCAGCGTGGGTGTGCTGGCTTTGATTATCCTGTTTCAGGAGGAAATCCGACGTTTCTTCCTCACATTGGGTTCGCAACGTCAGTTGAACTTCATCACCCGATATTTTGTGAAGAACAAGACCGGCATCTCTGAGGAACATGAAGACCAACAAATCATGCGCATCGTGTTAGCTTGCGACTCGATGAGCAAGAACTTGGTGGGTGCCCTGATTGTCATCGAACGAGAGATGTCGCTGAGCGATGTCGTGAAGTCGGGAGAACTCATTGATGCCAATATCAGTACAGAATTAATCAAGAATATATTCTTCAAAAATTCACCGCTCCATGATGGTGCTATGATTATCGGTCACAATCGTATCGTGGCTGCTGGCTGTATTTTGCCTGTGAGTCATAACCTGAACATTCCGAAGGAGTTAGGTCTGCGTCATCGTGCTGCTTTGGGTATCACCTCACAGAGTGATGCCATCGCTGTGATTGTGAGTGAGGAGACGGGTGCCATCAGTGTGGCACAGGGTGGTGAGTTCCACTTGCGATTGGCAAGTAATGAATTGGAGAGTTATTTGATTAACGCACTTAAATAGTTTAGAGATTAGGGTATAGAGAATATGGAGATGAAAGACTTATATGAATTGTTCCTTCAGCATCCGACCATCACAACCGATAGTCGTGATGTGCCTGAGGGTTCGATGTTCTTTGCCTTGAAAGGGGAAACTTTCGATGGTAATGCTTATGCTAAGATGGCATTGGAACAGGGTGCTGCTTATGCGGTGATTGATGAAAAGGAATATGCGGAGGAAGGTAACGACCGCTTGATTTTGGTGGAGGATGTGCTCACCACCTTACAGCGGTTGGCAAAATATCATCGTGTCCACTTGGGCACTCCCATCATTGGCATCACGGGTACGAATGGCAAGACGACCACGAAGGAACTCATTGCCACCGTGCTGAAGAAGAAATACAATGTGCTCTATACGCAAGGTAACTTCAACAACCATATCGGTGTGCCGAAGACGTTGTTGCAACTTACGAAGGAACATGACATCGCCGTTGTGGAGATGGGTGCGAACCATCCCGGTGAAATCAAGACATTGGTGGAGATTGTGTTGCCAGACTTTGGCATCATCACCAACGTGGGCAAGGCACACTTGTTGGGCTTTGGCTCCTTTGAGGGTGTCATCCGAACCAAAGGGGAACTCTACGATTTCCTCAGGGTGATTCAAGGTACCGCATTCATCAACAACGACAACCCCCATCTGTTAGGTATCAGCAAGGGACTGAAGTTGGTGAAGTATGGTCAGAAGGAGGCGGATGACCTTTTGGTGAAAGGTCAACTGGTGGAATGTAACCCTTTCCTGAAGTTCCAATGGAATGGGGGAGTGGTTCAGACTCAACTCATAGGTTCTTATAACCTTGACAATGTATTGGCTGCTGCTTGTATTGGTACGTTCTTTGAAGTGCCAGCAGGTGATATTTGTGATGCGTTGGCCGAATATAAACCTTCGAATAATCGCAGTCAGCTGACCATCACAAAGGACAATAAACTAGTGGTGGATGCTTACAATGCCAATCCTACCAGCATGAGGGCTGCACTCGATAATTTCCGTCTGATCAAGGAAAACCACAAAATGTGCATCCTCGGACAGATGGGAGAACTTGGTGAAGTGAGTGAGGAAGAACACCAGAAGGTAGTGGACTTGCTGGGCGAATGTGGTTTCGAGAAGGTGTGGTTGGTTGGTGAGAATTTTACCAAGACCCAACATCCAGCGGATTACCAACTCTTTGCCAATGTGGAGGAAGTGAAAGCTGCTATCACCACACAAAAGCCTCAGGGCTACCTCATCCTCATCAAGGGATCGAATAGTAATAAACTTGTGCAGACAGTGGAACTGTTGTAGGCACTAACTCTCAAAATAGCATCGTCATGAAGCACTTCATTCTCCAAATCCTCTGTTGCGTGTTTGTTCTCGGAATGAACATCAACCTGCAAGCTCAAACAAGAGTCATGACTCCCAATGACTCCATTCAGCAGGAACTGAAAATCCGCATCCGGTCAGCAAAGGATCAGGTGCGTGCCGACCGTACTCAGTTGAGAACGTCTGAGCGTGAAGTGACTCGACTGACCCGAGAATTAGAACGTGCCAGACGACAGGCTCAGAAGGATAAGTTGGCTGCTCGAAAGGCAAAAGCCAAAGGAAAGACTTATACCCCCAAGCCTGTGAAGGTTCAGATGGAAAGGGAATCCAAAGATCCAAAAGTGAAGGCTGAAAAGGTCGCCAAAGAGCCTAAAGTGACTGTCGTGAAAGAACCTAAGACCCCCAAAGAACCCACGGTGAAAGCCGAGAAAACTCCCAAAGAATCCACAGCGAAGGTCGAGAAAGCTCCAAAGGAGCCAAAGGTGAAAGAGGAGAAAGCATCCAAGGAGCCAAAGGTGGCTGTGGTGAAAGAACCCAAAGTGAAGGAGGAAAAAGCACCCAAAGAGCCCAAAGTGAAGGAGGAGAAAACTTCTAAAGTGAAAGCCGAGAAGGTTCCAGCACAACGTGCCACTAAGGAGGAACAGGAGCGTGCCAAAGAGGCAAAGAAACAGCGTGATGTGAAGGTGAGTGTGAGGAGAAAACGTGATATGAAAGGGGACGATGAGGAAGAAAATGAGGAAAATTAATCATTTTTATGATTTTTTTCCCTCTTGAATGATTGTATATTATTTTTAATCATTACTTTTGTGCCGACATTTACAATACCTTTTCTAATTTATGATAGTGAAAAATAACCTGATGAAGAGGGTTTTTTATGCCTTGTTGGCTACACTTTTGTTGTGTGGTTGTGCACAAGACAAGCCTCTTACTTTCGTGGCAGGTAGCTACGAAACCACCTATAACGGGCACAATGGTCCCATCAGTATCAAGACCACTTTCAGCGATTCGTGCATCATGAAGATAGAGGTCCTTTCGCAGGAAGAGACCCCTCACATTGGTGATTGTGCATTCGAACAGTTAATTCCTCAGATTATTTCAGCCAATGGTGTCGGAATGGATGCCATATCAGGTGCCACCATCACCAGCCACGCTTTACTGAATGCCGTAGCACAAGCAGCTGAGGATGCTCAGGTGTCCGACCTCGACCAGTTCCGAAAGAACTCTGTGGAGAAGGATGACAAGGACATTGATGACACG
>JAGCDQ010000023.1 GCA_017651245.1 Bacteroidaceae bacterium | reverse complement strand
TTTGCCATCATCGGGTAACGGCGCGCGCAATTTATCACATCCGCAACAGCCGTCTCGCGCGTACAATAGATGATGGTTTGGTTAAAATCCTGTTCATCTTTCGTCAGCACGTTGTCGGCAATAAATTCCGAGATGCGGTCGATATAGTACGCCTCCTCCCCCATCAGCAGGTAGATAGGCTGGTACTCCTTTCGCCGAATCTGCTCCACAATGTCGCGATGTGTGATATTTGCTTTTGCCATAATGAGTGCGAAGGTACAGCTATATCCCGAAACCACCAAATATTTCCCCAACTTTTTTCATCACCTCCCCTTCTTTGCACCCCGCATAGTCTTCTCCAACTGAGAACCTATAACCGTTCACCTATACAAGTACCTTTTTGTGGAAAGATTTTGGAGAAAATGGGGAATATTCTTACCTTTGCAGCTGAATTTTCATTAAAAACAATCTTTTATGATAAATAGAATCAGAACATTACTGACGTTGTTCCTGCTGGTGATAGGAACGACGATGTCGTGGGCACAGGCCAAGGTTTCGTACGATGACACGGATAGTAAGACACTTCTTGGAGAGTATGACGAGGCAACAAAGACATTCAATGTGGCTGCGGGCAATGTTGAGCAGTTGAAGAATGCTATCATCGAGGCAAATACGATGGGTGGAAATGTGACTATCTATCTGCCAAATGGCACGTACGATCTTGGTAGTGATATAAATACTGAGGTTGAGGCAGATAATATTGCTATCATTGGTGAATCAAGAGATGGCGTTATCATCAAGAATACTCCCACAGGACAAGATCTTGACAATACTGCAACTCTGAAAAATACAAGTACTGGCTTGTATATGCAGGACCTCACTCTTGAGTGTGAGGCAACGTATAGTGAAACTACACAATCAGCGGTTAGCGTTACTTTCTGGGATCAGGGAACGAAGACAATCTGCAAGAATGTATATCTGAAGGGCAGACAGAATACATACTACAGCAATGGAGCCAAGGGCATGATTGCTTACTTCGAGGGCGGTATAATTGAAGGTGCTCTTGATATTGTCTGCGGTTCTGGCAACGTATTATTTAACAGCGTTCAGTTGAATGTTACTACAAATGGTGGTAAGACAACAACTGGTGGTGTGATTGCTGCTCCTTCTTCTTATGGTGGTGATGATGCGGAAATCGGCTATGTGTTCGCTAACTGTCTTGTTACAGGTGCTGTTTCTCAGAATGACACATATTATCTTGCGCACGGCTGGAAGGCTCATGGCGATGCAAGTTCCGCTGCAACGTTCATTGGCACTATTTTTGCAATAAATCCTATAAATACTTTATGGGGCAGTACTATTGGTGGCGATATGAAACGTCGTTTTGCTGCGTATGATGCCTCTGGTGTTGTGCTTAGCAAGGATCCTGATAACAAAGTTGATGTGACCAAGGCTAATCTTATTGCTTTTGCCGGCAGTTGGGACCCAGCTGCGATTATCTCTCAGCATAGTCCAATAAAGACTAATGGTGCAGGCTGGGCTTCTTACACCGCATTCACGGATGTTTATGTCCAAGGTGAAGGTGTGAAGACCTATGTTGCAAATAAGATAAACAAGCATAGTGTTTTGCTTGAGACTGTTGATAGTAGGAAACTACCAGCCGGCACTCCTGTATTCATACAGGGTAAACCCAACACCCAGTATTATGTGTGTGGTTCTATTGTGAATAAGATTACAAAGAATAATCTTTTAGTGCCAGTTCTTTTCGACACTACACTCAATGAATATTCAAAGGCCTTTTTCCTTGGAACGAAGGATGGTCAGCCGGGTTTGTATAAGGTTGATTCTGATATTGTGATACCTGCTGGCAAATGCTATCTCGATGCACGCTTCACTTCGCTGGAGCTGCTTGGCAGGATACGGATGGATGACATCATAGATGACGAAGATCCGTCTGGCATAGAGACTATCGGTGTTGCTGCTGATGATGCCGATGGCGCAGTCCGCTACAACCTTGCCGGTCAGAAGGTCGGCGACGACTATAAGGGTGTCGTCATTCGCAAGGACGGCAAGAAATATCTCGCTCAATAATCATTCACTAAAAAAAGACTTTGATATGAAAAAGAAATATATGAAACCAGCTATGGTGATAGAAGATTTGGTACTGCCAGTCATGCTGGAGTTTCTTTCTGCAGACACGCAAGAGTTTGGTGGCGGAACTGGTGGAACAAGCACAGAGGGCACTGGCGATGGCACCATCCCATTTGTCGTCAACGCGAAGGAATGGGATTTCGACTTCTTCGATACAGATGCCCTGTTGTTCTAATCATCTTTGACACGTTGAGTACGGAAAGCACATATACGCTTGTTTAATACATAAAATAGAAAAGACAATGAAGAAAACAATGATGACATGGGTGTTGGCACTGGCAGCCATTCTGTCCATGCAGGCACAGAGTTTGGAGGGCAACTGGCAATCCGAGAAGCAGATGGAAGGTGTCAAGATGGACTACTTCCTGAATTTCGAAGGCAACCAGATGAGCCAGAGCGTGGTGTTCACTTGCGAGAAAGAAATCGGCACGGTGAGCATCCTCTTCTCCGTACCCGCCCAGAGCTACACGCCAGGGGCGACCCAACTGAAGTTTGCGTTTGATGCCTCAAAGACCGAGGTGAAGTTCAAGGAGGTGAAGTTCAACGAAGCGTCAAAAGAAGCCATCAAGGAAAACCCCTCACTGGAGAATCTCATGAAACAGTTGGTGCTGGACGATTTCGAAGAGCAGAAAGAAACCGTCGCCAAACAGTTCCTGTTCAGAGGTGAGCGCACCATAGCGAACCAAACCGCCCAGAGCTTCGAGCTGAAGGATAGCGACGGCAACACCTACTTGTTCAAGAAAGAGAAATAAGACAGCAAGAGTGCGGCCAGGTACTGCTTCACACCAGGGGCGGTGCGAATCTTTCGATAGATAACCTTGCACGTGATCGTTAGATTTATTTTAAGATAATTTTTCTGTCCCCAACTTTGGGCTTCCGGAGTGCCCTGCACCTCCTTCTCTCCTCGGGAAAGGGGACTTATTCCCTGTCTTGAAATTGCCGTCGGCAATCCATGGCTTTGCCGTCGTCTCTTTCGTGTTTTGCCGCCGCCTCTTTTCATCGATGCCGCCGGCTTGTTTTTCGTGGCATCCCTTACCCTCTCCGTCATCGTTATCGTTAGGGTTAAGGTTGAAGACGTTCTTTCTTCATTTCTGGTACAAAGTTACGACTTTTTTCTGACATATACAAGTATTTGTAGATTTTTTTTAAAAAAATCACACTTTTGAAGTGCTACAGTGCTACAGTTCTTTTTGACTTTTGGCTATCTTGATTTCGAACTGTAGCACTGTAGCGCTTTGTCATATTAACTTGATCACATCCGACCATCAAGATGCCAATTGTGACCTAAAAAAAATTGGAGGTTTGTTTGGTGATATTCTGAATTTGTTCTATCTTTGCAAAAGAATACTTGTAATGAATATCAAAGCCCATAAAGCAGTATTCAGAAAAACAGGCACCCTCATGCTGTAACGTACCAGCGTACCAACGTACCATTTGAAGGTTTGAGATTTGAGATTTGAGGTTTGGCTCCGCCGAGCTGAAGGTTCTTGGCGAGCCAAGCGTGCTAAAGATACGATAAGAGGTTTAGCCATGCGGGATGTTCGCTAACCACTAAACGAAAACGAAGGAAGCCTGTTCATGAGAATGGGCTTCTATTTTTTTCTCATTTATTGATTCATTTTTTTGTTTTCTCACCTTTATCCATTAATTTTTTTCCATTCGGAAAAGAAAACTCTTCCCTACTCACTTTTAACTCCTAACTTTTTCGTACCTTTGTACCATGATTGAAAAGCATATAGTTTTGGAGGACATCGACCTCGTGACGTTCTATGGGGTGAACAATGTCCATTTGCAGATGATTAAGGCGCTCTATCCCAAGTTGCGCATCGTGGCTCGTGGCAATATCGTGAAGGTGATGGGCGACGAGGAGGAGATGTGTGTGTTTGAGGAGCATATCGCCAAGATGCAGGAGCATTGCGCGAAGTACAACTCGCTGAACGAGGAGGTGATCTTGCAGATTGTGAGGGGTGAACACCCGTCGGGGCATATGGCTGACGGCACTGCCATCTGCTACAGCATCACGGGCAAGCCGATTGGTCCCCGTTCGGAGAACCAAAAGACGCTGGTGAATGCCTACTACGAGAATGACATGCTTTTCGCTATCGGTCCTGCGGGTTCGGGTAAGACCTATGTGTCGATTGCACTGGCTGTGCGTGCCTTGAAGAACAAGGAGATTCGCAAGATTATCCTGTGCCGCCCTGCTGTGGAAGCTGGCGAGAAACTGGGTTTCCTGCCTGGCGACATGAGGGAGAAGATTGACCCGTATCTGCAACCGCTGTATGATGCCTTGCAGGACATGATTCCTGCCCAGAAGCTCTCTGAGTACATGGAGCAGAACGTGATTCAGATTGCCCCACTCGCTTTCATGAGAGGTCGCACGCTGAACGATGCAGTGGTGATTCTGGACGAGGCTCAGAACACGACCACGCAGCAAATCAAGATGTTCCTCACGCGTATGGGACAGAACACGAAGATGATCATCACGGGCGACCTGACGCAGATTGACCTGCCTCGCAACGTGAAAAGCGGCTTGAAGGAGGCGAAGGAGGTGCTGAAGGAGGTGAAGGGCATCGCGTTTGTGGAGATGGACGAAAGGGACATCGTGCGCCACAAGCTGGTGACGAGAATCGTGAATGCGTACCACCAGTATGAGAGCGAGATGAAGTATCCCCTTTTCAATGAGAACAGGGAAGAAAAAAATAAATAGAAATTGTATATCGTAAAATTGTAACTATAATTATGAACTCTTTGACAAGAACTGATTTCAACTTCCCAGGACAGAAGGAAGTGTATCACGGAAAAGTCCGTGACGTGTATAACATCAACGACGACCTGATGGTGATGGTTGCCACTGACCGCATCTCTGCCTTCGACGTGGTGCTGCCCAAGGGCATCCCATTCAAGGGTCAGGTGCTCAACCAGATTGCAGCGAAGTTCCTCGATGCCAGCGCTGACATCGTGCCTAACTGGAAACTGGCGACTCCCGACCCGATGGTGACGGTGGGCTTGAAGTGTGAGGGTTTCCGTGTGGAGATGATTATCCGCGGCTACCTGACAGGTTCTGCCTGGAGAGAGTACAAGGCTGGCAACCGCACGCTGTGTGGCATCACGCTGCCTGAGGGCATGAAGGAGAACCAGAAGTTCCCAGAGCCTATCATCACCCCTACCACCAAGGCTGACGAAGGTCACGACGAGAACATCTCAAAGGAGGAAATCATTGCGCAGGGTCTGGTGAGCAAGGAAGACTATGAGGTGATGGAGAAATATACCCGTGCCCTCTTCGACCTCGGCACCAAGATTGCCGCAGAGAAGGGACTGATTCTTGTGGACACGAAGTATGAGTTTGGCAAGCGTGACGGCAAGGTGTACCTGATTGACGAGGTGCACACTCCTGACTCCAGCCGCTACTTCTATGCAGAGGGCTACGAGGAGAAGTTTGCCAAGGGTGAGCCTCAGAAGCAGCTCTCGAAGGAGTTCGTGCGCCAGTGGCTCATCGACAACAACTTCATGAACCAGCCAGGACAAGTGATGCCTGAAATCACAGACGAGTATGCTGAATCTGTGAGCGAACGCTACATCGAACTGTATGAGCACATCATCGGCGAGAAGTTCGTGAAGGCTGAAGGTAATGAAGATATCGCCAAGCGTATCGAAAAGAACGTGAACGCCTATTTGGCAAGCAAATAATGTACGAACAGGAGCAGATCAAGCCTTACGGCGAGGAGGGGACCAAACGTGAGCAAGTGGAGCAGATGTTTGACAACATCGCCCACTCTTACGACACCCTGAACCACACCCTCAGTTTTGGCGTGGACAAAATCTGGAGGAACAACGCCATCGGCTATCTGCAACCTTTCTTTCCCTCCCCGCTTGGGGGAGGTCGGGAGGGAGCCGTTCTCGACATTGCCACTGGCACTGGCGACTTCGCTATCCTTGCTGCACAAAAGCTGAAGGCCCAGAAAGTGGTGGGCATCGACATCAGCGAGGGCATGATGGCGATTGGCAGGGAGAAGGTGGAGAAACTGGGACTTGCTGACCGCATCACTTTTCAGAAAGAGGATTGTGCGAAGATGTCCTTTGCCGACAATGCGTTCGATGCCGTCATCTCAGCCTTTGCCTTGAGAAACTTCCAGAACCTTGACGAGTGCCTGCAGGAGATGCATCGTGTGCTGAACGAAAACGGACACCTCTCCGTGATTGACCTCTGCGCCCCTGTATCCTTCCCCATGAAGCAACTCTTCTGGCTCTACAAGAAGTGTGTGATGCCGACGCTGGGAAAGCTCCTCTCGAAGGACAACACCGCCTATTCCTACCTACCTGAGACGATGGATGCCGTGCCCCAAGCAGAACGCATGCAGGGCATCATCCAACAGGCAGGATTCCACCACGTGAACTACAAACGCCTCGCCTTCGGCATGTGCATCCTCTACACAGCCCAAAAATAAACTTCAAAACTCAAATCTCAAACCTCAAAACTCAAACCTATCATGACCACCTACGGACTCATCGGCTATCCATTAGGACATTCCTTCTCTCGCAAGTTCTTCACAGAGAAATTCGAGAAGGAAGGGATTGATGCGCAGTACCTGAACTTTGAGATTCCCAGCATTGAGGAGTTTCCTGAAGTCATCAAGAACCATCCTGAGTTGAGAGGACTGAACGTGACGATTCCCTACAAGCAGCAGGTGATGCAGTATCTGGACGACATCAGCGAGGAGGCAAAGGCAATTGGAGCTGTGAATGTAATAGCCCCCCGACCCCCAAAGGGGGAGGGCTGTCGCGATGTGCGGCTTGTGGGATACAATAGTGATGTGATTGGCTTTGTGGAGAGCATCAAGCCCTTGTTGAAGCCTCATCACAAGAAAGCCCTCATCTTGGGCACAGGAGGTGCTTCGAAGGCGATACGTTACGGATTGGAGAAGAAGCTGGGATTGGAAACGCTGTTCGTGAGCCGTTCTGCCCGTGAAGGAATGATCACCTACGAGGACGTGACGGCTGATGTGCTGAAGGAATACGAGGTGATTGTGAACTGTTCCCCTGTGGGAATGTTTCCCCATGTGGATGAGTGCCCTGCCCTGCCCTACGAAGCGATGAACGAGAACAACCTCCTGTATGACCTCGTGTATAATCCGCTCGAAACGCTCTTCATGAAAAAAGGAGCAGCACAGGGGGCAACGGTGAAGAACGGACTCGAAATGCTGCACTTGCAAGCGATTGCCTCGTGGGAGTTTTGGGGGAATTGAGAATTGAAAATTGAAAATTGAAAGTTGAAAATTGAGAATTGAGAATGACGAGTTGACGATACTTTTACCTACCATTAAAAACGAAACCTATATGAAGAAACTCTTATCAACCATTACATTGTCGCTGTGCGCCATTGGTGGCGTGCAAGCACAGCTTGTAGGAGGCTGTTGGTACAACGGCACCATTGAGTACTTCGCAGAGGAAACCGAAGACGGTCAGTTCGTCATGAGTGGGATGGACGAAGGCGAAGAACGTTCGTTCATCATGATTCCTGTGGCTGGCAAGGCTAACACCTACCGCTTTACTGACGCCGACTACGATTATCGTGACGTGACGACTGCCAAGCAAATCAAGAAAGAAGGTGTAGACGTCCTCGCCTTTTACGACAACAAGAATCAGTTGCGTAAGATTCTGGAGAATGTGGCTGATGCAGGAAAGAGCTATGAGCGAATCACCATCGACAGATGGAAGGAGCAGCTCATGGGCACCTATTTCTTCCCAGAAGGTGGTAGTGGTGAGGACTTGGTGTGGGGCGAAAAGGCGATCGTCGTGAATCATGTGGTGGCTCCATACGAGGTGGTGGTCTTCAATGGAAGAGTGACTGGCTACATCCATATTAAAGACAGCGGCACCGTTCTGGACGGCACTTGGGAGGTGATTCCCACGCTCGAAGGCATCCACCTCTACGAAATCAATGAGAATGGAGATTATCTCTATGAATGGGAACGAGGCTCTGTGGAATACACGCTGAAGGAAAACAACCCCAACGTGGGACGCTTTGACTACGCCAACAGAACGCTCTTGACCAGCCAGCATTACCGCGGGTACAAGAAATCCACCCTCCGCATCATGCGCAACGCCATCCTGGCAAGAAAAGGCTATCGTTTCCAGTCGAAGGACTTGCAGGACTATTTTGGCGAGGAACCTTGGTACAAGCCTGCTGCCTCGAACGACAAAGTGAAACTTTCCTTCATCGAACAGTTGAACGTGGAGCTGATCAAGGCAGAGGAGGAGAATCCAAATCATGACGTGTTTCAAAAAGAACCCTAATATGAAAAAACTTATTTTTATCTTTTCCTGTCTGTGTGCCCTGGGCATGAATGCGCAGACATTGAAGCAGCAAGGGACATCTGTGGAGCAGATCGTGCCTGAAGGCTGGGAGCACCAAGAGGCAGAGGGCGACCTGAACAAGGACGGCATCAAAGACTTGGTAGTGCTGACCAAGCCCAACTTCAAGGAGAACATGATGACCCGTGACGACGGCTACGTGTACAACTTCAACAAATATATCATCGCCATCTACTTTGGTCAGGCAGCGGGTGGTTTCCAGCTTTGGAAGCAATACAAGGAACTGTTCCCTGCCGACGACGAATGGAGCAGCATCGATGTTGACGTCAGCATCACAGAGAAGGGGGCTCTCAACATCGGCAGAGATTTCTTTGCCAGTGCAGGCTCTTACGGCACCAGCCAAACCAAGTACACCTATCGCTATCAGAACGGTGACTTCTTCCTGATTGGCCAAGAAGACAGGGAAATGATGCGCAACACAGGCGAGATGACCACTGTGAGCGAGAATTACCTGACTTGGAGGCGTCAGACCATCAAAGACAACGCATTCGAGGAGGGCAAGAAGAAGGAGACTTGGAGCAAACTGCCCAAGCAGCCTTTGGAAAAATTAGGAGATCACGAACTTTAATTACTATTTATTCAATTATAAAACTTATCCAATTCAATTATGAAGAAGATTTTTTATTTCGCCATCGTGGCATGTGTATTGACCATGACGGCATGTGTGGCAAAATTTGACAAGAAAGTCACTGAAACAGTAACTGATTCTATTCCTTGGTATGAGGACATGGAAGCATTGGACGCTGACCTCAAGGCAGCTATTGAAGATGCTCGTGACCTCGACGAGAGCAAGATGGGTGAAAACCTCATGCCTATCAAGAAGGGTACTCCCAACGAGGAATGGGAAACCATTGACGGCAAGGATATGGTGCTGCTCGTGACCCTCGTGGACAGCAGTCGCCTGCAGAAGTTCTTCGGTCAGGAAGGCGTGTACCAGATTGACCGCGAGATGGGTACTTGGGTGACCATCCCAGGCGAATGGCTCAGCAAGAAAGATGCGTTCGTAGGTCTTGACAGTGCTGCCGCTCATATGCGTATGTTGCAGATGTACGGCCTGAGCCCAGATTGCACGTACAACATCATGGTGCAGTTCTATGCTGACGTGAATGGTATCTTCCGTCCTGCATCTGACCCAAGCATCGACACCACAACTGCTGGCATTGAGTTCCCAGCATGGGCAGACGAGAACTATAAGGTGGGTGATACCAACTTCCGTGAGTGGTTCCGCTACAACGTATCTGCTGCCTTCGAAGATGACAGCCCACTGCCTTGGACGCGTCTTGGCTACACCTACGACTGGCACAAGGGTGCAAACCGTCAGGGACTCTCAGAGTATGTGGTGGTTGACCAGACCTACCTGAAAGTGAAGGGTTACGAAAGCGAGTGGCAGTTCATCCAGAACCTCACCAAGTAATCTTTTTAAGAAACAAGCTAACGCAGTCAGTTCCCCTCTTCTTCGGGAGCTGACTGTTTTTTTGGTGACACATAGACGGAAGGACCTATGTAGGTGTTGCGAGGAATATCCTCCTTCGCCTCAGGATACTTCGCATGATACTGTGGGAAATTCTTGTCAGCCAGCACCTTGTCGATGAAATAACCAAAGACGGGAAGGGCTGTACGACTACCTTGTCCGAGGGCACTGGTACGGAAGTGGATGCAACGATATTCACCACCTACCCAAGCACCTCCCACGAGGTTGGGTGAACACCCTACGAACCAAGCGTCGGAATGGTTGGAAGAAGTACCCGTCTTGCCTCCCAGCTCTGTGTCGTAGCAATGGATATACTCCCAAAGAGCCTGTGTGGTGCCTCCTGGCTCCTGCATACCAGCACGAAGCAGTCGTTGGAGGTAGAAGGCGGTCTTGTAGCGCATTGCAGCTTTAGGAGCAGGTTCATCACGTTCGCAATCATAGACAACCTCTCCATTACGATCCAATATCTTGGTGACAAGAATGGGCTTGCGTTGCTTACCGTCATTCATGGCTGTGCAGTAAGCATCGACCAGTTCCAAAAGATTCACATCGGAAGAACCCAATGCCAAGGAAGGTGTGGCATCAAGCTTGCTCTGGATACCCATCTTATGGGCGATATCCACCACATTATCAATGCCTGTATCCTGTCCCAATCGAACAGCAATCGTGTTGACCGATTGTGCAAAGGCTGACTTCAGCGGCATATTCGCCCCAGTACAGTAGCCACCAGAGTTGTGAGGCGTCCAAGTCACGAGTCGCTGAGGGTCTTGTGCATCGGGCACTTGCAAGGAAATAAGTTGGTCACGATAACGTGTGGTGGGGGTGATGTTGTCGTCATTCTCAAAAGCTGAGGCATAGACAAAAAGCTTGAAAGTGGAACCAGGCTGACGCATCGAGGTCACCTTGTCGTACTTCCAACTGTTGAAATCGACATCACCCACCCAAGCACGCACATAGCTCGTCTGGGGCTCCATCGCCACAAAACCACAATGCATGAACTTGACCATATAACGGATGGAGTCCATCGTGCTCATCTCCTTCTCCACCAAGTGGTCAGGCTTGTTGTAATCAAAGACCTTCACCTTGTGAGGCAGGTTCATGTAGTAGTTGATGGAGTCTGCATTATTGTCAAACTTCTTTGCCAGAATCTTGTAGTAATCGCTTCGGACGGCAATATCCTCGATGAAGTTGGGAATCTCCTGCCCACGTTCATCACGCCAAGGTGACTGACTGCCCCAATGACTGTTGAAACGTTGCTGAATCTGACGCATCTGCTTCTGCACAGCCTGTTCAGCATATCGCTGGAGACGAGTGTCAAGTGTCGTATAGATTTTGAGTCCATCAGAATACAAATCCATGTTGTTTGCCTGACACCACTCTTCCAAATAGTCCTTGATGGCTTCACGGAAATAGAGCGCACCTCCATCGTAAGACTTCTCAACGGTGTAGTTCAGGTTGATGGGTATTTGCGTCAGGGAATCCAATTCGCGACGGGTCAACATATTGTGGGTGTACATATTGTTGAGCACCACATTTCGACGCTCAAGGCTGTTTTTGGGGTTGACCTTGGGGTTGTAGGTGGTGGTGGCTTTCAGGAGCCCTACGAGGACGGCAGCCTGCTCAGCGGTCAAGTTCTGAGGCGTAGTCTTGAAATAAGTCTTGGCAGCCGTCTTGATGCCAAAGGAATTACTGCCAAAATCGACGGTGTTGAGATAGAGCGTGAGGATGTCCTTCTTGCTATACATGTTCTCAATCTTGATGGCTGTAATCCATTCCTTCGACTTCATCACCAAGATGCCCAATCCTGGCACCTTGCCCAACAAGCCCGTCGTGTATTGGGAACGTATTTTGAAAAGGTTCTTCACCAACTGCTGGGTGATGGTGCTGGCACCACGAGGATTTCCCTTTACGACGTCCTTCATTGCAGCAAAGAGTCCTTGGTAGTCAATACCATGATGCTGATAGAAACGCTCGTCCTCTGTGGAAATCAAGGCATCAATCACATAAGGAGAAATCTCGTCGAACTTCACTGGAGAACGGTTTTCGTTGAAATACTTGCCAATCAACACACTATCGGCGCTATACACGAAAGAAGCGTCGTTGGTGACTGGATTCTGTATCACATCCATCGTTGGCGACACGCCAAAGAGGCCGAGGAAGTTCACATCCACAGCACCCAGATAAAGAAAAACAAGAACGAAGAATGAGGCGATGGGAGTCACTGTTTTCTGATACCACTTGCCTCTGTATTGGTTGGCATACCAACGCCACGCCAATTTCAAATAAACCCACGATTTATGCAACAAAGACTTCATCTTCTATCGTTTTTAGCATTTCCTGTGTATTCATCTTGTCGGCATCCAACCAATGGATGTCAGCATCGTGCTTGTACCAAGTCATCTGCTTCTTAGCATACACTCTGGTGTTCTTCTTGATTCGCTCCACCGCCATCGGCAGTTCCCACTCACCATCGAGCACCTTAAAGAGTTCCTTGTAGCCCACTGTGTTGAGCGAGTTCAAATGTCGCAGAGGGTACACTCTTTTCACCTCTTCCATCAACCCCTCCTGCATCATCTTGTCCACTCGTGCGTTGATACGGGCAAACAGATGTTCACGTTCACGCATCAAGCCAAATTTCACCATCCTGAATGGACGTTCCTTTAATGTATTGGTACGAAAGGACGTATAGGTCTTGCCCGTCATGTAACAGATTTCCAAAGCATGCACCACCCTCTTGTGGTTGCGCTTATCCACCAGTTCATAGTACTGAGGGTCCAGCAATTTCAGTTCTGCCAGCAGCGGTTCCAATCCTTCCTTCTCATATCGCTCTCGCATCAAGGCGCGTGTCTCCTCATCCACCGTTGGAATATCATCAATTCCTTTCGTCACAGCATCGATGTACATCATACTGCCACCCGAAAGGACAACTGTTTCATGCACCTGAAACAACTCAGAAAGCAAGGCGAGCACATCCTTCTCATACTCAGCCGCACTGTAATACTCATCCAGCCTCAACGTATGCACAAAATAGTGCTTCACACGTGCCAACTCCTCTGCTGTTGGAGCAGCCGTTCCGATAGAGATGTCCTGATAGATTTGACGAGAATCAGCGTTGATGATGGGACATTTGAAATGTTCTGCCAGCTGAAGGCTCAATTCCGTCTTGCCTACACCCGTAGGCCCTAAGAGTACAAGAAGATTTTTGGGCATTTTCGGAAATAATCCTATCCTACTGCACCGATGAAACGCAAATCGCCTGAATCTGTGACACGCAGTTGGAGTCTAACGGTGTATTTCACGCCATAGTCCATCAGTATCTTGACATCGGCATAGATTTCATCTTTCTCAAGGTCGCAGAAAGTCTTCTTCACCTTAATTGACTTGATTCTGTCGAGTTGAGGAGTAATGGCATAATAATCCTTCTTGACGTTACCAGCCAAGAACTCAGCCACAAACTGCTCTGTGCGGCCTTCCAGGAAGCTGTCATGCTCTTCTGCCACATAGCTGGGGTCGAAGAAATACAAAGTGCCCTTCAGGTTACCCTGCATCAAGGTAGAAATAAAGCCGTTGGCAATGCCCTTGACGGTGCTTTTTGTGTATTGCTGTGCATTGACACTGACACTCACCATCAGCATCATGACCATAAAAAATATGTTCAGCTTTTTCATTTTCAAATCAAGATTATCAAGTTAGTTTTTAATGTCTTCATCTTTGTCTTAAAACTCGTCGCTGATATCGAAACCTTCGAGATCGATCTCGCTACTATCAATCTCATCACCAAACATATCCTCTTCATCTATTACAGACGAAGTCTCCACGATAGGATTGCGAGCAAACATCTCATCAAAATCCAGTGTCTGTACAGGTGGCTCCCCCTGAGAACGAGTGATTTTTCCCTTTTCCAGGTTCTTACCTGTCTTGATCTCCGACAATTCAATGAAGAACACACGGTCAGCCAAAGGATCGAAGGTGTATAGCATATGCTGCTTCTCATCCTCCAAGAACTCGCTGAGTTCCGTTTCTGCCATGATATAACTATCTTCATCAGCATCCGTGTCCATCTCCTCCAATGTGATCTCTTGCCCTTTTTCCCATCCGTTCTCACAAATGGTGAATGAGGTCAACTGGTTGTCCTCATAGCCACATGACTCAAGTATCAACTGATGCAGTTCCAGGAACTTCGCATCGGCGTCAATCTGGATTTCTCGCATGAAGCCATCCACTTCGTCTGAGATGATGATAAATCTATATATCATTTTCGTTTCGGTTTTAGGTTAAGTGTTTCGAGCTGATTATCGAACGATTCCTCGTTTCGAATTAGACACAAACTCGATAATGTATTCAATCTCCTTGCTCATCGGCACTTCCTCACGTATTGCCTCAATCGCCTTTGCAGCAGTCAGATTGCATTGATAAATTAAACGATAAGCGTGCGTGATGTTGTCAATCACCTCACGACTGAAACCACGACGACGCAAACCAATAATGTTCAAACCTGCATACGCCACAGGTTCACGACCTGCCATTATGAACGGAGGAATGTCCTGACTCGTGCGAGTACCACCCTGCACCATCACATAACCACCAATTCGGCAGAACTGATGCACCAGCACCACAGCTGAAATGATGGCATTATCGTCAACGACTACTTCACCAGCCAATTTGGTGGAGTTACCCATGATGATACCATTACCAAACACGCAGTCGTGAGCGATATGGGCATTCTCCATAATGAGGTTGTTGCTACCCACAATGGTTTTGCCTGTGCTGGCTGTACCACGATGGATGGTCACATTCTCACGTATCTTGTTGTTGTCACCAATTTCAACAATCGAATCCTCACCCTTAAACTTCAAATCCTGAGGAATGGCACCAATCACAGCACCAGGGAACAGGGTGTTTCCGCTACCAAGACGAGTGCCTGACAACAAAGTCACGCTGTTCATCAACACATTGTTATCACCCACCGTCACATTCTTGTCAATAAAACAGAAGGGACCAATCTCACAGTTTTCACCAATCTTCGCCTCTGGGTCGATGAATGCTAAAGGACTAATTTTTGACATCTGCTAATTTACTATTTGACAATTTACTATTTACAATTGAGCATTACTCAATTATTTATTCTTTATAATCTGAGCCGTGAATTCTGCTTCAGCCGCCACAGTCTCACCCACAAAGACCAAACCTGCCATTGTAGCGATGCCACGACGCAGTGGTCCCATCATCTTCACCTTGAAAATCAGCGTATCGCCTGGCACCACCTTACGACGGAACTTCACATTGTCAATCTTCAGGAAGTAAGTGGACCAACGTTCAGGCTCTTCCACGTTGCTCAACACTAACAAACCACCTGCCTGTGCCATTGCCTCAACGATAAGCACACCTGGCATCACGGGTTCCTGTGGGAAGTGTCCTGTAAAGAAAGGCTCATTGCTGGTCACATTCTTCACTGCCACAATCTCTGTGTCATCCACTGCAATCACCTTGTCCACCAACTGCATTGGGTAGCGGTGAGGCAGCAAGTGACGAATCTTGTTCACATCCATCAAAGGCTCGCTGTTGGGATCATAGACAGGACACTGCACTTCGTGCTTCTTGATGTCCTTCTTGATTTCACGCGCGAACTTATTATTTATTGTATGACCAGGCTTCGTAGCGATGACACGACCCAAGATGGGCTTGCCGACGAGTGCCAAGTCACCAATGATGTCGAGCAACTTATGACGCGCTGTCTCATTGTCCCAAGTGAGGGGCTTGTGGTTGATGTAACCCAGACGAGTGGCATCCATGTGAGGAATACCCAGCGTGTCAGCCAGTTTGTCGTAACGATCCTGTGGCAGTTCCTTTTCGTAGATAACAATCGCATTGTCGAGGTCTCCACCCTTGATGAGTCCCAAGTTCAACAGCGGTTCAATCTCACGCACAAAGACGAAGGTACGCGCTGAAGCAATCTCTGCTGGGAAATCTTCGATATTGTCAAGGTTGGCAAACTGGTTGTCCAGAATCTTTGAGTCGAAGGCAATCTGCGCATTCACACAGAACTTATCATCAGGCAAGAGAATCAAGTGCTCGCCATTCTCACCCTTCACCTCCATCTTGTGCTTCACCACATAATAGTCCTTCTTCACGCTCTGCTCCTGCAAGCCCACTTTCTGGATCTCCTCCACAAATGGCAGGGCGCTACCATCCAAAATTGGCATTTCGGGACCATCCAACTGAATGAGGCAGTTATCAATACCACTGGCATAGAGAGCCGCCATTGCGTGTTCTATCGTGCTGATCTTGATGTCTCCTTTAACAAGAACGGTGCCACGTTGTGTGTCACCTACCAAGTCAGCGTTACAATCAATGATTGGCTGACCCTCAATGTCCGTTCTTTGAATCTTGTATCCGTGGTTCTCTTCTGCAGGGTTGAACACTGCCGTGATGAACTGGCCTGTGTGCAACCCTTTACCTTTCAGGGTAAACGACTCCTTCAGGGTTTGTTGATTTTGCATTTATTTCTTGTTTTTGAGTTCTTCTAATTCTTTTTTCAATGCTGCCACTTCCTTAAGCAAATCTGGCAGCGAATTCAGTGCAGCCATGTTCTTGGCAAACTTCTTGTGCTCCACAGCGGGATAACCCATCAGGGTTGCCCCACCATTCTTGGCAAGATTACCACCTGACAATCCTGCTTGTGCTCCCAAGGTCGTGCGGTCTCCCACTTTTATATGACCAGCGATGCCCACCTGACCGGCAAACATACACCACTCACCCACTTTGGAACTACCAGCCACTCCTACTTGTGCTGACATCACTGTGTTCTGTCCCACTTCCACATTGTGTGCAATCTGCACGAGGTTGTCCAGTTTCACACCCTTACGGATGATGGTGCTACCCATCGTCGAGCGGTCGATGCACGTATTGGCACCAATTTCCACATTGTCTTCGATAGTCACGATGCCGATTTGAGGTATCTTGTCATAGCCGTTAGGGGTCGGAGCAAAGCCAAAGCCATCTGCGCCAATCACACAACCAGCATGCAGGATACAGTTATTACCAACGATACAATCGTGATAAATCACAGCATTGCTATAAATCTCCGTATTGCTGCCCACCTTGCCATTTCTGCCGATGGTGACATGGGGATGCAGCACCACGCCATCACCTATTTCCACACCTTCTGCGATAGCCACGAAAGGACCAATATAACAATCCTTGCCTATCTTTGCTGAAGGATGGATATAAGCCAAGGAATCAATGCCCACACGCTTCTGCTGCATGCTCTGGTAGAGTTGCAACAATTTAGCCACTGATTCGTATGCATTATCCACGCGCACAAGTGTCGCTTTCACCTCACGAGAAGGCTGAAAGTCTTTGTTCACAAGCACGACACTGGATTTTGTCTCATAAATATAATCTTCGTATTGTGGATTAGCCAGAAACGAAAGGGCACCTTCAACACCTTCCTCTATCTTCGCGAAAGTGCCAATAGTCACATTAGGATCACCCTCTACAGTTCCACCTGTATAACCTGCTATTTGTTGTGCAGTAAAAACCATTTATTGTTCTTTTAATACTTAATATGCTTGCAAATTTAGGAAAGATTTTCGACATAGCGGCAATTTCTCCCAATTTTTCACTACCTTTGCAGCATAAAACTACAAATAGATAAAAAAAACAAACAAAAATGACGATTGACAACAAGCAAAGATACATGATGCGTGGTGTTAGTGCAGCGAAAGAAGACGTGCACAATGCCATCAAGAATATCGACAAGGGAATCTTCCCTCAGGCATTCTGCAAAATCATTCCTGACATCCTCGGAGGTGACCCAGAGTATTGCAACATCATGCATGCTGATGGTGCTGGCACCAAGTCCAGCCTTGCCTACATGTATTGGAAAGAGACGGGGGACCTCTCCGTTTGGAAGGGCATTGCTCAGGATGCGCTCATCATGAACACGGACGACCTGCTTTGCGTGGGTGCAGTGGATAACATCCTCGTTTCCAGCACGATTGGACGCAACAAAATGCTCATTCCTGGCGAGGTGATTTCTGCTATCATCAATGGTACTGACGAACTCTTGGCAGAGATGCGCAAGATGGGTATTGGTATCTATGCAACAGGTGGTGAGACTGCCGATGTGGGTGACCTCGTACGTACCATCATCGTGGATTCCACCGTCACTTGTCGTATGAAACGCAGCGACGTCATCAACAATGCCAACATCCGTCCTGGCGATGTGATCGTCGGTCTTTCTTCTTGTGGACAAGCCACTTATGAGAAGGAGTACAATGGCGGCATGGGCAGCAACGGACTCACTTCTGCCCGTCACGATGTCTTTGCCAAGTACCTCGCAGAGAAATATCCTGAATCTTTCGACAAGGCTGTGCCCGACGAACTCGTCTATTCTGGTTCGTACAAATTGACTGACCCTGTGGAAGGTGCTCCCGTCAATGCGGGCAAATTGGTGCTTTCTCCTACTCGCACTTATGCCCCAGTGGTGAAGAAGTTGTTGGACGAGATGCGTGCAGACATTCACGGAATGGTGCATTGCACGGGTGGTGCCCAGACAAAAGTGCTGCACTTCGTAGGCGACAACTGCCGTGTCATCAAGGACAACATGTTCCCCGTTCCCCCTCTCTTCAAGGCGATTGCCAAAGAGTCGGGCACCGATTGGGCAGAGATGTACAAAGTGTTCAATATGGGTCACCGTCTCGAAGTCTATCTTTCTCCTGAGAATGCCGAGAAAGTCATCAGCATCAGCAAATCGTTCAACATTGATGCTCAGATTATTGGACACATCGAGGAGGGAAAGAAGTCATTGACCATCAAATCAGAATTTGGAGAGTTTTACTACTAATGGAAATACTGGAAAAGTTGGAGGGGTTGGTGCCTCGATTTGAGGAGGTGTCAACCCTCATCACCGACCCCAATGTCATTGCCGACCAGAAGCGTTACGTGCAGTTGACTAAGGAATATAAGAACTTGGAGGACATCATGAAAGCCCGCCAAGAATACATCAATGCCGTCAAGGGATTGGAAGAGGCAAAGGAGATGCTCACGATGGAGGATGATCCAGAGATGAAGGAGATGGCTCGTGAGGAGATTGCACTGAACGAACAGCGCATCCCTGAGCTGGAGGAGGAGATCAAGCTCTTGCTCATCCCTGCCGACCCAGAGGACAGCAAGAACGTGACGCTCGAAATCCGTGGTGGTACAGGTGGTGACGAAGCAGCGCTCTTTGCTGGCGACCTCTTCCGCATGTACTCAAAATACTGCGAAATCAAGGGTTGGCATCTCACCATTTCTTCATTCTCCGAAGGAGCTGTGGGAGGTTACAAGGAAATCATTGCCAATGTCACGGGCGAGAACGTGTATGGAACGATGAAGTATGAGTCAGGCGTGCATCGCGTGCAGCGTGTGCCCGTCACAGAGACACAGGGACGTGTCCACACTTCTGCTGCCACCGTTGCCGTGTTGCCTGAGGCAGAGGCTTTCGACGTGCAAATCAATGAGGGTGAAATCAAGTGGGACACTTTCCGCAGTTCAGGTGCTGGTGGTCAGAACGTGAACAAGGTGGAATCTGGTGTTCGTGCCCGTTATATGTGGACAAATCCCAATACGGGTGAGAAGGAAGAAATCCTCGTGGAATGTACGGAGACGCGTGACCAGCCCAAGAACAAGGAACGTGCTTTGGCTCGTCTGCGCACCTACATCTATGACCGTGAGCATCAGAAGTATATCGACGACATCGCCTCACGCCGCAAGACCCTCGTCTCCACAGGTGACCGCTCTGCCAAGATTCGCACTTACAACTATCCACAGGGTCGCATCACCGACCACCGTATCAACTACACCATCTACAACCTCGCTGCCTTCATGGATGGCGACATTCAGGACTGCATCGACCACCTCATCGTGGCAGAGAATGCAGAGAGATTGAAGG
This sequence comes from Bacteroidaceae bacterium, assembly GCA_017651245.1. Taxonomy (GTDB): domain Bacteria; phylum Bacteroidota; class Bacteroidia; order Bacteroidales; family Bacteroidaceae; genus Minthosoma. The sequence goes on along the minus strand of JAGCDQ010000023.1, from coordinate 19,001 downwards.
AAGCAGAACTTTAATGAGTTGAAAGTTTAGGGTTTAGAGTTTAGAGTACATGAAGCTATCCAGTGCCCCAGAAGCCATCATCAATGCTTTGCAGAATTGCATCAAGCGTTTTCCCGTTGCCGTTGCTTTCATCACGGCTTTGACGCTATTCCTCATCTTCCTTATTATTGATGAGGAGAAGACGCTCAGCGGACAAGCAAATGGCACGATCGTCTACTATTTGTCGGTGGGGTATCTGCTGTCGCTCACTTTGCGTCTGTGGGCAGAGGACGGGCGGAAAGAACGGACGGTGCTGATTGTCAACATCGTGGCACACCTCCTGTTGCTGGCTGATGCCTTCTATATTTACCACACCACAGGCGATGAGAGACAAACCAACTGGGAACTCTACGTGGCGCACGCTGCCACCATTCTCTCCCTATGGCTTTCGCTGTTCTTCCTCTCGTTCTTCAAGGAGAGAGACAACATCGCTTCGTGGAACTTCACCAAGAGGCTTATCCTCAACTCCATCATTTGCTATTTCATTGGCAACGTGCTGTCTGGCGGCTTCGTGTTGCTGCTCACATCCTTCAACTTCCTTTTCAACATCGACCTTGGGTATAAATGGATGCTCATTGCAGAGACGCTGATAGGCATGCTTCTGCCTACGCTCCTTTTCCTCGGACGCATTCCTCAGGGAGAGCAGAAGTTCGACAGGAAACCCCTCGATTCCAACTTCCTCAATGCCGTCATACGCTATCTGTTCCTGGGGTTAGAGGGGTTGTACATCATCGTCCTATACATCTATGCCACCCTCATTCTCATTCGTTGGGAACTGCCCAACGGCAAGGTGTCGATGTTGGTCGTGGTGTCAATGGTGGGACTCATCCTCATTGAGTTCGGACTTTATCCTGTCCGCAAGTTGCAGAACAAGAACACGGACAACTTCATCGCCCGCTATCTACCTGTGGCAATACTGCCACTGCTGCTGCTCATGACGGTCGGCATCATCCGCCGTTTCAGCGACTACGGCGTCACCATCAGCCGCCTCTACCTCATCACCCTCAACCTGTGGTTCTACTTCGTCTGCATCACGCTCTTCCTGACCAAGGCACGACGCATCAACTGGATCACCATTTCCTTCGCCCTCATCTTCCTGCTCACATCGGCTTTCCCCATCAACTATTTCAGCATCACACGCAACTGCATGGACAGCAAGATCAGGAAGATGCTGTATAGCACAGACATGATAAGAGTAAGGAAGTTCCCGCTCAACGAACGGCAATACAAGCATCTCCTCCACATCCTAACCAAGGAGGAGGCTGTCGAGCTGAACGACAAGATGAGATACATGAGGGAATATTTCGGAAGCCACTACACGGATGCCTACGTGAAGGACACCACAGAGGTTTACTTCTACTACGACTTCCTCAGCGACACACCGTCTCAATCAACAATCGTAGAAAATTACTATATCGGCAACGGCTGTGAGGACTTTGCCATCGACATATCAGAGGGATACGAAAAGATATTCAGGGTTTACACGCCGACTGTCACAGTTCCTCCCAACCAGAACATCGTTCAGTTAGTCGCTGAATTCAGAGGCGAAGCCCTTGACACCGTCTTCGTCAATCTCGACACGCTCCGTGCTCATAAACACTCTATGCCAGCGCCTTTCCCATTGCCTTGTGCATCGAATCACAATATATACATGGTGACCCATTTCAGCATCAGCCCATTGAACGACTCTCGCACGAACAAGGTCGAGAGCATCATGGTTGACGTCACGGGTTTCGTCCTACAAAAGAAATAACTAAAACATCAAGAATATATGACTCGTCAAGAACTTATCCATCAGATTTTCACGAAAAAGACCTTCCTCTGCGTGGGTCTCGATACCGACATCAAGAAGATTCCTGAGCACTTGCTGCAGGAGGAAGACCCCATCTTCGCCTTCAACCAGGCAATCATCGACGCCACAGCCCCCTACTGCGTGGCTTACAAGCCCAACCTCGCCTTCTATGAGAGCATGGGCGTGAAGGGCTGGATCTCGTTCGAGAAGACCATTTCCTACCTCAACAAGAACTATCCCGACCACTTCATCATCGCTGATGCCAAGCGTGGCGACATCGGCAACACCAGCGCCATGTATGCCCGCACCTTCTTCGAGGAAATCAACCTCGACGCCCTCACCGTCGCTCCCTACATGGGCGAGGACAGCGTGACTCCATTCCTCCAGTATCCAGGCAAGTGGGTCATCCTCCTGGCACTCACTTCCAACAAGGGCAGCCACGACTTCCAGCTCACCACCGACCAGAACGGCGAGCGTCTTTTCGAGAAAGTCCTCAAGAAGAGTCAGGAATGGGGCAACGCCGACAACATGATGTACGTGGTGGGTGCCACACAGGGACAGATGTTTGAGGACATCCGCAAGGTAGCTCCCGACCACTTCCTGCTCGTGCCCGGCATCGGTGCACAAGGTGGCAGCCTCGAAGAAGTGTGCAAGTACGGCATGACCAAGGACTGCGGTCTCATCGTCAACTCCTCCCGTGCCATCATCTATGCCGACAAGACCGAACGCTTCGCCGAAGTGGCAGCACAAGAAGCCCAGAAAGTGGCAGAGCAAATGGCCAAGCTCCTCCCCTCTAAACCGTAAACTGTAAACTGTAAACCTCCAATCTCAAACCTCAAACCTCAACCCCCTCAGGTGGAAACAGCAAAAATCATCAACGACCCCGTATTCGGATTCATCCGAGTGCCACGAGGCATCCTCCTCGACATCGTGCGTCACCCAGCCTTCTATCGTCTCAGCCGCATCAAGCAGCTGGGCGGAGCCAACATCGTCTATCCTGGCGCACAGCACACGCGTTTCCAGCACTCGTTAGGCGCATTCCACCTGATGGGCAAGGCGATACAGTCCCTTCAGCAGAAAGGGCATTTCATCTTCGACAGCGAAGCCGAGGCGGTGCAGGCAGCCATCCTCTTGCACGACATCGGGCACGGACCCTTCAGCCACGTGCTCGAGCACACCCTCATGAGCGGTGTCAGCCATGAAGACATCTCCCTCATGGTCATGGAACAGATGAACGAAGAGTTCCGCGGACAACTCACCCTCGCCATCAAGATCTTCAAGGACGACTACCCCAAGCGCTTCCTTCATCAGCTCATATCCTCACAGCTCGACATGGACCGCCTCGACTACCTCAAGCGCGACGCCTTCTTCACCGGTGTGAACGAAGCCAACATCGGCTCCTCACGCATCATCGACATGCTCGACGTCATCGACGACCAGCTCGTCGTCGACAAGAAAGGCATCTACTCCATCGAGAACTACCTCGTCAGCCGACGCCTCATGTACTGGCAAGTCTATCTCCACAAGACCTCCGTCGCAGCCGAGCACGTCATGATCAACGCCCTCCTCCGCGCCAAGCAACTCATGCGAGCCTCCCAAACCTCAAACCTCAAACCTCAAACCTCCAACCTCTCCACTCCCCTCCTCTTCTTCCTCTCCAACAACATCGACCGCGACACCTTCCTCACCCATCCCGAGTGCCTCCGGCACTACCTTGCCCTCGACGACAACGACATCTGGAGCGCCCTCAAGGCATGGTGCAACCATCCCGACCCCATCCTCTCCCTCCTCAGCCGCGACTTCGTCAACCGCAACATCTTCAAGGTGGAGACCAGCGACGAACCCTTCTCCGACGAGCACCGTCAGGAGAAACTCGCCGAACTCGCCCACCGCTACCACGTCACCCCCGACGAAGCCAACTACCTCATCTCCGACATTGAGGTGGGCAAGGACATGTACAGCCTCGATGACGACCAGATTGAAATCCGCTTCAACGACGGCACCACCCGCGACATCATCGAAGCGAGCGACATGCTCAACACGTCGCTCGCCTCCAAGAAAGTGCGCAAACACTATTTCTGCTATCAGCGTTAAAAACGGGAAACCTCGTCAGTCATGGTATAAAATGAACAACGACATCTTCGTTTCCAAGGGTTTGAGTTACGTATGAATTAACCATGAATAGTTGTGTGGTAAGGATATCAAGACATATGTGAAGTGAAACATTTTGATCGTAGAGAAATGAAACAAAGCATCCAGTCATCATGAAGACAGCTGGATGCTTTATTGTTATGGATTTTTGTTAAATGGAGATGTTATGCAAGATATCGAGGAGATTGCGGTCAATGGCACGATCTTCCTTGATGGCACGGGAGAAAGGCACATAGACAATCTCGTCGTTGTCAATGCCAACCATGACGTTGCGAAGTCCCTTGAGGATGGCCTGAATGGACGCGGCTCCCATACGACTGGCGATGATGCGGTCATGAGCAGTGGGATGTCCGCCTCGTTGGGCATGACCGATAATGGATACACGCACATCGAGTTCTGGGTATTGGCTTTTGGCGAGCTCGGCATAGTGCATGGCCCCACCTGTCTGTTCGTTGGCTGCCACAAGCACGACGGAACTTCCCTTAATCTTGCGGAATCCCTTCTGAATGAAATGGCGGAGTTGCTCTTCTTCCACTTCGACGGTGGGCACGATAGCTTCTTCCACACCTGCCGCAATACCACTGTTGAGGGCAAGGAAACCAGCACCATCGCCCATCACCTCAACGAAGAAGAGGCGTTCGTGGCTAGTGGCAGTGTCGCGAATCTTATCGACCGTCTGCATGATGGTGTTAAGGGCTGTGTCGTAGCCGATGGTGGTGTCGGTGCCGCAGAGGTTATTGTCGATAGTGGCAGGGATAGCGATGCAGGGATAGTCAAATTCCTGTGCAAAAATGCGTGCTCCGTGGATGGTGCCGTCGCCTCCTATCACAATGAGGGCGTCAATTCCCTCCTTGACAAGGTTCTCATATGCCTTCTTGCGACCTTCAGGGTTCTTGAAGTCCTTGGAAGGGGAAGACTTGAGGATGGTGCCTCCATACTGAATAATATTACTGACACTCTGAGTTTCGAATTCGACAATGTCACCTTCGATGAGTCCTTTGTAGCCATGCAAGACAGCTTTCACTTTAAGACCGTTATAAATGGCGGAACGGGTGACGGCGCGAATGGCACAGTTCATTCCTGGGGCATCATTGCCCGATGTGATGATTCCGATTGTTTTAATTTCAGCCATATTGAGAGAATTGATAGTTGAAGTTGAAAATTATGAGTTAAGTGCCTCTACTACAAACGCCACTTCCTGGTCAGTCATGGCAGGATGGAGGGGAAGGCTCAGTTCTTCCTTTGCCAGCCTCTCAGTAACAGGAAGGGAGAGGTGTTCCCACTCCTTATAGCATGCTTGCTGGTGAGGAGGTATGGGATAGTGGATGAGGGTGCCAATGCCTTTGTTCTGTAATGAGTCTTGCAAGGCATCGCGATAGGAAGTAAAGACTGGGAAGATATGATAGACGTTGTTACCATTGTCCATCAGACGGGGCAAGCGTATAGTCTCATTCTGTATCTGATGATAGTAGGTGTGCGCGATGGCTTGTCGTCTGCAGTTGTCCTCATCTAGGTATTTCAGTTTCACGTCAAGCACAGCCGCCTGCACTTCGTCCAATCGGCTGTTCCTACCCTTGTAAGTCGCCACATATTTCTTTTCAAACCCGTAGTTGGCAATGGAACGAATAACCTGTGCCAATTCTACATCATTGGTGGTCACAGCACCACCATCGCCCAATGCTCCGAGATTCTTGCCTGGATAGAAACTGTGACAGGCTGCATTTCCTAAAGAGCCTGTACGTCTTTCCCCATATCGGCAGCCGTGGGCTTGGGCATTGTCTTCTATCAGCAGGATTCCGTTTTTCTCGCAGAGGCTCTTGATGGCTTCGTTGTAAGTACAACGCCCATAGAGATGAACAAGCATCATAGCTTTGGTTCGTGAGGTAATGGACTGCTCCAACTGAGTGAGATTAAGGTCAAGCGTATCAACATTGACATCCACGAAGACGGGTTTCAGCCCGTTTTCTGTAATTGCCAAGATAGTAGCTATGAAGGTATTGGCTGGTACTATAATCTCATCGTCCTCCCCTATCCATCCAAGTTCCTTGTATGCCCTCAACGTCAAAATGAGCGCATCTAGTCCATTCGCCACACCCACACAATGCCGGGTGCCTATATAGTCGGCATAGTGCTGCTCAAATCGCTGCACAGCCTTCCCTTGCAGGTACCATCCGCTACCTACCACGTCTGCTACAGCTTGCTGTATCTCATCACCATGCAGAGCCGTCACTGCCTTCAGATCAAGATAGGGTATATTCATACGTTCCATTCATAAGTGTCGTAACATATCGTGCGGCCTCCAAAGCCTTCTTTCTGCGTCACCAGTCCTTCATTCAACACGGAACCATCGCCTTCGGTTGATCGTCCGAAATCCATATAGGGGATATCAGGGAACTCATGGTGCATCACATAGTCATGGAGGGCATCCACCGCACCACATTCCTTACCAACATCGTTGGAGGAACAATACTGACCATGCAGGACCTGTGGTGTCAGATAGAAAGTCATGCCTGCCACCACCTGTCCATTCAGCAGGGCATTGTATTGAAGGATATTCTGCGGGAAACGGGCATACAATAACTCGATCTCTTCTAAAGTGTGGACAGGATGCACTTGATGACGAGCCATCAGGTTCTCTTCAAGCACCTGCCAGAATGAAGCAAAATCATCGGTTCGCACCACTTCCACCCCTATCTGCTGTGCCCGGCGCAAACGACGCTGACGGTCTTTACGCCAACGCAGATGCTGTTGCATGAAGATGGTGGTGCCAATATCACGCGTCACAAGACGTGCCTTGCACACCCAGAACAAGGGATACAGATCCTCTTCTGACGGAAGCTGATGATAAACCCAAGGGACAGGCTTATAGACCACCTTGCGGATGCCCGCGTTATGTAAATACAGATTTAGTTCTTTAAACAACTGAATGACATCCGTGACCGTCACATCCTTGTCCATCAACAATCCTCCATAGGTCAGGCCCTGATGTGAATAGAGAATCTCACCCACGATGTTAGCAGGCATGATGGAGTGAAGATGATTGCCCACGAAGAACAGCAAGGAATAGTCCTCGAAGCGATCACTATGGTAATCCATATAGTCGCGATAGAAGAGAAAGGTTGCATTCCGTGCCTTCGCCACGTATTTGTCCCAAAGCACCTTATCTGCGGAGGTGTATCTTCTTATCTCGAACATCTTTTATAGTTTAAAAACTCGTCATAGTCGTAAATATAGTCATCCTCATCAAAAAGTTCACTTGCAAGTACCATGCAAACAGCACCACTGGAGAAATCATCCAAAGTACGCCACATGCCAGGCTTAATAAGCAGTCCCTGCCAAGGATGGTTGAGCAAGATCGTCTTGCGCTTTTCGCCATCATCAAGGGTAACAGTAAAACTACCACTCATAGCCACAATCAACTGATAAAGCACTTTGTGGGCATGACCGCCACGACTTTCTCCACCTGGCACGTCATAGGTCCAATACACTCTCTTGATGTCGAACGGCACGTTCTTCATCTGCTCAGCCACAGTCAGATTGCCACGTGGGTCAACAATCTTAGGCAGTTCTATGATTTCGTAGTCAAGCTTGTTCATTTTCAATTCTTCTTTTACAGTCTTCCATCAACCACTTTGGAGTGCTTGTCGCACCACAGATTCCCACCGATTCAACTCCCTTGAACCAGTTAAAATCTATCTCTGAGGGGTCATCAATCATGTAAGTGTGCGGATTGACGGACAGACACTGATTGTACAACACTTTTCCATTGGAACTCTTCTTCCCACACACGAAAAGGATGACATCATGTCTGGAGGAAAACTCCATGATGTTGGGGATGCGGTTCGCCACCTGACGGCAGATGGTATCAAAGTATTGAAAGTGGGCTCCTTCCTTCATATTCGCCTCGATGTAGCTGACAATCTCACGGAAACCTTCCAGCGATTTCGTCGTCTGCGAAAACAACTGGATATCCTGACTCAAATCCAACTGCTTGGCATCTTCGAGATTCTCAATGACAATGGCGGTGCCGTCTGTCTGTCCCACAAGACCCACCACCTCTGCATGACCGTTCTTGCCATAGATGACAATCTGTCCACCTGCCTCGTATGCCTTACGGATGCGTTTCTGCAAATTCAGCACCACAGGACACGTCGCATCAATCACACGGATATTCTGCTCTTTAGCTTTCATGTAGGTCTGAGGAGGCTCTCCATGTGCCCGAAGCAGCATCTTGATGTTATGCAAGGAATTCAGGTCAGTATGTTCCACTGTAGTCAAACCCATCTTTTTCAACCGCTCCACCTCGCGTCCATTGTGTACGATGTCGCCCAAGCAATAGAGCGAATCACTCTTTGCCAACTCCTCCTCTGCTTTCTTGATGGCTGTCGTCACACCAAAGCAGAAACCCGAACCCTCGTCTATCTCTATCAGCATTTCGCTACAATTTCCTGATATTTTGCCAAAAGCCATGCGCTCTGTTCCTCACGTGTCATCTCAGAATTGTCGAGCACCAGCGCATCTTCTGCCTGTCGCAGAGGTGCAACCTCACGATGAGAATCAATGTAATCACGCTCCTCCACATTCTTCAGCACCTCATCAAAACTCAGGGCAGCCAACTCTTCTTGAGTCTTTGCCTTGCTCAACAGTTCTTCGTAGCGACGTTGTGCCCGCACTTTTGCCGTCGCCGTTACAAACACTTTCATCTCTGCCTGTGGAAAGACTGCCGTTCCAATATCACGACCATCCATCACGATGCCCTTTTCCTTTCCCATAGCCTGCTGCTGTTCTGTCAGCAAAGCACGCACGAACGGAAGTGCTGCTATAGGACTCACACGATTGCTCACCTCCATCTGACGAATCTCATCTTCCACTTTCTCACCATTCAAATAGGTGTCAGGGCGACCAGTCTCAGCATTAAACTTGAAAGATATTTGAATCTTGCCCGCATCAACAGCAGCCTTGAGTGCCTCTTCCTGAATGCCTGCATCGGGGTACATACCGTTCCGCATCGCATATAGCGTCACAGCACGATACATAGCGCCCGTATCAACATACACATAGCCTATTTCCTTTGCCAACTGCTTGGCCATCGTACTCTTTCCACAACTCGAATGACCATCTATCGCAATAATAATCTTCTTCATAATGAAAAACCTGCATTTATCAATAGAGAGGACGCCGCAACATGGTAGTTTCCATAGGTGACACCCACCTTGAATTTCTTCACATTCAATCCTGCTCCAATGCTGAAGCCAGACCAATTTCTCTTATTCGCCACCTTCATTTCATGTGCCCGACGGAAATTGTAACCGAGAGCCACCCATGTGTTGGAGGAAGGAAGAATATCCAGACCTAATACAAAATGCTGAATGAAGTTCACATCGTCCCAATTAGTCACATCGTCAGCTGTCAGCGACACACGCAAAGGGGCATTGGCAAAGTCTTTACTCATGCCGAATGCCAAATCAAATGGCAATGACTCCTTAGTGCCGTCATCATAAAGAGACTTGATCTGTCCACCCAAATTACGTCCAACGGCTGAGAACGAGAAACCATGCGCCTCATCAAAATAATTCAAAGCCAAATCTGCACCCAAGGCAGTGCTGGAATAGTTGGCATAGTTGCTCAACAAAACTTTTGCCGTGATGGCACCACTCCAGTAATCACTTAACATATAGGAATAAGAAGTCTGGAAATTCAAGTCTTTGGCAGAGAAAGAACCAACCACCGAACCCTCCTCATTCGTTTCGTCCATCTTGCCATAATCCAACATCTGAGCACCTAACGCCCAAGTTCCTCTCTCCCCTATCGCCTTCGTATAACCCGCAGACATGAGGTGGCTGGAACGGATGTAAGAATTGTAACCAAGCACAATGCTGTTATCAGACACATTTGTCATCAAAGCGGCATTCGTCCACATCATGCTGGCATCATCCTCGACAATACTGATATTGGCACCACCCAATGCGGCAGAATGCGCACTGACAGGGATATTCAGGAACTGATACCCCAACTTTCCATCCTGTGCCCACAAGGAGGTGGCAAAAGAGAGAAATGCCAAACAGATGATGTATTTACTTAAGCGTCTCATAATACGTATCTAAGAGTTTCTTGGCAGCCACAAACGAGGTTATCTGTCCTCCCAGCACTTCCTTCTCCATATTGTCAATCATGCCCTTAATGGCTGGATTGTAGTAGAAACTATTTTTCAAATGCTCGTTGATGCTCTCGTACATCCAGTATTTCGACTGCTCGTTCCGACGATACTGGAAATAGCCACTATCCTTCACCTTGTTGATGTAGCGGAATATCATCTCCAACACTTCGTCGATGTGCAGTTCGTAGAAACCTGAATAGCACATAACCTCAGGCACAATGCCACTATCTGGTACAGGGAAAAGATGGAGTGCGTTCCGAAAATGGGAAGCAGCCAATTCAGCCTTATCCACATTGCTTCCGTCTGCCTTGTTGATGACAATGCCGTCAGCAATCTCCATGATGCCACGTTTGATGCCTTGCAGTTCATCACCCGTACCTGCTAACTGAATCAAGAGAAAATAATCAACCATTGAATGGCATGCGGTTTCACTCTGCCCCACTCCCACTGTCTCAACAAAGATGTTATCATAACCTGCCGCTTCACATAAGATGATAGTCTCACGGGTCTTGCGAGCCACACCGCCCAAACTGCCTGCGGTCGGACTAGGGCGAATGAACGACTTGGAATGAACCGCCAATTTCTCCATTCGAGTCTTGTCACCCAGAATACTTCCCTTGGTCTTCTCGGAAGAAGGGTCGATGGCCAAGACTGCCAATTTCCCTCCATAGTTCTCCAACAGATGCACGCCAAAAGCGTCAATACTGGTGGATTTACCTGCTCCGGGTACACCACTGATGCCGATTCTCACGGAATTGCCAGAATAAGGAAGACATTTCTCTATCACCTCCTGAGCAATTGCCTGATGTTCGGGCAACACGCTCTCAATCAGCGTAACAGCCTGACTCAACATGCTGACATTCCCCTTCAGAATGCCATCAACATATTCGGCAGGAGTAAATAACTTCTGCCTTTTCTTCCTCATCTGCTTCAGATAAGGATTCACAATAGATGGCTGTTCTACGCCTGCATTCACTTGCAAGCCAGCATATTCAGCACTGTTCTCTGGATGTTCCATTTTATACTTTAACGTACGTTAAACTTAACTTTTATCTGCCATCATCATGATTCGAGTCAGTCATCATCATGAGCGGAATCAGTCATGTATCATGAACGGAGCCAATCATGTTTATGAAGGGAAACGGTCATGTATCATTCACTTCTCGAAGTGCACATTCACCACCTCTTTGGGATGATTGGAATCGTTGGTAATGATGAGCACACGAGGTTGTGCTTTTGACATTCCCAAGAAGCGAGCGTCTACGGTCACCTGCATCTTCACCTCTTCACCAGGTTGGAGTTCCGTCTTGGGCAGAGATACGGTGATGGCTTGATTGAACGCCTGTATCTTGCTCAGTTTCAGCACGCCTGTTCCCTTATTGCTGAGTTTCACCTGTCCTGTCAATTTCGTTTTCTTCCCTAATTTGCCGATATCCAGTTCTGTGGTGGAAATTTGGAAGTTAGGTTTTTTCGTGAACTCTTCGGCAAAATGCAAATCAGGCAGCAGTACTGCTGAAACCGCAATTTCATTGCTGGAGCTCACTTTATCGCCCGAGAATCGCGCCAAATAGATGCTGGTCTGATTCAGGCCCAAGTCTTGCAGTTTATCACTATGCAGGGTCAACTCAATCTTTCCTCTACGTCCTCGTGCAATCATCTCCGGAACATATTCTGCAGTGATATAAGAGGGTAAGTGCATCAGCATCGGGGTATAGACCGTTGAGCCATTGTTCAGAATCTCGATCTCCGCCTTCACTGAATCGCCAGAATTTACATCCATAAACTCCACATTGTTCGTGCTCAACAGAATTTCATCTATGCTATATGGGTAGAGTTCTTCCAGCGTCCGTTTCTCGCCATTATTCACCAAAGCCTTCATCCTAATGCGTACAGGCTTCTCATCCGCATTGGTATAGACATCGATATATCGGTCAAAATGCCCCAACATCATGGCATCATACGTGATGCTTATCTCTCCATCATCTCCTTTCAATAGAGGGTCTCTCGTCCATTTTGTCGTCAAACAGCCGCACCCTGCATCCACTTCCCTAATCAACAATGGCGACTTGTCCTTGTTCGTAAACTTAAACACCGCCGTCACAGGCTTCTTCCAAATGGTTGAACCTGCATTCACCACCGTCTTGTCAAACGAGATTCTTTGTGCAAGAACGTTGAGCGAAAGTGCCAAGCCCATCACACACATTATAACGTATTTCTTATTCATATTATTGTCTTTCCTTGTTTTATATTTGTTTATATACGAGAGGCTTCTTTCACATCCTGTATTTCACGAAGGCCCTCTATAATATCATCCACCTCTTTGGTGTCATGCACATACATCTGTACGGTGCATTCAAAAATGCCGTCATCACATTCCACCTCCAACTTACGGATATTGACCCCATGAAGCTGTGAAATCACCTGTGTCATCTCGTGGAGAAGTCCCAACTTGTCAAATCCCTTCACATGAATAGAAACGGGGAACAATGACATTCTACCCATTTCCCATTTAGCAGCCAAAACTCGATTGCCATGGTTAGCCTTCAGCTTCTCTGCGTGAGGACATTGCAATTTATGAATGACGATATGCCTTTCATCATCTATATATCCCATCACCACATCGCCAGGAACGGGGTTGCAACAATCTGCCAGCGTATATTTGTCCAGAATGGATTCTTCCGTCAAAATCAATGTCTTTTTCTTGTCAAAATCAGGACCCACCGTCTCCTTTTTCTTGGTGATTGGCTTCACTGCTTTCTTGCCAAAAGAGAAGAGCTTTTTCCAACCACCACCTTCACTCTTACCCTTTAACATATCAAGGTCTGCACGACCGAGTTTCACCTTGCCCTCTGCAATCGCCACATACAAAACATCTGGCTTGGACAAACCATGCAGGTTGCACAATTTGTCAACAATCATAGAATCCCTGATGATATCATTCTTTCCAAGGAATTCATCCAAATCTTGTTCTCCCTTCTTACGCAGTTCCCGTTCCTCCTTGCGAAGAATGGACAGTATCTTCGTCGTCGCCTTCGCAGTCGTAGCAATATTCAGCCATTCACGAGTGGGGTGCACGGACTTTGAGGTAAGAATCTCCACTTGATCACCACTATTCAACTTGTAACTGATGGGAACTAACTTATGGTTCACCTTTGCACCAATGCAGTGGCTTCCTACAAAAGTATGAATGCTAAAAGCAAAGTCAAGTGTCGTGCTACCTGCCGGCATCGTACGGATCTCACCCTTCGGAGTGAAGACAAAAATCTCTGATGCAAACAAATTCAGCTTGATGGTATCCAAGAAGTCCATTGCATCGGGCTGAGGGTCATCAAGTATCTCCTTAATTGTAGCAAGCCACTTGTCCAATTCCTTCTCAGAAGAGGTTTCAGTCTTATCACCATCTTTGTATTTCCAATGTGCTGCAAAACCTTTCTCGGCAATTTCATCCATCCGACGAGAACGAATCTGCACTTCAATCCATTCACCCTGTTTAGACATCAAGGTGACATGAAGCGCCTGATAACCATTGGCTTTAGGATGGCTCACCCAATCGCGTGTACGGTCTGGATGCGATGTATATATCTTACAGAGTTTGACATAGATATTGAAACAATCATTCAATTCTGTATCAATATCTTGTGGGTCAAAAATGATACGTGCGGCTAAGATGTCATAAATCTCTTCAAACGGAATATGCTTCGTCTGCATTTTCCGCCAAATAGAATATGGCGTTTTGACACGCTGCTTCATCTCATAGTTAATCCCCATGCTATCCAATTCAGCACGAATTGGAGTTGCAAATTGGTCAAAGACTGTATCACGTTCTGCTTGTGTAGCCTCCAACTTCGTTTTTATCTCCTTATACTCATCTGGATGCTCAAATCTAAAACTCAAATCCTCCAGTTCCGTCTTGATGGAGTTCAAGCCTAAACGATTAGCAAGAGGCGCATAGATGTATAGCGTTTCACCAGCAATCTTGTACTGCTTGTTCACAGCCTGGCTACCCAACGTGCGCATATTGTGCAGGCGGTCGGCTATCTTGATGAGAATGACACGAATATCATCACTCATCGTCAGAAGCAGTTTCTTGAAATTCTCAGCTTGTGCCGAAGCATGGTCGCCAAAGATGCCACCTGAAATTTTAGTCAAGCCATCAACAATCTGAGCAATCTTTGGACCAAACATGTTCTCGATGTCCTCCACCGTGTAATCGGTGTCCTCCACCACATCGTGAAGGAGGGCTGAACAGATCGAAGTGGAACCCAATCCAATCTCAATACATACAATCTGCGCAACAGATATTGGGTGCATGATGTATGGCTCGCCAGACAAACGACGCACTCCTTTATGTGCATGTTTGGCGAAATTGAAAGCTTTTGTAATGAGGTCAACTTTCTTTCGATGAGGACTAGCCAGATAAGCATCTATCAACTTCTGAAACTCAGCGTTTATCAGTTGTTCCTCTTGCTCTGTATTGGACATGATTATGTCTTCCATAAGCATCCCTTTCATATCAGTTAATAATCCATACAAATAACACTCACACCAGCCACAAGTTTACTTCACACGAACTTTCTGTCCTGGACGTATCATGTCTCCCTTGATACCATTGAGTTGACGCAGTTTGCTCACAGTCGTTCCATTTTTCTTTGCAATAGAAGAAAGGGTGTCTCCACTCTTCACGGACACGTTGCGTGCCTGCTGCTGTTTATTACGAGTACGTGTTGAACGCGTTGAACGTGACTTCTTATTATTGGTATATACATTTCTTGTCGTGCTTGCAGGAGTCTGCTCCACTGGGGTGTTCTCAATATCTTCTGTGATGGATCGGCGAGTACCCGAAGCCAACATCCCATTCTTGACGTTCAAGCCATAGATGCTGTCTTCATACAAAAGGAAATCTTCAATGGAGCCAGCAGGCAAACGTAAGGTATAATCGGCAGGAACGATGTCTTTGCGGTACTGAGGATTGATGGCACGAAGTTCATCTACCGAGACATGACACTTGGAAGCAATCTGGGCAAAACTCACTTCACGAGCTACAATAATAGTGTCAGACTCTAAAGGAAGTGTGGCTTCGTGAGGCACAATACCATGTTCACAATAATAATTCATGATGTATGTTGCTGCAATGAATGCAGGTACATAACCACGAGTCTCACGAGGTAGACGATTGTAGATAGACCAAAAGTCTGCTCCCTCCTGACCACCTGAACGGGTAATTGCTTTCTGAACATTTCCCTCTCCACAGTTGTATGCGGCAATAGCCAAACTCCAATCACCAAACATATCATAAAGGTCACTCAGATAGTGTGCTGCAGCCTCGCTAGATTTGATGGGGTCACGACGTTCATCCACCAAGGTGTTCACTTCAAGCCCATAACGCTTACCTGTACCAATCATAAATTGCCACAAGCCTGCAGCACCAGCTCTGGATGTAGCGGTTGGGCGCAAAGCGGATTCTATAACTGGCAAATACCTAAGTTCCAATGGCAATCCATAACGTTCCAATGCCTCTTCAAAGATAGGATTGTAAAAATTAGCAGAACCCAGCATGATGGCAACGGAACCCTTCATACGTGTGCTATATGTATCTATAAACTTACGAGTGACATCATTAAGAGGCATCTCTATCGTGGTAGGAATACGAGAGAGCCTGCTCACAAGCACTGAATCATCGTATGAAAGCACACGATTCGAACCTGCCCCTTCTGACAGGTTATTAAGGTTTGAAGGGTCTTTCATCAATTCCTCTTCACTGATAAGCATTCCTTCTGGCATGTCAAAGGCTTCGACTTTAACGCTATCATCATCCATGATCACTTCGTCTTGAGCAAAACTCAATGATGCGAACAATATGGATAAACACGTAACAACAATTTTTTTATTCATATATCTCTTTATAAATTGGTTTTCAAAAATTAAAACTACACTGTAAGCCGTAAGCATTAGTGTTCACACCCGCTGTCCTCATGGCTGAATATTTCTCATGAATAACTGTCGGATAGACTTTCATGGTCAAATCGCGGCTAATATCAAAACTCGATAATTCGGCGTCCACATAGGCATCAATGATGGACAGGGCATACACACCTATCATACAAAACATGCTCAAGTCGCGGAATCGGCGATAGTAATTTTTTTTGCGTCTAAAGACATCCTGCAAACGCGTCTTATTTGCTTTCACATCATATTTGGCAGGAATGAAATTCTCATAACTTTTCGTGTTTTCATCACTATCCATGATGTCTATATATGCCTGAGAATAATCTCGATACATCGTATTGTTCCATGTCATCGCATACATACACCCCAAGAAGCCACCATACACCAAAGGCAGTTTCCAGTATTTACGATTGTATATCTGTCCACCTCCAGGAAACACAATAGCAAGCCATAAGGCCTTCTTTGGATCAGGAATGAAACGCTCCCTACTTATGGGATTCACATACTTTCTCAATGAATCCGCATTGATGGAAAGACGAACAACAGAGCTATCCATCTGTTGGTGCATCAGTTCAACATATTCCTTTTCTCTTCGGATGGAATCAATCCGTCCTGTCAGAACCACATTCCCATAACGAATCGTGTCATCGGCAAGCGAATCAGCAACTACACGCTGTTTCCCCTCTCGATGAAAACGTGCCAACGGAACACCACCCTCCTCTTCTGTTTTTTGTGAGAAAACATCCAAAGGGAGAAATGTCAACAAAAGAACAATACAAATACGATATGTCAGAGCAATATGTCTCAACATCTATTCTATAATGCTATTTCTTTAATAAAGAAACGATACGGCGTAAATCATCAATATCCTTAAATGGAATGGACACTTTACCACCACCTTTAGGAGAGCATGACACTTTTGTTTCTACTCCTATCTGCTGAGAAAGCAATTCACGCAACGCCTCATATTCCTCAGGCATCAGTTTAGGTTTCACCACTGACTGTATATGAGACTGATTCCCCTCGTTAATTTTCTTAATCAGATCCTCAACCTGACGAACGGAATAGCCCTTATCTTGTATTTCCTTAAACAGTTTCAATTGAGTTCTAGGGTCATCTAGAGCAAGCAATGCACGTGCATGCCCTGTATCAATATGATGATTCTGAATGGCCACTTGGACAGGAGCTGGCAACTTCAACAATCGCAAATAGTTAGCCACAGTGGCACGTTTTTTTCCAACACGCTCACTCAATTTCTCTTGTGTCAGATTATACTCATCAATCAGGTGCTGGTAGGCTAATGCTATTTCGATGGAATTAAGATCTTGACGTTGTATGTTCTCTATCAGAGCCATCTCCATCACCTTCTCGTCACTAGCTGTGCGAATATAAGCAGGGATGGATGAAAGTCCTGCCTTTTGAGAAGCGCGCCAACGACGTTCACCTGCGATAATCTGATAACGGCCATTTTCCAACTCACGCAAAGTGATAGGCTGAATGATACCTATCTCTGCAATTGAATCAGCCAGTTCTTGCAAAGCTTCTTCATCAAACTCATGGCGTGGCTGATTAGGATTGCGCTCAATCAGATTAATGTCAATCTCATTAATTGTCGATGAGCCCTCTGTCCTCACATCCTCTGTCGAGATAAGAGCATCAAGGCCGCGACCTAAAGCAGGACCAAATTTCTTTCTTACTGCCATATCTTTTCTATACTATATATGTGTATCGTTTAAGTTCCATTATTTCCCATCATGGGCAACAATCTCCTTAGCCAAAGATACGTAGTTCTTTGCACCATTAGATGTCGCATCATACAAGATACAAGGAATACCATGACTCGGAGCCTCCGACAACTTGACATTACGCTGTATAACGGTCTTAAACACCAACTCCTGAAAATGGCGTTTCACATCACCATATATTTGATTGGCCAACTTCAAACGAGAATCATACATCGTAAGCAGGAATCCCTCTATCTCCAAATCGGCATTCAACTTCGATTTAATAATCCTAATTGTATTCAGCAACTTACTGATTCCTTCCAATGCAAAATACTCACATTGAACAGGAATAATCACCGAATCTGCGGCTGTCAAAGAATTGACTGTTATGATTCCCAATGAGGGAGAGCAATCTATCAAAATATAGTCATACTCTGAACGCAAAGGGTCAAGGATACGTTTTAACACCATCTCCCTCTTCTCAACATTCAGCATTTCAATCTCTGCACCAACCAAATCTATATGACTAGGTATTATATCCAGTCCATCTATATCCGTCGTATATATGGCTTCATGAGGATCTGCGGAGCTAATGATACAATCATAAATAGATGTATCAACCTTTTGAACATCAACACCTAAGCCAGAAGAAGCATTTGCTTGCGGATCAGCATCTACAACTAGCACTTTCTTCTCCAATGCTGCTAAGCTTGCCGCCAGATTGATAGCTGTTGTCGTTTTACCCACACCACCCTTCTGATTAGCCATCGCGATTATTTTTCCCATACCGATACTATTTATCTGTCATTATTACTTTCCATTCAATTCTTGGTGCAAAGATACGCATTTTATGTGGAACAAACACCATAAGATGCGTGGAACATAACATGTTTTTACATTTTTTATATTAGGGTTCAAAATAAAAAAGACGACAGGGAGATTTCCCTATCGTCTATCCGTGTGGGCTTCAAACCCGATTGACTTCGCTTATGCTTCGTCCATCCGTATAAGTTTCAAATAGATTGACTTCGCTTATGCTTCGTCCATCCGTGTGGGCGCTGACGGATTCGAACCGCCGACCCTCTGCTTGTAAGGCAGACGCTCTGAACCAACTGAGCTAAGCGCCCTTTGTTGGTCGGGATGACACGACTCGAACGTGCGACCCCTTGGTCCCAAACCAAGTATACTACCA